>JBGQLM010000011.1:0-42971 GCA_041500085.1 Geobacteraceae bacterium
CAGCACGAACTTTCTTACACCAATATCCTGAACATGCTCAGGCTCTCCGGCATCCCCCTGCTCTCTACCGACCGCGATGACTCCTGGCCCATCGTTATTGGCGGCGGACCATGTGCATACAATCCGGAGCCGCTGGCAGACTTTTTCGACGCATTCCTGATCGGAGACGGGGAAGAAGCTGTCATAGAAATCGCCGAAATCTGCCGCGAGCACAAAAAAAACAGCCGGAACAGAAATGACCTTCTGGAAAGGCTGGCAACTGTCCAGGGAGTTTATGTCCCGTCCTTCTTCAAAACTGAATATCATGATGACGGGCGCATATCGAGAATTATCCCCTTGAAATCCGGATACAGTTCGGTACACAGACGATTTGTAGCCGACCTGGAGTCGACCCCGTATCCGACGTCTCCGGTAATCCCTTTTCTCAAAACAGTTCACGACCGGGTCAGCATGGAGATAGGCAGAGGATGCACGAGGGGGTGCCGCTTCTGCCAGGCCGGCTACATCTATCGGCCGGTTCGGGAGCGCTCCCCGGAAAAGATCCTCGAAACTGTCGAAGAGACACTGAAGCATACCGGTTACGACGAGATCTCGCTGCTCTCGCTTGCTACCGGCGATTACGGCTGCCTCACGCCGCTTCTTATGGACCTGATGTCAAAGTATGCAGCGAGCCGGGTAGCAGTCTCCTTCCCCTCTCTTCGGGTCGGCTCACTTTCGGATGAGCTTATGGAAGAGATCAAGAAGGTCAGAAAAACGGGCCTCACCCTGGCCCCTGAGGCCGGGAGTGAGCGACTCCGCAGTGTCATCAACAAGGGTATTACTGAAGAAGCGCTTCTGAGAGATGCAAACTCGGCATTCAGCGCAGGATGGCGATTGATAAAACTCTACTTCATGATCGGCCTTCCGACTGAAACCATGGATGATATCATCGAAATAGTCGAACTCTCCCGACGAGTCAAGTATGAAGGCAAACTCTGCGGCAAGATGGGCGAAGTCAATGTCTCGGTCTCAAGTTTTGTCCCGAAAGCACACACACCGTTTCAATGGGAAGAGCAGATCAGCTACGAGGAGATCCTGACTAAACAGGAATTCCTGAGGAACGAACTGAAAAGGCGCCGGCTGAATTTCAAGTGGCATGATGCACCGCTTTCAGTCATAGAAGGGGTGTTTGCAAGGGGCGACCGAAGACTCGGGAAAGTCCTGATAGAAGCTGTCGATCTTGGCTGCCGCTTTGACAGCTGGGGGGATCATTTCAGCTTCTCTGCCTGGCAGAAAGCATTTGCCAGAACAGGTATCGACCCCAGGTTCTATCTCCGCAAGCGTGATATCGACGAAATTCTTCCATGGGACCATCTCGACAGTGGTGTAAACAAAGAGTTCCTGATAACTGAGCTGACGAAGTCTATCAACAGAGAATATACCCCGGACTGCCGTCAAGGGGTATGCTCCGGCTGCGGGGTCTGTGACTTTGAAGAGATCCGCAACAGACTTGCTGACGGGAGCAAGAGACAAATACCTGCTCCCGTGCAGGCTCCGGACGACTCAAGCCCCCCTGAAGAGTCGCTACGGGTCAGGATCAGATACTCAAAAACCGGGGCAATGATATTTCTCAGCCATCTGGAGTTGATCACTCTCTTTACCCGTGCCGTAAAAAGAGCTGAAATTCCGGTAAAATATTCATTGGGATTTCACCCTCACCCCAAATTCTCGTTTGCAACTGCGCTCTCGGTGGGTGTAGAATCTTTCGCCGAGTATCTTGACCTGGAGGTCTCGACCGGGTCGGGTCCGGATATCATCAAAGCGCAGCTGAACACTTCGCTTCCTGAAGGGATAGCCGTAATTGAGGCCTGGATCGTACCGGCCAAGACTCCTTCTCTTTCGGCGATCAGCGAGAGGGTGCTCTACCGGGTTACGCTTCCCGAAAATAGTTCTATTGACCTTGAAGGGTCTTGCGCGGCATTTCTCTCATCTGACAGTCACCCGTTCAAGAGGGTCAAGAAGAGCAGCATCCAGGAGTATGATCTCCGGCATGAACTCCACACCCTGCACGTTCAGGGGAGAGCACTCGAAATGGAGATCGGCCGAGGAAAGCCGCTGGAGTTCGTATCCGCGATAACAGGAGTTCCGATCAGTGAGCTTGCTGACTGCCGGATCGAAAAACTCGAAGTTATTTTTAACGATTCTGTTTCTATATAAATAAATTCATATAAAGGAGTGTGGATTTTTCGTTCCGGCAAGGCTGTCGAGGGTGAGCGCGGAGGCGTAGTACCAGCTGGCATAAACAGCGCTACGCCGCACAAGCGAACCCGAAGGCTTACGCAGCTGGGGCGGAAAAGCCGCACTCCGAAGAGGTAAGTATGGCTAATGAGCTGGTTATCAACACCACCTCCCACGAAACACGCGTCGCACTGATAGAGAACGGAACCATTTCCGAACTTTATATCGAACGGACAAAAGTGAAGGGGATTGTCGGCAACATCTATAAAGGACGGGTTGTCAGGGTTCTTCCCGGAATGCAGGCGGCGTTTGTAGATATCGGCCTGGAAAAGGCCGCATTCCTTTATGTTGCCGATGTCTATGACCCGCTGGAAGAGTTCGAATCCTTCATGGAGCGCAACGGCAATGGCGACGAGCCTGGAGATGGCGAGGCTCCGGACATGCAGCCGATGCACCCGATCGAAGAGCTTCTTCAGGAGGGGCAGGAACTTCTGGTGCAGATTTCAAAGGAACCGATAGGGACCAAAGGAGCACGGATCACGGCCCATATCTCCCTCCCCGGCCGGCATCTCGTTTACATGCCGACCGTCGATCATGTCGGGATCTCACGACGGATCGAGGATGAAGCGGAGCGTGAACGGCTCAAGGAGATAGTTGAACGGATCAAACCTGTCGGTAGCGGATTCATTGTCAGGACGGTCTCGGAAGGGAAAAGCGAGGAAGATCTCCAAGCAGACATGAAGTATCTGATCAAGCTGTGGGAGGAGATAGCCAAAAAGAAGGACATCGGACACCCCCCTATCCTTATTCACTCTGATCTTGACATGACCCAGAAGGTCGTACGGGACATCCTTACCGAATCGGTAGACCGGATAGTCGTTGATTCAAAACCGGAGCATGACCGGATCGTCCAGTTCATAACTACTTTCATGCCCAAGATGAAATACTCCATCGAGCTTTACGACGAAGAGGAGCCGATGTTCGACCACTACGGGCTCGAAGTGGAGATAAGCCGCGCCTTGGGACGGAAAGTATGGCTGAAGAGCGGTGGCTACATAATCATAGAGCAGACGGAAGCCCTGACGGCTATTGACGTAAACACGGGCCGTTATGTAGGCAAGCACAATCTCGAAGACACCATCCTCAAGACCAATCTGGAGGCTGTAAAAGAGATCGCCTACCAGCTCCGGCTCCGGAATATCGGCGGAATCATAATCATAGATTTCATCGATATGGAAAAAGAGGTCAATAGGGAAAAGGTCTTCGGCGCGCTGGAAGAGGCTCTTAAGAGTGACAAGTCGAAAACCAACATCCTGAAGATCTCCGAACTAGGGCTGGTCGAAATGACCAGAAAACGTGTCCGGGAGAGCATGGGAAGGATGATGTGCGAGCCCTGCCCTTACTGTGAGGGTCGCGGCTATGTAAAATCCAAGACCACCGTCTGCTACGAGATCTTCCGTGAACTGCGCCGCGAAATGCTCGATATCAGGGGAACCAAAGCGACACTTACGGTGCACCCGCAGGTTGCGGACCTCCTGTATGACGAAGAGAGACGTGGTCTGGAAGAGCTTGAGAAGAAATTCAAGAAGAGGATTACGGTGAGGGCCAAGCCGGGGTTCCACCAGGAGCAGTTCGAAATCGCCATTTCCTGAAGTGTGGCTTTTGGGCAATCTCGGCGTTGGACTTCTGAATCACTTGTGCGACGTAGCGCTGTTTATGCCCTGTGTGGGTACTTCGTCTCCGCGCGATTCCTCGTCCGCCTTGACCTTGCCGCAAAATCCGCACTTCTTTAGTATCACTATGTTTTCAGGAGAGAACCATGCCATTTGCCGCCAAGGTGAGTGAAGTACCGAATTTCGGGAAAAAGGCTGTTACTGTCAACGGCCAGGAGATCCTGCTGATCAACATCAAGGGGGAAATCTTCGCCTGCGAAAGCGAATGTCCACATCAAGGGGCGCCGATGAATACAGGCATCGTCAAGGACGGGTATCTCTCGTGCCCGCGGCACGGCTTCAGGTTCGACCTCAAAACCGGGAGTTGTTTGGACAACCCTGCCTACACTCTCAAGATTTTCCCTGTTACGATAAACGAGGATGAAATTCTGGTGCAGATTGACTGAAAAATCCTATGGTCTGGCTCTAATCTGATATTTTCCGCAGAAGTTGCCGCAGTTCCCTTTCCATACTATCCGGCGTGTCCGATGGCGCATAACGCTTCAGCACGCTGCCGTCCCTGTCCACCAGAAACTTCGTAAAATTCCACTTGATTGACTCGCTGCCGAGCAACCCTTTCTGCGCAGATTTGAGATATTGATAAAGTGGATGCGCACCATTGCCGTTGACATCGATCTTGGCAAACAGCGGGAAGCTGACATCATAGTTGAGCGTACAAAAGCTCCTGATCTCCGCCTCGTCTCCCGGCTCCTGATGGCCGAACTGGTCGCACGGAAAGCCCAGCACAGAAAATCCGTCGTCTCTGTAGTTTCGGTAAAGCTGTTCAAGGCCCGCATACTGGGGAGTAAAGCCGCACTTGCTGGCCACGTTGACGATCAGCAGCACGTGATTGCGATAGCTGTCCAGAGTCTCGGTCTGCCCGTCGATAGTTGTGACACTGAAATCGTAGATGGTCATAAGTTTTCCTTTACAAAGAATTCCACCAGTCTGTTGTCAGGGATTGTTTTCAGCTTCAATTCCTGCTTGGTCAAAGGGGGATATTTTGAGTATAGCAGCATTTCCACTAAATTTAAGTGTAGCTCTGGCTTGCCCTACAAAGCCGAATTATTTAATTTGCTTAATTTTCTGATATAATTTGGACGAGCCTAAACACAGGACAATAGAGGATCTACATGGAAGTAGACGAAGACAGGAATCAGTCAGGAACAGCCGCCGAACTACGCTGCCATGCAGAAGAGCAGCTGCTTGCGAAAGCGTCTGGAGCCGGCATTTCCCGGTCGGACTGTGAAATGCAGCGACTTCTTCACGAACTGCAGGTCCACCGGATCGAGCTGGAGATGCAGAACACAGAGCTCCGCCAGTCCAGGGATGAAGTGGAAAAGTCTCTGGAAAAGTTCACCGATCTCTACGATTTCGCCCCGATCGGCTATTTCACTCTCGATCGCAACGGAGCCATCACTGCAGCAAACCTCAGCGGTGCGAGTCTTCTGGGTGTCGAGCGTTCCCGGTTAATTGGCCGGAGCTTCAGGCACAGAGTCACTGAAGAGTATCGTCCCGTTTTCGCCTCCTTCCTCGACGCTGTCTACACCAGTCTGGGCAAAGCGGTGTGCGAAGTGGCGCTCCGGAAAGAGGGAAGTAGCCAGCTTTTTGTACAGATCGAAGCCATTGACAAAACTTCTGAGCAGGAGTGCCGCCTCGCCCTGATCGACATCTCCGAACGCAGACGGATGGAGCGGGAAAGCGCAGCTTATCAGGATAAACTCCGCCTCATGGGGTTGGAAATATCATTGATCGAAGAACGGGAGCGGCGGCAGCTTGCAACGGTTCTCCACGACCAGGTCGGCCAGGTGCTGGCCCTGGCCAAGATCAAGCTGGGAACCCTTAAAGAGGCCGCTTCTGTGGAAGAATACCGCCAGTTGTCAGACGAAGTCCGGAAGTTATTGGACCAGGCTATCAACTCATCCCGGTCGCTGACCTTCGAGATCAGCCCCCCCATTCTCTACGATCTTGGTTTTGAAGCCGCGGTGCAGGCGTTGTGCGAGAAATTTCAGCAACAGAACGATTTCCGGCTTGAATTCGCCACTGACCGTAAGCCCAAATCGCTTAAAGCTGACATGGGAATTCTTCTCTACCGGGCGGTACGGGAACTCCTCGTCAACATCGTCAAGCATGCAAGGGCTGGAAGTGTCCGGGTCTCTTGCCAAAGAGAAGGTAAACGCGTACTTATCGAAGTTGCCGATGACGGCAAAGGCTTCGAACCAACGGGGAATGTCACAAATCTATCAAATAACCGCGGTTTTGGCCTGTTCAGCATTCGTGAACGGCTGTACCAGCTCGGGGGCGAGATGGCTGTCGATTCCGCCCCAGGTCAAGGTACTCGTATTACCCTGGTAGCACCGTTGCAGGAGAACATCTAAGAAGGAGCTTTCCCATGAGCACCAGGATCATCATCGCAGACGATCACGAAATAGTACGCAACGGGCTGCGCAGTCTGATCGAAAAGGAAGACGGCACGGAGGTTGTTGCCGAAGCCGACAACGGCAGGGAAGCGGTCCGTCTCGCTCTGCAACTGGCGCCGGATGTGGTGATTATGGATATTGCCATGCCGGACATGAACGGTATTGAAGCGACTCGCCAGATAATTACCGCTCTTCCCGGTACCAAGGTGATCGCCCTGTCTATGCATGCCGACAAGCGCTACGTGATTGAAATGCTCAAGGTAGGAGCGTCCGGCTACATTCTCAAAGACAATGCTTACGAGGAGTTGTCCCGCGCCATCGACACCGCTCTAAACAACCACACCTATCTAAGCCCGCAGGTATCGGAGATCGTCATCGGCGACTATGTCAAGCTCGCGCAGAGTGCCAACGGCTCAGCCTTCTCCCTGCTCTCCGCTCGGGAGCGGGAGGTTCTCCAGCTTCTGGCGGAAGGCAGCAGCACTGCCCAGACCGCCGATCGCCTCTGCCTCAGTGTGAAAACGGTCGAAACTTACCGCCAGCACATCATGGAGAAGCTCAACATCCGCAACATCGCCGAATTGACCAAGTATGCCATCCGCGAAGGACTCACCTCCCTCTGACAATCCTCTCCCCATCAGGAATTTCCCCCCGATAATTCGGGGATCCCCCGATATTTTTCTTAGTTCCGCTCCCCTATCATGTGTCTAGTATCATATCCGGATTTTGCGAATAGACATTGCATTGATTGCAAATAGGGGAACAAAGGCTATGAAAATCCGGACACGTCTCCAGATCATGACCGCTGCCTCGGCCGCCCTGGTCGTCATTATGGCGCTTCTGTTCTACTGGTCGCAGCAGAGGCTGGCGACAGCCAACAAAGTCAAGAACCTGGCCGACGAGATCGTGAGCAGCGTCTTCGAACGGAATACGCTGAGAAACGACTATCTCAATAACGACAACCAGCGGGCCAAAGACCAATGGTTTTTAAAGCAGAATCAGGTCAGCGACCTTTTAAAGAATGCGCCGGCCAATTTAGTCTCGATCAGCGACAGGAAAATCTTCGACGACATACAAAAGTGTCTGGAAGGTGGTTCAGCTATCTTTCAACAGATATTGAACAACCGTGAGAGCACCAGAAATGGTCTGCGCCATCAACCCGAGGCAAATGAGCTCGAAACCAGGCTGGAAGGACAACTGCTGCTGAAATTCCTGGAAACCATCGCCGATGCTCACAGATTGCAGGATTCCAGCAATGTATTGATTGCTTCCACCCAACGGACCGCCGCTTGGATCTCTCTCACCATCATCGTCACCGTTTCGCTCTTCGTGATCATTGTTGCCTGGTCCCTCCGCCGCATCATCAGCAACGGGATCGAAAGCCTGCAGCAGGGCGCAGCAGCTATCGGCGCCGGGAATCTTCATCACACGATTCCTCTCAGAGGCGAGGACGAGTTCGCCAATGTGGCCGTGGCCTTCAACACGATGTCCGGAAAACTCGCGGAGTCCCATGCCGCCCTGGAGCAGGATATCGTTGCCCGGAAGCTGGCTGCCGACGAGATTGAACTGTTGAATCAGGAACTGAATCATACCGTATCACAGCTTCAGGGCGCCAACCAGGAACTGGAGGCATTTGCCTACTCGGTCTCCCACGACCTGCGTGCACCTCTCAGGGCCATGGGCGGTTTCAGCGAAGCCCTGATTGAAGATTATGGCGACAAACTTGAGACAGAGGCACGCGAATACCTCGACGAGATCGTCATCGGCAGTCGTCATATGGGCCAGTTGATAGATGGCCTGCTCACACTGTCGCGCAGTACCCGTGGAGAATTGCGCCACGACCGGGTTGACCTCTCCGTAATGACGGAGCGCATCCGCTGCGATCTGGAGAAATCGGAGCCGCAGCGCCAGGTGGGGTGGCGGATCGAACCCGGCTTGAGCACAGGGGGGGATGCTCGTATGATCGAAGTGGTCATGAGAAACCTTCTCGACAACGCCTGGAAATACACCGCAGGCATGGCTGAGCCGATTATCCGTGTTTATGTCGAAAAGGAGGGCAGTGAACGATTTTTCTGTGTAGCTGATAACGGTGCCGGCTTCGAGATGGCCCACGCCGAGAAACTCTTTCAACCGTTCCAGCGCCTCCACCGGCAGGATGAATTCCCCGGCATAGGAATCGGCCTGGCAACGGCCCAACGCATCGTTCACCGCCATGGCGGCACGATCCATGCGACGGGTCTGCCCCATAAGGGGGCAACATTCCGGTTTTCGCTGCCATACGGAGAAAATGTTGAGTGTTGAAGGTTGAGAAAATCTCTTATTTCTCATCCTCAACAAGTAGTGTAGTCACCAATAAAGGGGAAACAATGGACATCAACAAAACCATACTGCTGGTGGAAGATAACTCCCAGGACGAAAAGCTGATACTGCGCGCGCTGCGTAAGGTCAACCTGGTCAATCAGGTGGACGTAATGCGCGACGGGCAGCAGGCCCTCGATTACCTGTTCCGGGAGGGTGAGTTTGCCGGTCGCGCAGGAAACGACTTCCCCGCCATTGTCCTGCTCGATATCGGCCTGCCGCGCGTCAGCGGCCTGGAGGTCCTGAAGAGGCTGCGCAGCGACCCGAGAACCAAACTGCAGCCGGTAGTGATGCTGACCTCCTCCGACGAGGAACGGGACCGGCTGGCAAGCTATGAGGACGGTGCCAACAGTTTCGTGCGCAAACCGCTCGACTTTACCGAATTCGCCGAAACGGTGGCGCGTCTCGGCATCTACTGGCTGGCGGTCAACAAGCCGCCGCAGGAGTGAGGAAACAGTGTCCGATCTGCTAAATATCCTGGTAATTGAAGACCGCAATGCCGACTTCATGATGGTCGAGCGCCATCTCAGACTGAATGGCCTGTCAGCCCGCTGCCAACGCGTGGACAGCCTTGAGGGGCTGAAAGAGGCGATAAAAGCGGGGGAGTGGGATCTGGTGCTGTCCGACTACAACGTTCCTCAGCTCAATTTCCATGAGAGTCAGAGCCTGCTGCTTGCAGGCCTCCCCGATCTTCCGGTGATAATGGTCACGGGTACTGTGGGCGAAGAAAAGGCGGTGGAACTCCTCAGGCTGGGGGTCCGGGACTTCGTGCTCAAGGAAAATCTGGCCCGTCTGGTTCCAGCTGTGCAGCGTGCACTGAAAGATAAAAGAGAAATTGAACTGCGGCGCCTCGCTGAAGAGCATCTCAGAGAAAGCGAAGCCAAGACGCGCAGCATCCTGGATAATGTCGGCATTGGTGTGGCCCTCATCAGTCACGGGATGGAGGTTCTGGAACTGAACCGCCGGATGCGTGAGTGGTTCCCTGCCGCCGATCCTGCTCAACGCAGCATCTGTTTCCGCGTGTTCAACGATCCGCCGCGTGATGTGGTGTGTGACTATTGCCCGACCCAAATGACGCTGCAGGACGGCCTGGTACACGAAATAACGACACAAACGCCGCAGGAAGGGGGGATGCGCAATTATCGCATCATTTCATCTCCGGTCTTCAACGCGGCGAGCGAGGTTACGGCGGCGATCGAGATGGTCGAGGACATCACCGAGAAACTTTCCCTGGAGGCCCAGTACCGCCAGGCCCAGAAGATGGAAGCGATCGGCCAGCTTGCGGGTGGCGTGGCCCATGACTTCAACAATATCCTTACGGCAATCTTCGGTTACTCTCAGCTGAGTCTGGGCAAGTTGCTGGAAGACGATCCCGTTAAACAATATGTCGAAGAGATAATGAAAGCCTCCGAAAGAGCCGCGGTTCTTACCCAGAGCCTCCTGACCTTCAGCAGAAAACAGGAAGTAACTCTGGCCGTGATCGATCTCAGTAACGTAGTAGGCGAATTCGAGATATTTCTTCACCGGCTGATCAGGGAAGATATCGAGCTGAAGGTGAGCTGCACTGGAGACCCCCTTGCCGTCCTGGCGGATCGCGGGCAGATCGAGCAGGTAACCATGAACCTCGTCGCCAACGCTCGGGACGCCATGCCGAACGGCGGCAAACTGTTCATCGAGACACTATCCGTAACCCTGGATCAGGAATTCGTTGAAGCTCACGGCTATGGCAGAGCAGGCGTATATGCCGTAATCTCGGTTTCCGATAGCGGCACTGGCATGGATAAAGAGACGCAATCGCACATCTTTGAGCCGTTCTATACTACGAAAGAGCAGGGAAAGGGGACCGGACTCGGCCTTGCTATGGCTTACGGGATCATCAAGAAACATGACGGCTTCATCAATATTTACAGTGAACCCGGCAGAGGAACGATCTTCAAGATCTATCTACCTACAGTGTTAGACGTTGCCCAGGCGGCCAAAACCGAGCCGGAAGTGTCAATAGTTCTACAGGGCGGCACTGAAACCATTCTTGTGTGCGAGGACGATGAAGCCTTGCGGAAGCTGGCGGTAAATGTCCTCAGCCATTTTGGTTACCGGGTGATCGAGGCAATAGACGGCCAGGACGCGGTCGATAAGTTTGTCGCCCACAGGAAAAACATAGATCTCGTCTTCATCGACGCGATCATGCCGAAAAAGAACGGCAAGCAGGCAAGTGATGAGATGAAAACAGTAAGCCCCGGCATCAAAACGATTTTTGTCAGTGGCTATTCCCGGGACATCTTTGAGGGAAGCAGCCCGTTTGATGAAAACATGATCTTTATCCACAAGCCCTATTCCCCCAATGACTTGCTGACCAAGACCAGGGAACTGCTGGATAAAAAAGCTCAAAAACTGGTGAGCAATAAATAAACCGGAGGTGTTTATTAATATGGAGCAAGTACTGAACCGACCAACCATTCTGGTTGTCGATGATGATTACCAGGTTCTCAAAACGCTGCTGCTCTTGCTCAGCGAAGAGGGATTGCTGGTTGTGCCGGCTAATAATGCGGCTGAAGCTCTAGTGTTGCTTGAGGAGCGGAACGTGCAGGTTGTGTTGACCGACATCCGCATGCCGGGGATGGACGGGATAGAACTGGCCGGCAAAATTCACGAACGTAATCCGGACCTGCCAGTACTGATCATGACAGCCTACGCCGAAGTCGAGGTGGCCGTCAGTGCTCTGAAACGCGGGGTCTTCGATTTCATCTACAAGCCGTTCAATCATAACCTTCTCATTCATGCCATCAACAAGGCGGCAACTTTCAACGACATGAAGACCCTCGAAAGAGGTTACCACCAATCACTCGAAGCGGCAGTGAAAAAGAAGACCGAGGAGCTTAATGATCTGAACCGGGAGATCATCCGCCGCTTGACCGTGGTCGCAGAATACCGTGATACGGACACCGGTCTGCACAACTGGCGGATCGGACGTTTTTCCGGAATACTCGCCAAGGAGCTCGGCCGGCCGGCAGATTTTACCGAGACTATTTTCCTTGCCAGTACTCTTCATGACATAGGCAAGGTCGCAGTGCTGGACAGCATACTTTTAAAGCCCGGAGCGCTTACGCCGGCGGAGTTTGCCGTTATCAAGACCCACTCGGCGATCGGGGCGAAGATGCTGGCAGGCTCGTCTCACGCCGTAATCCGGATGGCCGAAACGATCGCCCTTAATCATCATGAGCGGTGGGATGGTAGCGGCTATCCGAACGGACTGAAGGGAGAAGAGACACCTATAGAGGGGAGAATAGTGATGCTGGCGGATCAATATGATGCCTTGCGGGCAAAACGCCCTTACAAGAACCCTTTCAGTCACGAAGAAACATGCCGGATCATTCTGGAGGGGGACGGCCGAACCCTTCCGATACATTTTGACCCTCAGATTCTTGAAATATTCCGGCAAATGGAGAGAGAATTCGCCATTGCCTTTGAATCACTGCTTGATCACTAGCGGTAAAAAAAGGATTGGAGGTTCAGTGAAAAAGATAAAGACACTATGGATCAGATGACTGTATTTGCTTTCAGGCAATAGTTTCTGCCGGTTTCCCCGGTAGAGGCAAGCTTTCAACAGAGGTTGGCCATGAAAGATAAATTGCGGGTTCTCCATCTTGAAGACGACCAGATACACGCAAACCTTGCCCAGGTGCTGCTGGCCGAGGATGGCATCGAGTGCAATGTCGCGCTCGTTGCGACGGAGGCAGACTTTGTCGCAGCCCTCGATGCGGGACAGATCGATCTGATCCTGGCCGACTTCATCCTGTCGGGGTTCAACGGGATGATAGCGCTGACCATGGTCAGGGAGCGGTTTCCCGACCTGCCGTTCATTTTTCTTACCGGGGCCATGGGGGAAGAGGTCGCCATTGAGGCCATGAAGCATGGCGCCACAGACTATGTACTCAAGAACCGTCTTTCCAGGCTCGCGCCGGCCTTCAGGCGGGCGTTGCGCGAGTCAGGGGAACGGTCTGAGCGCAAAAAAGCCGAGGAAGCGCTGAGACGTGCGGAAGAAGAGTTGCGCCACAGCAATGAAATGTTCCGGGCGATCATCCAGGCATCACCCCTGGCGATTTTCCTCCTGAAAGAGGATGGAACGGTGAAACTCTGGAACCCGGCAGCGGAGCGGATCTTCGGCTGGAGCGAACAGGAGGTTAAGGGAAGGCCCCTCCCCATCGTCCCGAATGACAAACGGGAAGAGTTCACCCTCACCTGCAACTGGATTCTTCAAGGTCAGCTCGTGATCCGCAAGGAACTGCAGCGGCAGCGCAAAGACGGCGTGCTCATCGACATCAGTCTGCATGCGGTGCCGGTCTTCGACGCCCAAGGCAAGGCCACCTCCATCCTGGCGATGGTAACCTTGCTGACGACTGGTAACTCAACCTAGCATTCCATTGTAAATTATAAAAGGTAACTCGAAATGCCAAACTTAAGCCTGAAGACCAAGATGAGCCTTGTCGTGTCCCTGCTGGCGGCTGCAGGATTATCGCTTGTGACGTTTGCCTCATCGTGGTATTTCGAGAAGCAGTTCAAGGATACCATTTCCCGGCAACAGTTCACCATGGTCTCGGCCATTGCCGAGGAGATCGACAGCAAGGTTTGGACTGCTCAAACGGAACTCCTTGCCGTTGCAAGCACCCTCACGCCGGATATCCTAAACAATCCTGCACGGGCGCAGCGGTTTCTCGACAACCGGCCGGACACCGCGGCAATGTTTGACAGCGGCGTCTTCATTTTTTCCCCTCAAGGCAAGCTCCTTGCCGTTACCCCTTGGGAACTGCTGCTACTCTACAAGAATTATGTTTACCGCGAATATATCGAGGAAACGGTAAAAACCGGGAAACCGCAGATCTCCGAGCCCTTTTTCTCCACGCAGAAAGACCGCCCGCCGATGATCATGTTCACTGCCCCTGTCTTTGATGCCGGGGGGAAACTGGCCGGGATTCTGGCTGGCAACCTGAATCTCATGAAAGACAATTTCCTGGGGAAACTGGCCACCGTCAACATCGGCACAAAGGGCTATCTCTATCTTTATAACACCGACCGGACAATAATCGTTCATCCCGACAGAAGCAGAATTCTAAAAAAAGATGTGCCGGTAGGCTCCAACAAGCTCTTCGACCAGGCGATCAGGGGTTTTGAGGGGACCGGTGAGACCGTCAACTCGAAAGGGTTGCACCTTCTCAGCACCTTCAAGCGCCTGCAAAGCACCAACTGGATTCTGGCCGCCAATTTTCCTCAGAGTGACGCCTACGCCCCAATTTACCGGGTAAACTGGTATCTGTCGGCAATCTTTACTGCCATGCTCTTCCTGGCCATCCTGGTTGCCTGGGTATTCATGCGTCACCTGACCGCTCCGCTAGTGCTGTTTACCCGTCACGTTGAGCAAATTACCGACAGAGAGGACCAACTGGAGCCGATTCAGGTCAAGGCACGGGACGAGATCGGAACTCTGGCCCATGCTTTTTACCGGATGGTGGACGAGGTGAACCGGCAGAAAAAGGCGGTCCTTGAGCAAAAGGAATTCGGTGCGAACCTGCTGGAGTTTTCCGCTGTCCCCACCTTTGTCCTCGACAGCCGGCACCGGGTGATCGTCTGGAACAGGGCCTGCGAGGAGTTGACCGGCGTGAAGGCGGCAGATATCCTCGGCACCAGTGACCAATGGAAACCTTTCTATGCCGACGAACGCCCAGTGCTCGCCGATATTGTGCTTGTAAACAATTCGGAGTCGCTGTCCTCTTTCTACAAAAGCTACACACGCTCCTCTCTCTCTCCTGAAGTGCTGCAGGCCGAAGGGTGGTATCCGTCGCTGCACGTCAAGGAACGGTTCTTGGTCTTCGATGCAGCGCCGATCCGCAACACCGAGGGGACGATTGTCGCCGCGATCGAAACCTTGCAGGACATCACCGAACGCAAGAGAACGGAAGAGTCATTACGCAAATTGTCACTGGCCATCGAGCAGACACCGATGGCCGTTGTCATCACCGATCGTGAAGGGACCATCGAATACGTGAACCCTCATTATACGAAAGTGACAGGTTATTCCGCCGAGGAGGTCATCGGCCGTAATCCGCGGATTGTCAAGTCTGACTACCATCCTCCGGAGTTTTACAAAGAGTTGTGGGAGACAATCCTTGACGGAAGTCAATGGCAAGGAGAATTCCGCAACAAGAGGAAAAACGGTGAGCTTTACTGGGAAGCTTCGTCCATCTCCCCCGTCAAAAACGCCGACGGCGAGATTACCCACTTCGTCGGCGTCAAGGAAGATATTTCCGGACGCAAGTGGGCGGAAGAAGAGTTGAAAAGAAGCGACGATCAGATCCGGCTCCTCCTCGAATCGACTGCCGAAGCGATCTACGGTGTCAACCTGCTGGGCAGATGTACCTTCGCCAACACTTCATGCGCAAGGCTTCTCGGCTACAATCACCCTGACGAACTGTTGGGGCAGCACATGCACACCCTGATCCATCACACCTTCCCGAATGGAACCCCCTACCCTGTCGAAGAGTGTCCGATGTACAAAACATTCCAGATTGAGCAAGGAGTTCACGTTGATGACGAGCTCCTCTGGCGGGCTGATGGGACCGGCTTTCCCGCCGAATACTGGTCCTATCCTCAACGGAGTGGCGACAGGGTTGTGGGGGCAGTGGTGACCTTTTTCGACATCACTGTGCGCAAACAGGCGGAAGAACAACTGCACAAGGCCAAGGCTGTCGCCGAGGCTGCCACCAGGGCAAAGAGCGAGTTTCTGGCCAACATGAGCCACGAGATCCGGACCCCGATGAATGCCGCCATGGGGATGCTTTACCTGCTGCAACATACATCGCTCACCGACAAACAGAAAAATTATCTCGGCAAGGCTCAGAGCGCTGCAAACTCTCTGCTCGGAGTTATCAACGACATCCTCGACTTCTCGAAAATCGAGGCTGGTAAACTGGAAATGGAGACCGTACCTTTTCGTCTTGCCAATGTTTTCAACAGTCTCACCGACATGGCCACTGCCACTATAAAGGAGAAGCCGGTTGAGCTTCTTGTTACCACCAGCCCGGACGTAGCCGATTACCTGATTGGTGACCCGCTCCGACTTGGACAGGTGCTTGTCAATCTCACCAACAATGCCATCAAGTTCACCGAAACGGGAAAAATCATCATCAGTGTCAAACTTGTGGCGACCTTCGAAAATGAGGTAAATCTCCGTTTTTCCGTCCAGGACAGCGGTATCGGGATGACGCCGGAACAGCAGGCGAAGCTCTTTACCGCTTTTACCCAGGCTGACACATCAACTACCCGCAGGTATGGCGGTACCGGCCTGGGGCTGGCCATCAGCAAGCAATTAGTGGAGAACATGGGCGGAACCATTCGGGTAGCGAGCGAGCCTGGGAAAGGGAGCACGTTCAGCTTTACCGCCCGCTTCGGTTACCAGGATCCGGCTTTAATTCCGGCTGAACCGGTGAAGCATAAACTTGTCGATTTAGTCGATCCCCACCTTGAAACCATTAGCTGCACCGGAGTGCACATCCTGTTGGTAGAGGATAACCTCATCAATCAAGAGGTGGCCAGGGAGATCTTCGAGGGTCGGGGGGTAAAGGTCGACGTTGCCGGGAATGGCGCCGAGGCAGTGGCACTTATTACCACCCCCGGCACTACCTATGACGCCGTATTCATGGACGTACAGATGCCGGTGATGGACGGCCTTGAAGCGACCCGACTAATCCGCTCCGACAAGGCCTTTGATTCTCTGCCGATCATTGCCATGACTGCCAGCGCCATGACCTGCGATCATGATCTCTGCATGCAGGCCGGCATGAATGATCAGGTAACCAAACCGATTGACGTACCGGAACTGTTTGCCACCCTGCACAGGTGGATCAGGCCTGAAGCATTCACGTCGGCTGCAACAGTTAGAATAGCGGCTCCACAACCCGCAATTGACAATATCCCGGGTATAGATCTGCAGCAGGCTCTCAAGAGGCTGGGAAGTGCCTCTTTTCTGAAAAAGTTGTTGCTCGGTTTCCGGAGAGAAAACCACGAGACGATGAAAACCATCCACGCCGCCCTTGCGATCGGCGACAGCCAGCTGGCCAGACGCATCGTTCACACTGTGAAGGGGGTGGGGGGGAGCTTGGGTGCAACTGAGCTGAGCAACGCCGCCCTGACTCTCGAAGAGGCGATGAAGGGGGGGGATGCGGACTTCCTCCGATCATCCCTGGCAGTGTTCGAAATATTGTTATGTCAGGTGCTGAATTCCATCCGTACCATGGAGGATTCGGAGGACGGATCTGTCGGTAAGCCTGATGAATCGCTTCCCATGGAACTTTCCGCTGATCGTGAACGGATTGGCCCCCTGGCCCGGGAATTGGCCTCGCTGCTCGAAACGAACAGTATGACCTCCCTGGACGTGTGGGAAGAACTGAAACCCCTGCTTACAGGTGTGAACCTGGACAAGCTCGACGCTGCCATTAACGGCCTCAATTTCAGGAATGGCGGGATGATTCTTGTTGCCATCTCAGAAGATATCGGAATAGAGTTACTCTGATAATGACCAGCGAGGTTGCCATGCAGAGTGAACGCCATAAAATCCTGATTATCGATGACACACCCGCCAATATCCAGCTATTGAACGAGTTTCTCCAACAGGATTACGCCGTTTTTTTCTCAACCAACGGTCCGGACGGCATCCGGATAGCTCGGCAGGAGTTGCCGGATCTGATCCTGCTCGACATCATGATGCCGGAGATGAGCGGCTACGAGGTCTGCGCGAAAATCAAGGACGATCCGCTGACCAGGCAGATTCCGGTAATTTTCATCACTGCCATGAACGCTGAGGAAGACGAGGCGAAAGGGCTCGATGCCGGGGCGATCGATTACATCACGAAACCGGTCAGCGCTCCGATCGTGAAAGCCAGGGTGAAAAACCATCTGGAACTCAAACGTCACCGCGACGAACTGAAAAAGTTGACCGTAGAACTCGATAAAAAAAACCAGGAATTGAACATGCTTGCCAGGAAAGACGCTCTAACCGGCCTGGCAAACCGCCGTTATTTTGACGAGGTTCTTGATGCGGAAATAAAGCGCGCCACCCGTTCCCGCCAATTACTGTCGTTGATCCTCTGCGATGTCGATTTTTTCAAAAGCTACAACGACCATTACGGTCATGTAGCAGGAGACAGGTGCCTACAGGCAATCGGCAAAATTCTACGCCAGAACTTCAAACGGATCAGTGACCTCCCTGCACGTTACGGCGGTGAGGAATTCGCAGTGATTTTTCCGGACACCCCCCCAGGCAATGCCGGGCAACTAGCCGAAAAACTCCGCCAGGAGATTATTACTCTTGCTGTTCCGCACGCTTTTTCTGCTGCTGCTGAATTTGTCACCCTCAGCTTTGGCGTGGTGGAGGCCCTGCCAATCAGGGAAAGGAATGCGGACTGGTTTATCAACGCAGCGGACAAAGCACTTTATCAGGCGAAAGAAAACGGCAGAAATCAGGTGGTCAAAGTTAACTACCTATGAAATCCGGTCCATTGCCGTTGTGATCAACAAGAGTCGTCAGGAAACACAGGTGCAGTCAACTCATGACCAATCATGAAATAGTCCTTGACTCCATGACAGGAGTTGCTGTATCTTTTCAAACTCAGTCTAGTTCATGTAAAGGTGGTGAGTCTATTGATGTACGCAGTTGTCAAAACCGGAGGGAAGCAGTATAAAGTTTCCGAGGGCGACTTTCTTAAAGTCGAAAAGATCGAAGGTGCAGTGGGTGATGCCATTACACTTGAAGAGATCCTGATGGTTGGCGGCGATACGGTTAAGATCGGAACACCGTTAGTGCCCAGCGCCTCTGTTATCGGCAAGATTGTCGAGCAGGGAAAGGACAAGAAGATACTTGTATTCAAGTCCAAGCGCCGGAAAAATTCCCGAAAACTTAACGGGCACCGCCAACTCAGAACAGTCCTGAAGATAGAAACGATCAACGCATAAACAGCTGTCGCAAAGCGGCAACTGGCACTAGCTTGGAGGTAAACACCAATGGCACATAAGAAAGGGGTCGGGAGCACAAGAAACGGCCGCGATTCAGACGGTCAGCGACTCGGCTGCAAAAAATTCGGTGGTGAGCCGGTGAAAGCCGGAAACATCATCTACCGTCAGCACGGCACATCTATTCACCCTGGAAACAATGTAGGCTGCGGCAAGGACTACACCCTGTTCTCCCTTATCGACGGCATAGTGAAGTTCGAGCGGATGGGGCGCGACCGCAAAAAGGTCTCGGTTTACCCGGCAAACTAGGTGTAACAGGCATCTTACTATCGACTTAAAGCCCGGAGCTGCAACTCCGGGCTTTTGTCGTTTACTGATTTTAAATCGGAAATACTGTAATTATGAGCTTTATAGATGAAGTAAAAATATTCGCCAGCGCCGGTGACGGCGGTTCAGGCTGCGTCTCATTCCGCAGGGAGAAGTTTATTCCGCTTGGCGGCCCGAATGGGGGCGATGGTGGCAAGGGTGGTGACTTGATCATTGAGGTCTCCGCTCGTCTCTCCACCCTGTACGACCTGCGCCTCCATCCTCACCAGAGAGCACAGCGCGGCAAAAACGGGATGGGAAGTGATCGTCACGGGGCGGGTGGCGAAGACCTGATAATGCAGGTACCTCTCGGCACCATCGTCAAGGATGCGGAGACCGGAGAGGTCATAACTGACCTTACTGAACCAGGGCAGAGAATCGTTTTTCTCAAAGGCGGTAGAGGTGGTCAGGGTAACGCCCGTTTTGCAACATCCACCAACAAGGCGCCAAAGTTTGCACAGCCGGGAGAACCGGGCGAAGAGCGGGTAATCAGACTCGAGCTCAAACTCATGGCCGATGTCGGGCTGCTAGGGTTTCCGAGTGTCGGCAAATCATCCTTTATCACCAAAGTCTCTGCTGCCAGACCGAAGATTGCCGACTATCCGTTCACGACTCTCAAACCGCACCTCGGGGTCGTCGAGTACAAGAACTACCGCACCTTCGTCATGGCAGATATACCGGGAATCATCGAAGGAGCACATGACGGTGCAGGGCTCGGACATCGCTTCCTGCGCCATGTGGAGCGAACCCGCATCCTTCTTCACCTGCTGGATCCCTGCAGAACCCATGACTCGAACCCGCTCGATGATTTCGAGACCCTTAACCGAGAGCTTGGCCTTTTCAACCCCGAGCTTTCCGAAAAACCGCAGATAGTCGTCATCAACAAGATCGACCTGCCTGATGTGCAGGCGCTCCTGCCGGATATCATGCCCTATTTCGAGAAGCTCGGCCTGAAAGTATTCCCTGTATCTGCCGCAACTGGCGAAGGTATTCCGATATTGCTTGACGAAATTGCCCGGCTCCTCTGGAGCAACCCGGATATTTAGTGTAAAGTTAACTCATGCGCGCAGAGCATCTGAAAAACATTAAACGAATCGTCATCAAGATCGGCAGCCGGATCCTCACGGACGAAGACGGTAATCTCGACCGCACCTGGATATCTGCCCTTGCCTCAGACATCGCAGTACTCCGCAAAAAAGGTATGGAAGTGATCATGGTCTCATCCGGTGCAGTAGCTGCGGGCCGGACGCATATCGGGATTACGGAGCGTCTCAGGACCATACCTCAGAAACAGGCTGCCGCAGCCGTTGGGCAGCCCCTGCTTATGCACGAATACGAGGAGGCGATGCGAGCCTCCGGTTACAAGGTCGCTCAAATCCTCCTGACCGGCGAAGACCTTGCCGACCGCCAGCGCTTTCTCAATGCACGGGCAACTCTCGATACACTTCTTGAATTCGGAATAATCCCGATAATAAACGAAAACGACACTGTTGCGGTCGATGAGATCAAGTTCGGCGACAACGACAATCTTTCAGCGCTGGTAACGAACCTGGCAGACGCCGGCCTTTTGGTGATTCTTACCGATATAGACGGTCTGTACGATGCCGACCCCCGCCTGAAAACTGATGCCAGGCTTATACCCCTGGTCAGATCCATTACGAAAGAGATGGAACGCTCTGCCGGTGGAAGCGGTTCGGCTGTCGGCACCGGCGGAATGGCAACCAAACTGTCCGCTGCAAAAAAGGCGGGTAAATCTGGAGCGGCAACGCTGATATTGAACGGAAGAGTTGCCGGAATTCTCTTGCAAGCCATGGAGGGAGAAGATCTGGGCACTTTTTTCCTGCCTGAAGCAAGAAGTCTTTCAAGCCGGAAACACTGGATAGCCTTTACCCTCAGGCCAAAAGGAAAGATTTATGTGGATGCAGGTGCAAGCCGCGTTCTGCGACAGGAAGGAAGAAGTCTCCTCCCGTCAGGAGTTACAAGGCTTGAGGGGAATTTTGAACGCGGAGCAGGGGTCAAGGTCTGCGACACTGAAGGGATTGAGTTCGCCAGAGGTGTTACCGACTACGGCAGTGGTGAACTGGCACTGATTCTTGGCCGCAAGAGCTCAGAGATTGAAGATATTCTAGGCTACCGTTACGGCGATGCGATTATCCACCGGGACAACCTGGTACTTTTGTAGGTGGATAGACTGATCATATCCTCCCCAGCATCTCCGCGATCTTTCCCGCCACCTCGCCTGTCAGCCTCGGGCAGACAGTTTTATCGTTCTCTTTCCTTATAATCCTGCAACAGGTAACACCGTATTTTTCCTTGAACCAGGTATGAAGTTCGCGGGTCAGATGAGTGGTCTGCTTCTTGTCATTAAGCACCAGACCTAGAGCTACCGTTCCTCCCGAAACCGCACCGCAGATGCAGCCAGATCCCGATCCACCGCCGAAACCGGAAACCGTTGCGATTACAGATTCGGGCGTTTCCGGTAAAAAATTTCTCCTGATGCACTCCATTACGGCTTCGGCGCAGTGATATTTCCCTGAGCGGTACAGCTCCTCGGCTTCCAGTCGGCACTTTTCAGCCAATGCCACCCCTTCCGCTGACGGTTGCTTGTTTTTCAACCAAAACATTAAATCTCCCCCGTATTTATTAATCTGTGGGGGCGACGCATGCGTCGCCCTTGCTGCTGCCCACGTCGGACAAACCGGGCGAGGCATGCCTCGCCCCTACTTAACCGGCTGCAGATGTCTTTCCTTCCATGATTCGACCAGATAATACAAAATCGGAATTGTCACCCTCGAAAGTGTCGTCGATGCGATCTCGCCGAACATCATGGCCAGGGCAAGCCCCTGGAAAATGGGATCAAAGACAATGACGAAGCTCCCTACCACGACAGCCGCTCCGGTCAGAAGCATGGGCCTGAAGCGGACTGCTCCTGCTTCGATTATCGCCTCGTCCAGGGCCATCCCCTCCCGCCGCTTCATCTCTGCGAAATCGATCAGGATAATCGAATTGCGGACGATGATGCCTGCAAGGGCTATGAAACCGATCATGGAAGTTGCTGTAAAAAACGCACCGAAAGCAGCATGCCCGGGCAGGATGCCGATCAGGGTCAAAGGGATGGGCGCCATGATTACGATCGGTGTCGTGAAATCCCTGAACCACGCAACGACAAGGATATAGATGAGGATCATGACTGCTCCGAAAGCGATCCCGAGATCACGGAACACTTCATACGTGATATGCCACTCGCCGTCCCACTTCATTCCCATTTTCTCTTCCGACCAGGGCTGTCTGGATGCCAGGAGTTCCATTCCGGTCCCGTCCGGCGTCGGCAGGGCGGCTATCTCCTTCTGCATCTTCAGGATGGCATAGACGGGTGCCTCGATCGCTCCTGCTACGTCACCGATCACATAGACCACATCTTTCAGGTTCTTGCGGTAGAGGGTCTTCTCTTCGCTGCCACTCTTCACCCTCACCAGTTGCGAGAGCGGTACACTCCCCCTTGTGCCCGGGATACTGATTGAAGCAAGGTCGGCGGTTGAACTGCGCTGACCGGGTGGAAGGCGCAGGTTTATGAAGAGCGGCTCCTTCTCTTTGGAAAGATGCAGAATACCGACGTCCTGTCCGCCGAGTGCAATCGCCAGAGATCTGGCAACATCTTCCACAGCAATACCGGAAAGGGCCGCCTTCTCTCGATCAACAGCCAGAGTGACCTTCTGTTCCTGATCTTCGCGATACCAGTCGACATCGACCACTCCGGCGGTCTTTGCCATTATAGCCTTTATTTTTCCGGCAATCCCGGCGCGGGCTCCATCATCCGGACCGTAAACCTCGGCAACAAGAGTCGCCAGTACCGGAGGCCCGGGAGGAATCTCGGCCACCTTGACCCTTGCCCCATACCTGTCGGCAATTGCTTTCAACAGGGGACGGATACGTTTGGCGCTGTCGTGCGACTGATCCTTTCGCTCCTTCCTGTGCAGCAGATTAACCTGTATGTCGGCAAGGTTACCCCCCTTGCGCAGGTAGTAATGCCGGACCAGACCATTGAAGTTGAAGGGGGCACTGGTCCCGATGTACATCTGGAAATCGGTCACCTCCGGCACCCTGCGCAACGCATCACCCATTTCGCGGGTAATGCGGGCGGTCTGCTCCAGCGGAGTCCCTTCAGGAGCATCAATGATCACCTGAAGTTCGTTCTTGTTGTCGAACGGCAGCATCTTGACAGTGACAACCTTGAATAAAATGAGTGAACAGGAGATGAGAAGAAGCGCAGCCACCGAGCCGAGAAATCCGTAACGAAGCTTTTTTTCATGAATCAGACGACCCATCCAATGACGGTAGAAAGCTGTCAGTTTTGAATCGGCATCCCCGCCGTATTCCCCTTGGGCCCCGAGCCCCGAACCCCGAGCCTCTTTTTTCATGAACCGGTAGGCAAAATACGGCGTCACAATGAAAGCTATCAGCATCGAGAAGAGCATCGCCATACTGGCACCGACCGGGATCGGCCGCATGTAGGGCCCCATCAATCCACCGACGAAACCCATCGGCAAAATGGAAGCAATAACGGCAAAAGTTGCTAGTATGGTAGGGTTGCCTATCTCGTCTACCGCTTTTATTGCCGCTTCCAGCGGCTTCATGGCCGTCGTCGTGAAATAGCGGTGGATGTTCTCCACCACGACAATGGCATCGTCCACCAGGATGCCTATGGAAAAGATCAACGCGAAAAGAGTGATCCGGTTCAGGGTATAGCCGATCAGGTAGAAGATCAGCATGGTGAGCGCCAGGGTGACAGGAATGGCAATAGCAGCCACGGCACCCGCTCTCCAGCCCATGAAGATCGCAATCAGGATCGTAACAGAGATTGCAGCAAGGAACATATGGAAGAGAAGCTCGTTATTCTTCTCTCTGGCGGTCTCCCCATAGTTACGGGTTACCGTAACCTGCACGTCTGAGGGGATTACCTTCCCCTTAAGAGATTCGACCTTTTTCACCAGGTCTTCTGCCACCCAGGTGGCATTGGCGCCTTTACGCTTGGCGACCGAAATGGTAACAGCAGGATAATCGGCCTTCGGGTTGATCTGTAGGGGCGCAAGGCTTGCGCCCTTGCTGCCATTGCCTGCAGGGGCGCCATTTTCACCAGGGCGAACGCCGTTCGCCCCTACAATTTTCGCTCCCGGCCCCATACCCATGAAGACATAGTCCTGCGGCTCCTGCAGACCGTCCTGCACTTTTGCTACGTCGGACAGGTAAACCGGCTTTCCTTTGTGAACTCCCACCACCAGACTTTTGGCCGCTTCTGCGCTTTCAAGAAAACCTCCGGTTTCCACCAAAGTCTCTTTATTGGAACCCGAATACGACCCTGATGGGAGAGCAGCATTCCCTTGTTGCAGGGCGCCTGCCACCTGCAGCGGCGAAAGTCCGTATCCGGCAAGCCGGGGAGTATCAAGGATCACCCGAAGCTGGCGGGAAAGCCCCCCCTTGATTTCAACCTCGGCGCTGTTTTCGCTCTTTTTAAGTTCATCTGCGACTTCCCTTGCCAGAGCCCGCAACACACCGTGATCGTAGCGCTCAGACCAGAGAGTCAGGGCCAGAATCGGCACATCGTCGATTGATTTAGGTGCTACCAGCGGCTCTCCTGCTCCCGGAGGCAGGATGCCACGGTTGCTCATGACCTTATTGTAAAGCTTTACCAGAGAATCTTCCATCGGCTGGCCAACCAGGAAGCGCACGGTGATGATCCCCATTCCGGGGCGGCTCATGGAGTAGAGGTACTCGACCCCCTTGATCTCCCACAGTTTCGACTCGAAAGGCTTGACGACCCGTTCCTGTACCTCCTGCGGTGAAGAGCCCGGCATCGGCAGGTAGATGTCGATCATCGGCACCACAATCTGCGGTTCCTCCTCACGAGGGGTCATTTTGACCGCAAAGAGTCCCAATAGAAGTGAAGCCGCCACAATCAACGGTGTCAGCTTGGAGTCGATAAAGGCGCGGGCGATTTTTCCGGCAAAGCCGAGATTATCCATTGATCACTCCACCTTTGCCCCTTCACTCATCTTCTCCACACCACCGACGACCACCCGCTCTCCATCCGACAGTCCGGAAAGGACTTCCACCCGCTCGCCCAGAAATTTGCCAATCTTTACGATCCGCATCCGGGCGATGTTCTCCTTATCCAGAACCCAGACAGAGGTCAAAGCCCCTCGCTCGATGACAGCACTTTTCGGCAGGGTCATTCCGTTGACTTTACTCCCCAGACTTATGGCACCGCGACCGAACATCCCCGAATTCAGACCTTTCTGCTGCAAGGGTATCTTTGCCGTAAAGGTGCGACTGAGAGGATCAGCCGACGGGACTATCTCGGTGATCCTTCCGGCAAAACTGCTCCCCATTGCGTCCAGAGTCACCTGCGCGGTGGTGCCTGGTCTCACCTTGAGCGCCAGAGATTCCGGTATGGCCAGCTCAAGCTGGTAACCGCTCTCGTCTTCTATCGTAAATACCGGCTGCCCCGGAAATACTGTTGCCCCGAGATCGGCCTGGCGTAAAGTAATTATCCCGGAGATCGGGGCAGCGATTTTCGTATAGTCGGCAAAGGCTCCTGCCCCTTTTGACTGCTCCTGCATCTGCTTCAACCTGGCCTCGGCTCTTGCCAGCCCCTGCTGTGCAAGCTCCTTCTCGGTTTCCTTTATCTCAAACTCCTGCCGGCTGACTGCATCCCTTTTGAACAGCTTCTGGTAACGGTCAAACTGGGCATCCGCAAGACTCCTCCGCGCAATTGACTCGTCAACTGCACGCCTGGCATCTTCCACCGCGCCGACGGCAGCGGCAGCATTTGCCTGATTCTCACGGGCATCGAGCTGGGCAAGGGTCTCGCCCTTCCTGACCCTTGTCCCCTCCCTGGCATTAATGGCTGTTATGACCCCGGCTATGCGCGGAGAGACTATTGCCGATGTCCTTGAACGGACTGTTCCGACAGCTTCAAAATTTTCGTCCAGTGATTGTGACTTGGCAACCTCTGCAATAACACCTTTTATTACCGTGACCGGTTTTTCCGGAACCGGCTGATCCTTTTTGCCGCAAGATGTTACCATGAGCAACAATATTATAAAAAGTGCCTGCAAAGCATTTTTGAATCTCATTTTTTTCGTCTCCGGAATAATATATGGAAAATGATATATATTATTTTGAGAATGTCAAGCAATCTATGTAATATTAGCAGGTTTTTAGAAGGCATCAATTGACAAAAACAGCCGGTGGCACTAGACTCCCCTAACATCACGGTCAGGGGAATCTGTTTGATCAATAAAGAGTTATGGAAAGAACGTTTCAGGAAAATCCTCTCGCTGGACAGTCACCCACGCCATATTGCGACCGGCTTCGCAGTCGGCGTATTTATCAGTTTTACCCCTTTTTTCGGCATCCACACACCAATGGCTATTGCAGCCGCCTTCCTGTTTCGCCTTAACAAGCTGACCTGCATAACCGGGGCATGGGTCAATACGCCATTCACGATCATTCCGGTTCTGGTAACCAGTCACAGCCTTGGCAGTTTCATTTTGGGGCATCCGATAGATTCTTTTACGGTAAAAAGCCTGGACTGGTCGGCCCTCAAAGCAAATGCTGCCGAATTAATGCTCGGCAGCTCGATTATCGGTTTCGTACTTGCCATAGCCGCCTACTTCATCTGCTACTGGCTTATAGTAAGGTTCAGGAAAAAAGATGAGCTGCTTGATGAGCTCACCAGAGAGATGGAAGAGACCGGAGAGTCACTGGACGAATAGCAATCAAAGGAGCAGAATATTATGAACAACCTTCATGCCCTGGTTCTCGGAACAATTCAGGGACTGACCGAAGTCCTTCCAATCAGCAGTTCTGCTCATCTGATTCTTATTCCGAAACTTCTGAAATGGACAGAATCCGGCCTTACCTTTGATGTGGCACTCCATGTCGGGACTCTTATCGCTCTGGCGCTCTATTTCTGGCGGGACATTTTCGATCTCATCTACAACTTCATCGGAAGCTTAAGCGGAAAAGGATTTCAGACACCGGGAAACAGGCTTCCCTGGTATATAATCATCGCTACCATCCCTGCTGCCATTGTTGGCAAGAGATTTGAAGAGCCTATTGAAGAGATTTTTCGTCACTCTCCCTCAAGAATTTGCGCCTTTATGATCGGCTTTGCCATCCTGCTCGCTTTTGCCGACACAACAGGCGCCAAGAGATGGAAACTTGACCGGATAACTCTGAAATCTGCAGTTCTTGTCGGGCTTGCCCAGTGCCTTGCCCTGATTCCCGGTGTCTCACGCTCAGGGATCACAATAACAGCGGCGCTGCTGCTCGGATACAACCGGGAGACATCTGCCCGCTTCTCTTTTCTGCTCTCCCTCCCGATAGTGTTCGGTGCAGCAGTGCTGAAGGTCGGACACCTCCTTAAGACCGGAATCCCTGCAGGAGAGTCAACTCCGCTGCTCATTGGAATAGCAACCTCTGGCATTTTCGGCTACCTGAGCGTAGTTTTCCTGCTGAAGCTGGTTCAGCGCTACTCTCTCTACCCTTTTGTCTGGTACAGGCTTGCAGCCGGGACACTATTTTTGATTCTTCTCTAGGGAACTGTAAGGAGGAGTTATGAAGGGTGGCATCAAGGGGTGGCCGGAAGACGAACGCCCGCGGGAGAAGCTGCAGAAATCTGGCGCTGACTCTCTCAGCGATGCTGAATTGCTGGCGCTGATCATCAGGACCGGAGACCATGCTTCAAGCCAGAGTGCAATCGACCTGGGCAGGAACCTGTTACAGACCTTCGGTGACTTGCGGAAACTCTCAGGCGCCACACTGAAAGAAATCTGCGCGGTCAAAGGAGCAGGCCCGGCAAAGGCTGCCTCCGTTCTGGCCGCCCTCTCCATTGCAAAGCGTGTGAACACAGACAAACTGGAAAACCTTGAAAGGTTCACAGCCCCCTCACAGATATTCAACCACTTTCACTACCGCTTTCGTGACCGCCGCAGGGAGTACTTCATAGCGCTGCTACTGGATGGTAAAAACAGGATCATCCTTGAGGAGCAGGTCTCCGAGGGGTCCTTGAACCAGAGCATCGTACATCCGAGAGAGGTCTTCAGCAGGGCGGTAAAAGAGTCAGCCGCGGCGGTAATTCTCGTGCATAACCACCCTTCGGGAGATCCCACTCCCAGCCGGGAAGACCGGGAGATAACGAGGCGTCTCAAGGAAGCAGGGGAGGTTCTCGGGATAAGAGTGCTTGACCACATCATCGTTGGTGACGGCGCCTATTTGAGTTTTGTCGAACAGGGGCTTTTGTAGAGCTTGTCAGCCGGCATCCAGCACGCTCCGCACCTTCCGCAACAGCTCAGTCGGTGAAACGGGCTTGGCAATCAGGTGGCCACTCTCTGTCAGCGACACCTTCTGATGTATGGTGTCAGGCGAATAGCCGCTGGAAAAAATCACCTTGACGCCGGGACGGACTTTCCGGATCTCATCAACAGCCTCCTTGCCGTTCATCCTCGGCATGATGAGGTCTGACAGAATGAGATCGATGGCCGCGCTGTTCGCTGTGAATTTATTCACCGCGTCCGCTCCGTCCACAGCCTCGATGACCGTATAACCGAACTCCGTCAGCAATCTTTTCATCAGAACCCTTACAGCTTCATCATCTTCGGCCAGAAGGATCGTCTCCGTGCCGCCGGCTGGAGTTTCTGCCCGCAATGCAAGAGGCTCTTCCCCCACATCCGAGTGGGTAAGCGGCAGGTATATTCTGAACGTGGTGCCTTCGCCCGGCTCACTGTATACGTTAATGTAGCCATCGTGCTGCTTTATAATGCCGTACGAGACCGCAAGCCCCAGACCTGTCCCTTTGCCGACATCCTTGGTCGTGAAAAAAGGCTCGAAGATTCGCTGCCGGGTCGCTTCATCCATCCCCTCGCCGGTATCCGAAACTGTTATAAGTGCATACGGACCGGGAGTAAGGTATCCATTGGCAGATACGAACTCCTTGTCGAGCAGGATATATTCAGTAGTAACCGTCAGGGCCCCGCCTTTCGGCATGGAATCACGGGCATTCGTCGCCAGGTTCATCAGCACCTGTTCAAGCTGATGGTCATCTGCGAGAACCGGTAAGGGTGCTTCATGGATTACCGTGTTGTACACTATGTCCTCGCCGATGACCTTTTCCAGAAATTTTTCCACCTTTGCGACCACCAGATTCAGGTCCACCGGCTTTTTATCAATAGGCTGCTTCCTGCTGAACAGCAGCAGCTCCTTCGTGAGACGGGCCGCCCGATCGGCAGCTTCGAGCATGCTCTCGATATTGTGTCGCAGCGGGTCATCTGCCGGCATTTTCAATAGGGTGAATTGCCCGTAACCGATGATGGCGGAGAGAATATTGTTGAAATCATGAGCAATGCCGCCGGCCAGGGTACCGATGGACTCCATCCTCTGAGCATGATGAAGCTGTTCCTCCAGCTTGCGATGTTCGGTGAGATCACGCTTGATGGCAATAAAGTGCGTGATCTTGCCATCGGCTTCCTTAACCGGTGTGATGGTCTGTCCCTCTGGATACAGAGTGCCATCTTTATGCCGATTCATAATTTGCCCGCGCCAGACTTCCCCTTTGAGAATGGTATCCCACAGCTTTTTAAAGAACGCCTGGTCATGAACCCCTGACTTTACCAGCTCCCGGGGGTTCTTGCCTATCACCTCTTCAGCGCTGTAGCCTGTGAGCATCGTAAAAGCCGGGTTGACCCACTCGATCGTGCCGCCTTTGTCGGTAATGACTATGGCATTGGCCGCGGCTTGCAGAGCAGCGCTTTGCAGGCGCATATTCGCCTCGGTCCGCTTGCGTTCGCTGATGTCTTGCAGGGTTTCAATGGCCGCGATCAATACGCCGTTGGCGTCATAGACAGGAGCCGCATCAAACATGATATAGCGATCCCTGCCGTTCATGTTTTGATACCACCCTTCCGCATGCAGGCCGTCAGAGACGAGGACTGATTTTTCGAATGAACCATACAGGCCCGGAAGCCCGTCATGACCTGCATTCAGGACAATGTCCGCAATACATGGACGATCATGATCGTAAAATGCCTGCCAGTGTTTGCCGGTTCCCACCATAGCGAAAGCGTCAATTCCGGTAAGCTCTTCGCAAGCTTTGTTCCAGAGAATGACCTTGTGCTGCGGATCCAGAACAAAAGTCGCAGCCGCAGAGTTATCGATGAGATTTTCAGTGAATTTTTTTTGTTCCTGCAAGGATTCTTTTATTTGCTCCATTTTCGTCAGCTGGCGCCCGATGAGGTGATGCAACAACAGGGCGGTAAGCGCAATGAAGAGCCATCCCTTCGCGATGGAAAAGGTCGCGAGAAACGGCTCCGGCACCAGCCTCACTAAAAGCAGATCGGAGGTAACGATCCAGAATGCCCCGAACAAAACGTAGCCCAGGACGATCTTCAAGGGCGAGGAGAGGAGAACTGCCGGCGTCTTGCCGCCGTCATGATGATCTCTTTGCATAGCATCCTTACTGTTCAAAATAACTAGTGATCAAGCAGTGACTCAAAGGTAAGGGCGAATTCGGCTTCCATCTGACTGAAGGTTTCAAGAATCTGCGGATCAAAATGCTGCGGACGAGTTCTGCCATCCCCCTCCAGAATGATCCGGCAGGTTTCTTCGTGGCTGAATGGCTTCTTGTAAGGACGTTGTGCCCGCAGGGCGTCATATTGATCCGCCAGCATCACTATGCGCCCCTCTATCGGCGTTGCAGCGCCAATCAAACCATTTGGGTAACCGCCGCCATCCCATCGTTCATGATGATTCAAAGCGATGGACTCGGCCAGGCGGATAACCGCGTGGGAAGACCCTTCAAGCATCTTCGCTCCGATCGCCGAATGGGTCTTGATGACGGCAAACTCCTCCGAAGTAAGCGCTCCGGGCTTTAGAAGTATGCTGTCCGGAACTGCGACCTTGCCTATGTCATGAAGAGCACTGGCAAGTGAAATCAGCTCGACAAAATCGGCAGGCAGATTGAGCTCCCTGGCGAGAATGCCGCAGAAACGTCCAATCCGCCAATTGTGCAGTCCGGTGTCCGTGTCACGGTATTCGGCCACCACAGTCAGGCGACGGATGATCTCCCTGTTCAGATCCTTCAGCTCTTCAGTCTTCTTTTTAACTTCACTTTCTAGGTCCTGCCGGTAGTTTTTTTCGATTCTCTTCATCTGGCTGAATGCAGCCGCCTTGCTGACAGCATGAACCAGAAGCCCGTGATTGAGCGGCTTGTAAATGAAATCAAAGGCCCCGCTTTTCAGGGCGCCGACGGCAACCTCGATCTCAGCAAATCCCGTCATGATTATCACGGGTAAATCCGGATCATGTCCGTGAATTTTTCCGGCCAACTCGATACCATCCATGCCCGGCATCTTGATGTCGGTGAGCACGATCTTTATCTCCCTGTCGTTCAACCGGTCCAACGCCTCCGCAGCGCTGTCAGCCGTGACCACCGGGTAACCATAAGCTCTGAGCACCAACAGTGTTGATTCGAGAACTTGATGATCATCATCGACAACCAGAATAGTTGATTCTGCTACCACTTGCTCAGTATCCACGAACTCCTCCTGTTATTATTCCTGCACGCCATCCAGTACACTCCGCACCATTCGCAGCAGTTCCGTCGGAGATACCGGCTTGGTGATGAGGTTGACATCTTCTGCCAGCGAAGCTTTCTGACGGATGGTTTCGGGTGCATAGCCGCTGGAAAAGATGGCCTTGATCTCCGGCCGGATTTTCCGGATCTCGTCAAATGCTTCTTTGCCGTTCATCTTCGGCATGATAATGTCCAGGAGCAGTAGATCCACCTTCGCACTGCTCTCCAGGAATTTGCTCACCGTGTCCGAACCATCGACGGCCTCGATCACCGTATAGCCGAACTCTGTCAGCACTCTTCTGGTAAGATTCCTGACCGCTTCATCATCTTCGGCCAGCAGTATCGTCTCGGCGCCGCCGACTGCAGGGGTTTCCTGCTCAGACCGGGGCACTTCCACCGCTTCGGACAAGATGATCGGCAGGTATATTCTGAACACAGTGCCTCTGCCCGGCTCGCTGTACACGATTATGTAACCGTCGTGCTGCTTGATAATGCCGTACGATACTGCCAAACCCAGCCCGGTCCCCTTACCGACTTCCTTGGTCGTGAAAAAGGGTTCGAAAATTCGCTGCTGCGTCGCTTCATCCATCCCCATGCCGGTGTCCGCAAAGATTATATGTGCATAAGTCCCGAGCTTTCCGTAGCCATGAGCAGCTATGAACTCTCTGCTAAGAGTGACAATTCCGGTCGTCACGGTTAATGCCCCGCCCTGCGGCATGGCATCACGGGCATTGGTAGCCAGGTTCATCAGCACCTGTTCAAGATGATGCTCATCTGCCAGAACCGGCAGTGGTGTTTCATGGAGTACAGTTTTGAACGCTATATCCTCTCCGATAATCTTTTTCAGAAATTTCTCCAGCTTTACTACGACCATGTTCAGGTCCACAGGTTTTCTCTCGATTGCCTGCTTTCTGCTGAACTGCAGCAGCTCTCTGGTGAGATGGGCCGCCCGGTCAGCTCCTTCAAGCATATTCTCGACGTTCTGCCTTAGCGGGTTGTCCACCGGCATTTTCATGAGAGCCAACTTGCCGTAGCCGATAATCGCAGTCAGTATGTTATTGAAATCGTGGGCAATACCGCCTGCCAGTGTGCCGATTGACTCCATCTTCTGGCTATGTCGGAGTTGATCTTCCAACTTGCGGTGTTCTGTAATGTCGCGGCTTAACTCTATGACATTCACTATTTCACCCTGTGCGTCGGACAGCGGAACGGTCCTGATATCCCAGATGCTGCCGTCCGGTCTCCTTACAGTCTCGTTCCATGGCTTTCCGGTCGAGAAACTCTGTATGGCAGGGCAAAGGTCACAGGGCGCCGAACCTTTTTCCCATAGGGCGTAACAGCATTGGTCGGCAATGTTTTCGGACGTCAGCCCGATGGTTTCGATTGCGGCACGGTTGACCCAGTGGACTTTCATGTCTCTGTCCAGAAGCATGAGGCTGTCGGGGATCGCATCGAGCAGGCCGTGAAACTCCATCGAAAGCCTGCGGAACTCTGCTTCGCTTTGGGCGAGCTTCTCTTCCGAACGTTTGCGTTCGGTGACCACATCGAACACAGCCACGAAATGCTCGTGCGCCGTGCCATACACTGATATCGAGTACCAGTCCTGCAATGATTCGACGAATCTCTCGAAACGCACCGACTGGCCGGTCATGGCGACGCAGCCATAGATTTCGATAAGCTGCGGGTCTGACTCAAGGATGCCCGGAATAACCTCGGACACCCTCCTGCCTACGACGTCTTTCAGTCCGGTCAGCAACTCGAAGCGACTATTGACGGCAAGGTAGATAAAGTCCTTTGGTTTTCCCTCTTCGAACAACATCCTGCAGTAGGCAAAACCGTTCAGCATGTTCTCGAAAAGGGACCGGTAGAGCTCCTCGTTCTTCCGTAGCGCTTCCTCCGCCCGTTTACGCTCGGTAATGTCGGTGGAAATGCCGCCGACACCGTATATCTTGCCGCCAAGATCCAACAGAGGAAACTTGATGGAAAGATATGTATGTTTACCGTCCGGCTCTTCGTTGAATTCTTCGAATGCGACAGCCTGCCGCTTCTCGATCACTCGCAGATCATTGGCGCGGTGCTCCGCAGCGACTTCGGGCAGCATGAATTCATCGCGGGTTCTGCCGATAAACTGGCCGCGCTGAAGACCGAACAGAGTTTCGAGCCTGCGGTTACTCAGTAAATATCTCCCTTCCGAATCAAGAGCGTAGATAAGTGACGGGTTATAGTCCGAGAAGTCTTTGAAGATTTTCTGGCTTGTGGCAAGCTTCACTTCAGCCCGCTTTCGCTCGGTTATATCCTGAAATATACCGAATACTTTTCTGCTTCCACCTGGTTCGGAACTCGCATTTCCGACCGCATGAACCCAGCGGAGATTGCCCTTGGCGGTGATGATCTCCAGCTCCAGGTCGAATGTTTCTCCATCCTCGATGGCCCGCTGTACCGCATGTTCGATGACAGGTCTTGATTCGGAAGTATAGAAATTGACCACGTTTTCCAATGTCGGAACGAACGAGGTATCTACTTCATGAATGATGTAAACCCCTTCAGTCCATGTCTGCCTTCCGGTCGCAATGTCTAATTCCCAACCCCCGACTTTTCCGATCCTTTCGGTTTCTGCGAGCAGTTCCCGGCTTTTTTTCAGCGCATTCGTTTTTTGACGCAGCTCTTCATTCATCCTGCTGATTTCGAGGTGAATACCTACCCGGGCCAGCAGATCCTTCGTCTGAAACGGCTTGCATACATAATCGACCGCGCCAAGGCTCAGGCCCTTTACCTTGTCCTTCAGACTATCATCTGTGGTCAGGAAAATAACCGGGATGTGACAGGTCTCCTTCTGAGACTTCAGCCGGCTGCATACTTCAAAACCGTCCATACCCGGCATCAGTATATCCAGTAAAATAATATCCGGGTTTATGGCAGCGGTGCTGGCCAGCGCCTGCTCTCCATTCCCGGCACTGCTCACTTCATAACCGGCTGTAGTCAGAACATCAGAGAGGAGTGAAAGAACCACCGGAGAGTCGTCAACAACCAGGATCGTACTTTTATTGTCCATGATTATTTCCTTTTGGACGTTTCTTGCACTGAACAACCGGTAAATATTTGAGATTTCTAAATTGTATCAGGCGACTAAGACTATGCAAACGTGACTACTTGAACGTTCCTGAAAAAGCGTGGGGGCGAACCCTGATGCTTTGGCCAGGTTGATGGATCCTCCGACCATGACGCCGCCCTGGCCTGTTACACAGCACGATGGGTGCAATTAATCTTACAACCCCGCTTTTCCGTTTCCGCCTTCTCAAGCCCGACAGAGACGCTCTTCGCCCATTTTCAGGAACCATCGACTGCCAAAATTGTTACAATTAATTCTTTTATCCTGATTTTTCGCTTGGTCTGCCGGCCCGCCAATTAACAGGCATCTATCTGTTTCACGGCAAAATGGCACATTTAGTGTAACATTAACTTAAATACAGTCGCGGAATCGCTCTATTCCGAGCGGCTCCGGGCAGTCACTAGATTTCACATGCCCCGGATGCAAAATGAAAAGGCATACAGATTTTTCAATTATGAAAGTTAACAGGAGGTACCGGTTATGAAGAAGTTAACGAGTTATTTGAGTCTACTGGCAATCGTAAGTGTGCTATCCACCGGAGTTAATCCGGCAAGTGCCGCGCTAGTGGGGTTCAGCCCGACCCCGGCCCTGGATCCTAATGGTGTCGCAATCGGGGGGATTCCCGCCTGGTATCAGGACATAAACGGGGTGGCGGTCAAACCATGTCTCGTTCCCGCCACCTGCGGTCTCATCGGGCTTGGAGATCCCTTGTTCAATGAATTGCTCCCGCTCTCCTTTCCGGGCAACTTCCCCAGCGAAGCCTTCTACTTCGACGCCGTCGCCATCTTCCCAGTAGGGCCGGCTAACGCGAAAGTCGTGATGGCCCTGGAGTATACCTTCATCGATGCGCTCACCGGCGCGCTTATCGTCGCACCTCCCAGGCCGGCAACTGCCCTGGGGGCACCTTTCCAGCGCCAACGCGTGATTTTGACGTATCCAGTCGGGGCCCCCGCCCCCACGGCCGGTAATTTTATCCTGACGAACCCCTGGGGGGTCACGACATTCCCCTTCAGCTCGGCAAAGTGCGTAAACCAGAACGGCGCGACCAAGTGTACCATGACGCGAGACCTCCCGCTCCCCGGCGCCATCCCGCCTAATTTCGCCGCCGCACTCGGGACCGCGATTCCGGGTAGTATTAGCACCTTCCTCAAGGACCCCACAGCTCCGGTCGGCTTCCTCGGCAGCGGCGCGGCTGCACTCTCCTTCACCGGCGCGGTGCCGGGGAGCGCCAACAGCGTCACCGTCACCGACCCCCTGGGGAACACCGGTACCACTCCGACACTAACACTCCTCGTCGGCCAAATTGTCGGCCTGGAAATCACCCCCCCTGTAGGCGGAACCTTTTTCGGCGTGGTGAAGCCCGCCGGCGCGGTGAGAAAAACCTTCAATATTAATAACCTGACAGGGATAATCGTTCCCACCCTGGCAATCGCCGCGAACGTTCCCGCCAGTAATCCGGTAGTTGCCAGTCCCGACTTTACCATCGCGCCTTCCGCCCTGTTGCCGTGTGGAGCAACAATGGCGATTGGCGCAAATTGTAATTTCGACGTAATCTTCACCCCGGTGGGAGCTGATGGACCCAGGAGCGCCACCATAGCCATCACCGGCGGCGTGGGCGTTCCCACCCCTGCACCGCCTACGGTGACCGGCATTGCCGACGGCACCGCGCCTCTTCTTGCCTTCACCAGCCCCACGTTCGTTAAGACAGCTGCAGCTCAGACCCTTACCGGCACGGCCAGCGACGCTAACGGCATTGGCGCCGTTACGGTATCGGTTGACGGCGGCGCTGCGGCTGCGGCCACAGTGACCGGCGGCACCTGGACCTTCACTACTCCCGTCCTAGCGGCACAGGACGACGCCTTAGGTACCCCCGTCCACAACATCGTGGTCAACGCCAACGACACTGCCCTGCCGGCCCCCGGCAACACGGCGACGTCGCTAACCCCCACCATCGTAGTTGACGCTACTCCGCCGGTGGTTACTCTCACCGTGCAGGGTCAAGGCACGACGACCAAGAACAATACCCCGGTCCTGACCTTCACAGCCGCCGATAGAAACCTCGCTGTTACCACTGTCAAGGTCGACGGCACAATCATCACTCCGACCCCTGCATCCGGAGCAGCCATGGCGAAGCTTGCCGATGGTGCACACACAGTGTCTGTCGAGGCAACCGACTCGGCCGGGAATATCAGCATCAAGGCTGCGCCCGCCATCACTATCGACACCATCGTATCCCCCTTCACCCTTACCCCTGTTACCGCTGTGACCAGGGTCAAGACCCAGACCATAGGCGGCACGGTGGAAGCGGGCTCGACAGTTAACGTCGCCGTCGGTACCGGAGCGGCTGCACCGGCAACCGTAACCGGCACTATCTGGAGCTTCCCGGTTGCCAATTTGGTGGAAGGTGTCAATAACATCACCGTAACCGGCACCGACACCCTCGGCAATACTGGAACCTTGCCGGCGATCAACATAAAAGTCGTACTGCCTGATGGCAAAATCACCGGAGCGGCATCTGTCGGCATTGCAGACGCTCTCAAGGCGCTGCAGTTTGCGATCGGATTGACCCAGCCGACGGCTGAAGAAGCACTCCATGCAGACGTCGCACCGTTGGTCAACAATGTTCCGGCTCCAAACGATAAGGTTGACATTGGCGATGTTGTGGTGATCCTGAAAAAAGTGGTCGATCCGGCAAGCTGGTAAATTAAAAACAAGGGTGGTGAACTATGAATATACAAAAGAAATTATTGGGGATGTTTATTGCGGTGGCTGTAATGGCTTTATTTGGTTGCGGAGGCGGGGGCGGAGGTGGGGGTGCTGCCGCCGCGCCGCCGACCACGGCAACGCTTAAGCTGTCAACCGCAGGCACCGCAGGCACGCCGATCCGCGGTATCGAGATTACGGTCGTTCTCCCGAAGGGGGTAACAGTTAATGCTACAACGACGATCGATCCTACAGTAATGGAAACAAATGCGGGAGTTGTCCTCCTGTCAGGAGCAACCGTTGCCGATCCGGCAGCTTTCAGCCAGCTCAAACCGACAGCTGTTTATACTCCGGCAATCGGCACAGCACCGGGTAAAGTTAAAATCGGGCTTGCTGCCCAGAAAGATTTCAATCTTGGGGAATTTGTCACTTTTAACGCCGTTATCGCTGCCGGGAATGTTCCTGTAGCAACTGACTTCAGCCTGGAGGGATTCACCGCTTTTGATTCCAACGGTGCGCCCATTACGCCCGCGCTTACTCCATCCTTCACAGCCGACATCAGATAATTTCCGGAATCATTCCCGGATAAGGTGGCAAGGGGGTTTTCCCCTTGCCACAATTTCCGGGAAACGAGGCCTTGGGAAATTCTGAATTTCTTTCCAAGTTCTTATTCACTTATCCCTCTGCCCCAGGTACGCCCGAATTCCCCCTTCAAACCTCACCGGCTCAAAACCGAACGTCTCTTGCCAGCTCCCGTCACATATGCTCTCCTCGATGAGCATGGTTATCTGGTCTGAGGTTAGAGGATAGAACGGGAATCTCTCCAGAAAAGGAGTTATGAATTTCATAAGCAGCAGCGGATTTTTCAGTTTCAACACGAAAGATCGCCCAAGAGCCCGTGAAACTGCATCTACAATTTCGAGATAGTTCAGTCGATCGGCTCCGCAGATATTGCAGGCCATCCCTGCTGTTTCCGGTTTTTCGAGGGAAAGGGCAAAGCATCTTGCCACGTCATCCGCAGCAATCGGCTGCAGACGGTATTTCCCGTCACCGATGACCGGGACGACAGAAAACCTCCGTATAAAATCTGCCAGCATATTGACAAAGGTATCCTCCGGACCGAAGATCAGCGATGGCCTGAAAATCGTGTAATCGAGTCCTGATGCGACCACCAGCTCCTCTGCCTGATATTTACTCCTGTGGTATCCCGAGACCGCACCCGGCCTGCTCCCGAGCGCCGACATCTGCAGATAGCGCTTGATCCCGTTCTGTTTTGCCCCTTCGATCATGTTCCTGGTCGCTTCAATATGAAGGCGCGAAAAGGTGACTCCGCGCTGTGGGAACTCCCTTATAATCCCGACCAGATTGATGACAGCATCGCAGCCGGCCGCACCTTTAATACAGCTTTCTGTTGTGGTCACATCGCCGGACACAAGTTCGGTTTCATTCAGCTCGGGTACTCCGGCACTATGTACGAGCAGCCTTAGAGTATGTCCTCTGGACAGAAGCTCTCTGCAGAGATGCCCACCGACAAAGCCTGTGCCACCACTGATGAAAATCTTCATGCCACCCCCGAAGAACTGAAGATGATTACCCTGCAAAGTGTACATCCGGAATGATTAATTACCACCCTCAGGGCTTGCATTCCTCGATGATTTGCCATAATCTCATCGTTATCAAGTCAACTGAAAGGGTTGTATATATGTTCAGACAAAGGCTCCCTCTTCTTGTCGCAGCAGTTGTATCTGTTTTGGCTCTGCTTTCCGCTTGCAGGACCCTCCCTATCGATGGCAGACTTCCTGAAGGGCTGTCTGCAGAGAAGATCACCTCGGTCGACGAAGAGTCTCCGTTTGCCCTCTCTCCTGACGGCAAGGTCGTTGCCATAGCAAGTTCAGGTTTGAAAATGTTCCATGTCGCCCTGAAAGAGCAGATCGAACTCAGCGGGGACTCTCCGGAAAAACTTGCCTGGTCTCCTTTCGGGAATTTCCTTGCAGCGATCTTCCTGAAAAATGGAAAAAGCAAAATTATAGTCTACGATCAATACGGAATGCCTGTAACGGAAACAAGTACAGATGATGCACTCACAGTCCTTGGCTGGCTCTCTGAAGACGAGATCTTTGCCGGAGGGATAAAGGTAAAGAACTACAAGTTCGGGAGCAATTACAGAAGCATTTTATACAGATGGAGCCCCGGTCGCGGTGTTCCGGTAGCTGGCGATCTCAGGGATACCACCATTCAGCCTTCTACCTACCGCAAGTGGAAAACCGCTCTTGAGCGCGGCCCCATGATTGACTCAACCGGCCAGACAGCACAGATTTTCTATATGCAGCCAGTGACCCCACCACTCTTCACCCCCTACTACAAACTGATAATCAAAGATCTTGAAACCGGGAAAGAGCTGGAATCAGGAACTGTAAGCCTCAACTCAGAGGGCGGATGTTTTTCTGCAGATGGAGAAACTCTCCTGATTGGCGACGGGATCGGATCGACAAAGCTCTACAATCCCTGGAGTGAAGAGACCCTGTTTACAGTTGTAACTCCGGGCAAGAGCACTGTTTTGTCACCGGACGGCGCGACATGGTTTGCTGACGGTTCTCTCTTCCGAAACAGCAAACTGGTGACGCCTCTCGCCCCCGGGGTCGCCAGGTTCACACCGGACGGTAGCCGCCTCGTAATTAGCAGCGGAGGGTCGCTGTACCTGGTTACCGGGCTAAAAACAGCAGAAGGATCCCGGTTTGCAACCTCTCTCGTCGACAAGATTCAGAAACTCAGATCCATGAGGATACAGGGGCTGGTAACTCCAGCTGAATACAAAGAAACTTTAAAAAGGATTACCACACAGTGAAAACATCCTTGAACATCGTTGCCTTGTCAGTGGCGGCATTTTTCATGTCGCTTTCGTCGCTCTCAGCTGAAGAGTGCATCCCCTGCCACAGGGAGAAGACTCCTGCAGCAGTCAAACAGTGGGAGAGCAGTGCCCACTTCAAGGCAAAAGTCGGCTGTGAAATGTGCCACGGCACCGACCATGAGAAGATGAAAAGGGGTGAGGCAAGGGTAGACATGAAAGCCTGCGCACCCTGTCACAAAAAAGCATTCGAAACCCATCGCCAGAGTCGTCACGGCATGGGACTCCACTCCGGCTGGGGCTGCACCCGTAATCTGGAAGGCCGTAACCAGCGGGAATGCGCCTTTTGTCATGACAAGGACAGCGCCGAACCACTCTCCCAGGTTCAGTGCGCCCGTTTTCTGAAGCAAAGCACCGAAATGGGCGAGGTCGGTTGCAACTACTGTCACAGCGTCGAGAGCAACTGTGCATCGTGCCATACCAACCACAACACCGACCTGAAGATTGTCCGTGATCCCGCATCGTGCGCCAAATGCCACATGGGACCGGATCACCCGCAATGGGAGATGTGGCAGACCTCGCTGCACGGCACACTCTACGGCACCCTCGGCCAGGCAACCGGGCCGACCTGCCAGACCTGTCACATGCCGCAAGGGACCCACGACGTTTCCACAGGTATCACCATGAGCTCGGGCGGCATCGCCTATCCTCCCGAGAAAGGGAAGCCGCAGCGGGAGAAGATGATCGCCATCTGCAGCCAGTGCCACGCCCCGGCTTTCGCCTCCCGCGAACTGGCGCGCGGGGATGCCATCCAGAAGCAGAGCCTCTCCATCGTGAAGGAAGCCGAGAAAATAATCCTCGACCTGGATGACCGGAATCTCCTCGACCCGATGCCGGAAAACCGCCCTCCCCACCCCTTGAGCGGCAACAAACTGGTTATCGACAGTCAGCTCCTTTATGAAGACACCTCCCACATCGAGCGGCTTCTTTTCAAGATGAAGAAATACGACTACGCCCGTACCATCAAGGGGACCTATCATCAGAATCCGGCCTATGCCCACTGGTACGGCAATGCAGAGCTGAAGATGGACCTGGTGGATATCAAGGCGGAAGCGAGTCGGCTGAAAAAGAGTGGCCAAGGCGCTCCGGCCGCAGGCAGCACCAAAACAGGGGGAGGGGGCGCCGAGGATGCACTCAGGGTTCTCCAGAAGAAGCGTGAACGGGGGGCGATGAGCGAAGAAGAGTATGCCAGAGAGAAGCAAAAGGTGCTGGAGGAGTTTTTGAAGAAGTGAACACTAACGGTTCAGGGACACTCCCTGGGAGTGTCCCCAATTTTTGGCAGGAAAGTTTGCTCCGTAGAAATACGTGTATCTCCTCACTTCATATCCAGCCAATATTTCAGCCGTTTGAAAGGATTTTCAATAACATCCATACACAAGAAACCATATTCGTTATAGAGAACGGCCATATTAGCGACAGGATTATTATCGGTTTTACGTATCATTTCTTTTATTTCCTTGTCAGCCCGGGCACGCGTAATTTTTTCACTGCTCATCAATATTGAATATTTCACCGCCTCATTCATCTGCCCCCGGAATTTTTCAGCCCTCTCCACATCATTTTTATCAGTACCGGTTTTCAGTACCTGATAAACCACGGTAAAGTATGCTGCACAGGTGGCCATCTCCTCTGCATGTTTGTCCAGGGCCAGGTCGTAATCATAGCCGAAGGCACTGGAAGCTAACGAAAATACGATTATACCGAAAAAGAAGCGCTTCATAATCCCCCCCTGACTGCAAAAAACAGATACGTAAGCTACCACACAATTGCGACATTCCGAAAGCCTGCCGGATCAGTAACCGGCCAGATCGAGATCAACGGTATCTATCTTGGCCAGCCGTTGACCGAGCCGCTTTTCAATCACCCGGAAATGGGGCAGATCTTCCGGACAGAGGAGGGTCAGCGCATCCCCGTGTGTTTCGGCTCGACCGGTTCTGCCGATACGGTGGATATAGTCGTTGGGGGAACGGGGGAGCTCGTAATTGACCACATGGGGGAGATCGCTGATGTCGATGCCGCGGGCGGCCAGATCGGTGGCCACCAGCACCTGGAGCGTGCCGGCCTTGAAGCGCTCCAGCGCTGCAGTGCGTCCCCCCTGGCTCATGCCGGCGTGGAAGGTGGCGGCGCTGATACCGTTTTGCAGCAGCTTCTGGGCCACATTGTCGGCCCGTTTCCGGGACGAGGTGAAGACCAGCAACTGCTCGCCGTCGCCGTTCTTGATCAGGTACCTGAGCAAGGGGCCTTTGCGCTCCGGCGTGACCGTATAGACAAGCTGGGTAATGAGCTCTGTCCCGACCGGGGCTTTGGCAATCTCGATCAGCAGCGGCTCGGTGAGCAGGGCGGCTGCCAGCCGCTGCACATCAGCGGCAAAGGTGGCGGAAAAAAGCAGCGTCTGCCGTTTCCCGGGGAGCAAGGAGAGGATCTGTTGCAACTCCTCCTCAAAGCCCTCCTGGAGCATCTTTTCTGCTTCATCCAGCACCAGGATGGCGACCGCCCCTAGCTGCACACTGTTCTTGGCGACCAGCTCCAGCAGACGACCGGGGGTGGCAATGAG
>JBGQLM010000012.1:0-42297 GCA_041500085.1 Geobacteraceae bacterium
CGGAAGCCGCTTTCCGGCGGTCGTCTCGGTCACGGCTCTGCGCGACGAGCAGGACGCCATTATCGGCTACCTGTTGATCGGCACCGACAACACCGCGCGCAAGCAGATCGAGGCGGAGCAGAAGCAGCTCAGTCAGCGGCTGCGCGACCATCAGTTCTACACGCGCTCCCTGTTCGAATCCAACATCGATGCGATCATGACCACCGATCCGTCCGGGATCATCACCGATGTCAACAAGCAGATGGAGGTGCTTACCGGCAGCACTCGCGATGAGCTGATCGGCGCGCCGTTCAAGAACTACTTCACCGATCCTGACCGGGCCGAGAAGAGTACCAAACAGGTTCTGAGAGAAAAGAAGGTCACCGACTATGAACTTACCGCGCGAGCCAGGGACGGCAAGGAAACTGTGGTCTCGTTCAACGCGACCACCTTCTACGACCGGGACAGGAAGCTGCAGGGGGTGTTTGCGGCTGCGCGAGACATCACCGAACGCAAACGCCTGGATCAGGTGCTGCAGGAAAAAAATGTCGAACTGGAGAGCGCCAAGGCAGTGGCGGAAAAAGCCAACCTCTCCAAATCCGAATTCCTTTCAAGCATGAGCCATGAACTGCGCTCCCCGCTCAATGCAATTCTCGGGTTCGCCCAGTTGATGGAGTCCGGTACGCCGGTGCTGACGCCCGCCCAAAAGGCCGATATCGACCAGATTCTCAAGGCGGGATGGTATCTGCTGGAACTGATCAACGAAATTCTCGATCTCGCGCTGATCGAGTCGGGCAGGCTATCGCTGTCGCTGGAACCGATGGCGCTGGTCGATGTCATGCTCGAATGTCAGGAGATGATTGAACCACAGGCGCAGAAAAGCGGCATAAGTATGAGTTTCCCCCGGTTCGAAATTCCTTTCTTCGTTCATGCCGATCGAACGCGGGTCAAGCAGGTTCTGATCAACCTGCTTTCCAACGCGATCAAATATAACCGCGCTCAGGGAGAGGTTAAAGTGACCTGCAGCGCGAGCAGCGAAAAAAGGGTACGCATCAGCGTGCATGATACCGGTGAAGGGCTGTCTTCCGAAAAAGTCGCCCAGCTTTTCCAGCCGTTTAACCGTCTCGGACAGGAGGCCCGCTCCGAAGAAGGGACCGGCATCGGCCTGGTGATGAGCAAGCGTCTGGTCGAATTGATGGGGGGCGAAATCGGTGTGGAAAGCACTGTCGGGGTAGGGAGTGTCTTCTGGTTCGAGATGAGCCTGGCGGCTGAACCACAACCTGTTGTCGTTGCAGCCGAACCGCCTGCGCCGCATCATGCGCACGTTCAGCATGGCTCAGTGCAGCGCACCCTGCTGTATATCGAAGACAACCTGGCAAATATGGAGCTGGTCGAGCAGCTCGTCGCCCGTGTCCCCGATATGCGTTTGTTGACTGCAATAGATGGCATGTCCGGTATCGAGATAGCACGCACCAATCTGCCGGAGGTGATTCTGATGGATATCAATCTGCCAGGCATGAACGGTATCCAGGCGCTGAAAATACTGCGTGAAGATCCGTTAACGGCTAATATCCCGGTGCTTGCCATCAGCGCCAATGCCATGCCGCACGACATCAGGAAAGGACTGGAGGCCGGTTTCCTCTACTATCTCACCAAACCGATCAAGGTCAACGAGTTCATGGATGCACTGGACAGTGCTCTTGAGCTTTCGGAAAAGGAACCAGTGAAGAAAAGTGGGAGGACTCCCGGTGCCGGTGAGTAAAGCAGATATTCTTAATGCCAGCATTCTGATAGTAGACGATCAGGAAGCCAATGTGCAGCTGCTGGAGCAGATGTTGAAGGGTGCCGGTTATGCCCGCGTTTCGTCGACGAGGGATCCTCATGCCGTTTGCGATCTGCATTGCGCCAACCACTACGACCTGATCCTGCTCGATCTCCGGATGCCCGGCATGGATGGCTTCCAGGTGATGGAAAACCTGAAGGAGATCGAAAAGGATGGCTACCTGCCCGTGCTGGCCGTCACTGCCCAGCCGGCTCACAAGTTGCGGGCGCTGCGGAGCGGTGCGAAAGATTTCGTCAGCAAGCCGTTCGATCTGGCCGAAGTGTTGATGCGGGTTCATAACATGCTGGAAGTCCGTCTTTTGCACGATGCAGCCTGCAATTACAGCAAGATGCTGGAATCCCTGGCGCTGAATGATCCGCTGACCGGGCTTGCGAACAGACGACTTCTATCCGACAGGATGTCGATGGCCCTGGTCCATGCGCGCAGGAACAGTAGTGCCATGGCGGTTGTGTATCTGGATCTGGACGGCTTCAAGCAGATCAATGACACGTTGGGGCACGGCGTAGGGGACATTCTGCTGAAAATGGTCGCAGAGCGACTGGTTGCAACGGTGCGCGCTGAGGATACCGTGGCGCGCCTTGGGGGTGACGAATTCATAATAGCACTGTGGCACGTCAGTGGTATCGACTATGCGGCTTCGGTGGCGTCAAGAGCGATAGAGGCGGTGTCGCAACCCTATGCAATCGAAGGGAATACCGTAAGTATAACCGTCAGCGCCGGTGTAAGTATCTATCCTGACCATGGCGAGGATGCGGACACGCTGATGAAGAGTGCGGACCTGGCCTTGTACGAGGCCAAGGCCGCTGGCAGGAACGTTTATCGAATAGCTGAGCGCGCAACAGAGGACTGTTGAGCTGCCAAAACGAATATTCAGCTTAGTCAGTACATTAAGGTACGAAAGCGTGCAGAAGATTCTCTCCATAAAGCGTATAGTGATATGAAGAGTTGTGAGACCTGAACCCCAGCACTCTTCATGTCCGGATGTAAAAAAGCATCTCCCGCCAATAGAACCACGCAAGTGTTGAGGCTGAAGGTTGCTCCGACAGCCTTCAGCCTGATAGCTGAATTTATGGGGTAACGATGGGAATTGAGAAAAAGAAGGATCTGCTAACTGCAGCCGCTGAAAAACGTCGTCAGGTAAAAGAGCACTTGTCTCCTAAAGCGGCTGAACAGGGCTCACCCCTGACCGTTAAAGCTGCTAAGCCCCTCTCCATGGGACTGGAGGCCTACGAGGTAGAGCTAGAAGTGCAGAATACAGAGCTCCGCCGGGTCCAGGAGGAGCTTGAGGCTCAACAGGTCGAGCTGGAGCTGCAAAACGAAGAGCTACGCCGAATACAGGATGAGCTCGAGTTATCGCGGAATACGTATGCCGAGCTCTATGATTTTTCGCCCATCGGCTATTTCATTTTTGGCTCATCCGGTGTGATACAGGAGGTAAATCTTACCGGTGCTCTACTGCTGGGATTAGAGAGGGGCTTGCTGGTCGAAAAACCCTTTGCCCGATTTATTGCAGATGCAGAGGGGAGAGAAAATTTCTTTCATCACCTCGAAGCAGTTTTACAAAAGGAGGAGATGCAGAGATGTGAAATCAGACTCACCGGGAAAGATGGCACAGTGATCTATGGCCACCTTAAAAGCGTTTCGCTGGACAATGTCAGGAGTTCAGACGGTTATATCCTTTGTTCAATCGTTGACGGAACTGTTGCCAAAAAGCTGGAAACGGAAATTCAGGATGCCCGCGAATATGCCGAGAGCATTGTTGAAACTGTGCGCGAACCACTGGTGGTGCTTGATTCCCATCTGAAAATTCTCACTGCCAACCACAGCTTCTACGATACCTTCAAAGTAAGGCCCGAGGAAACAATCGGGAATTTTATCTACGACATCGGCAACCGGCAATGGGACATCCTCAAGTTGCGGGTTCTCTTTGAGGAGATCCTTCCCAATGATAGCGCGTTCAATGGCTATGAAGTCGATCATGTTTTTCCGGGTGTCGGCCGTAAGATTATTCTGCTCAATGCCCGGCAGATTTTACGAAAAAATATCAGCTCACACATTATTCTCCTGGCCATGGAAGACGTCACAGAGCGCAAGCAGGCGGAAGAGGCGCTGCTCAAGGCGGGTGCTTTGCAGAGCGCCATATTCAACAGCGCCAATTTTTCGAGTATTGCCACCGACGCGAAAGGGGTCATCCAGATCTTCAACGTCGGAGCTGAAAGGATGTTGGGGTACACGGCTGCAGAAGTGATGAACAAGATCACGCCGGCCGACATTTCCGATCCGCAGGAAGTAATCGTCCGCGCCAAGGAGCTTAGTGCCGAGCTGGATACTGAGATAAAGCCTGGTTTTGAAGCACTGGTGTTCAAGGCTTCGCGCGGCATAGAAGATATATATGAGCTGACCTATATCCGCAAGGATGGCAGTCGCTTCTCGGCAGTCGTATCGGTCACGGCGTTGCGTGACGCGCAGAATGCCATCATCGGCTACCTTTTGATCGGCACCGACAACACCGCGCGAAAACAGGTCGAAGCCGAGAGGTCACGGCTTGATCAGGTTCTTCAGGATAAGAACACCGAGCTGGAGAGCGCAAAGTTGGTGGCGGAAAAAGCCAACCTCTCGAAATCCGAATTCCTTTCCAGCATGAGCCACGAGTTGCGCACGCCGCTGGGCGCGATCCTCGGGTTTGCCCAACTCATGGAATCCGGCTCACCTCAGCCGACCCTTGCCCAGAAGCGAAGCATCGATCAGATTCTCAAGGCGGGGTGGTACTTGCTGGAGTTGATCAACGAAATTCTCGACCTGGCGCTGATCGAGTCCGGAAAGCTGTCACTGTCGGTAGAACCGGTAGGGCTTGCCGAAGTCCTGCACGAATGCGAGGCCATGGTAGAACCGCAGGCGCAGAAGCGTGGCATCAGAGTGGTCTTTACCCGTTTCGAAATTCCCTACTTTGTCAACGCCGACCGGACACGGGTGAAGCAGGTTTTCATCAACCTGCTTTCTAACGCGATAAAATACAACAAGGTGGGCGGCACGGTTACCGTGGAGTGTACCCTGAACCATCCGGATTCTATTCGTATCAGCGTCCGGGACACCGGCGCCGGACTTGCTCCGGAACAGCTTGCGCAGCTTTTTCAGCCGTTCAACCGTCTTGGACAAAAGGCTAGCGTCGAAGAAGGTACCGGTATCGGCCTGGTGGTATGCAAGCGGCTGGTAAATTTGATGGGGGGCGTCATGGGAGTGGAAAGCACGGTCGGACAAGGGAGCGTGTTCTGGATCGAACTGAACCTGTCAACTGAACCAGAAGCTGTTACGCAGGCAGCCGGACCCGCATCTGACGACGAGGCAGCTAAAGGGCTGGCGAAGTTGCAGACCCTGCTCTACGTCGAAGACAACCCGGCGAATCTGATGCTTGTGGAGGATCTCATTGCGCGCCGGCCCGACATCCGTTTTTTGAGTGCACTGGACGGCATCAGTGGCGTAGCGGTTGCGCGCACCTCCCTGCCGGATGTCATCCTGATGGACATCAATCTGCCTGGCATCAGCGGGATAGAAGCGCTGAAAATGCTGGAGGAAGACCCGGCTACAGCGCACATCCCGGTTGTTGCACTCAGTGCCAATGCAATGCACCGGGATATCGAGAAGGGCATGGCGTCGGGATTCTTCCGTTATCTTACCAAACCGATCAAGGTCAACGAGTTTATGGAAACGTTGGACGTGGCACTGAAATATGCAAAAAAGGAACAAAAATAATGATTACCGACTCCGAGATTCTTAACGCTAACATCCTGATAGTTGACGATCAGGAGACTTATGTAACTCTGCTTGAGCAATTACTGAGTGACACCGGTTACACATGCGTTGCCTCGACGATGAATCCACTGGAGGTCTGCGAGCTGCATCGCAACAACCGTTACGACCTTATCCTGCTCGACCTTCAGATGCCCGACATGGATGGCTTCCAGGTGATGGAAACCCTCAAGACGAACGAAACGGACGATTATCTTCCGGTCCTCGTGATAACCGCCCAACCGGATCACAAACTGCGCGCCCTGCAAGCCGGGGCAAAGGATTTCATAGCGAAGCCGTTCGATCTGGTGGAAGTCAGGACACGTATTCACAACATGCTGGAAGTACGGCTGCTGTATAAAAAACTCGATAATCACAACAAGGTGCTGGAACAGGCGGTTCAGGAGCGGACCGGAGATCTGCTCAAGGCGAATATGCAGCTCACGCAGGAAATAGAGGAACGCAAGAAAGCGGAAGGATCACTCCAGAGTACTTATGCAGAGATAAAACTGCTGAAAGACCGGCTACAGGCTGAAAACATCTACCTGCATCAGGAAGTTGACGGGCAGTACAACTTCGGTGAGATCATTGGCCATAGCACAATCCTTTCACGGGTATTCTCCCAGGTCGAACAGGTAGCGCCCATGAATGCGACCGTTCTTCTGCTTGGCGAGACCGGCACCGGCAAGGGAGTGGTAGCACGCGCTATCCACAGCAGTAGTCCTCGCAAGGGGAAACCATTAATAACGGTTGACTGTACTACACTGCCGGCAACCCTGGTGGAAAGCGAGCTCTTCGGCAGGGAACGGGGAGCGTTCACCGGATCTGATGCCCGTCAGATCGGGCGTTTCGAGCTGGCAGACGGCGGCACCATATTTCTCGACGAAATCGGAGAAATGCCGTTGGAGTTGCAAAGCAAGCTGCTTCGGGTCATTCAGGACGGCGAGTTCGAGCGACTGGGCAGCCCCCGCACCATCAAGATCGATGTGCGGATCATCGCGGCTACCAACCGGAATCTTGCTGAAGAGGTCCGAAATGGCAAGTTCAGGGAAGATCTGTTTTACCGGCTCAATGTTTTTCCGATCACGATGCCGCCACTCCGCCAGCGCAAGGATGACATTCCGCTGCTCGTCAAACATTTTGTTGCCAAATTCAATAAAAAGATCGGCAAGAAGATAGAGACCGTGTCAAAGGACACTCTGAACGCACTGCAGGAATACCACTGGCCCGGCAACGTGCGGGAGCTTGAAAGTGTCATAGAACGAGCAATAATCATCAGTCAGGGGAGCGCGCTTCAGGTCTTGGACCGGTTCGACGTATCCCTGAAGGCAGAGGAACCGGCAAGGGGGGACGTTAAAGCCCTTGCCGAACTGGAACAAGACCATATCCTTCAGGTTCTCCAGAAAACCGGTTGGCGCATCGAGGGTAAAGACGGAGCAGCTGGAATCCTTGGTCTCAACGCCAGCACTCTTCGTGCCCGAATGCGGAAATATGGCATCTCCAGAAAGTAAATCAGCCGTAAGGCTGAAGTCTTCACTTAATGTTGAAGGTGGATTTTGCTCAGCCTTCTATATTCTGCCTCCAGGTTACACAGATATTAGCCTCAACGTGACCTATCACATATGACAGTTATGTCAAACATGACGGTTTATGTTTAAGCCATTCATTTCAACCCGCAAGCTCTCTTTCCATTTCACCCTCTAAAATCAAGCCGTTGCACTCTCCAGGGACCAAGGTCCTCTCTGGCACGTTAGTTGCGATTTCATTCCTGGCAGGGCAGGAGTACTGTTGTGTTTTGTTCAGACCCGGGTTGTAACGGCTCTGCAACGAAAGAAGTTAATAATCATCTCAAGGAGAAAGACATGAAATCAAGTACCAGGGATAAGGCGGAAGGAACTTTTCACGAGGTGAAGGGCAAAGTCAAGGAGACTGCCGGAAAACTAACCGAGAATAAGGAGTTGCAGGATGAAGGCACCATTGAAAAAGTAGCAGGCAAGATTCAGGCAAAGATCGGACAGTTCAAGAAAGTCTTGGGGAAGTAGTGACTGAGCATAGTGTTTCACAGCCATATCTTAATTAAAGGAGGAGGTGCCATGAAATCAATTAATTCTATATCGATAATGATGTGTGCCGTTGCTCTACTGTTTTGCAGTGCAACGGTGCAAGCCGCGAATATGGACAGCCGCATCGAATCATCTGCAAAGCAGTCGTATGTGTTCAAGACCTACCTTCAGGGCGATGACATCAAAATCCAGTCCAAAGATGGCGCCGTCGCCTTGACCGGGATCGTCAACGAAAACTTTCATAAATCATTGGCCCAGGAGACTGTAGCAGGTCTCCCCGGTGTCAGGAGTGTGGACAACAGGCTGGAAGTCAAAGGCGCACCCCCGACTGCAAACTCGGATGCGTGGCTCCGGGATAAAGTAAAAGTCGCGCTGCTGTTCCATCGTAGTGTGAGCGCCTCCGCCACCGAGGTCGATGTCAAGGATGGTATCGCTACCCTGCGAGGCGAAGCAGCCAGCCTGGCGCAAAAGGAGCTTACGACTGAATACGCCAAGGATGTCGAAGGTGTTAAAAACGTAATCAATGAGATGACCGTGGCTAAAACTCCCGGGAAAGTTCGCCGGACAATCGGGGAAAAGATCGATGACGCTTCCATTACCGCCCAGGTCAATATGACGTTGTTGAATCATCGTTCGACGAGTGTCATCAACACCAAGGTGAAGACGAAGCGCGGCGTGGTTACTGTTGGCGGCAAGGCCAGGAATTCATCCGAAAAGGATCTGGTCACCAAACTCGTTAACGACATAAACGGTGTCAAGGGTGTTAAAAACAGGATGACAATCGAGTAGATCGTGTCCAGGATTTGAGAGATGTGTGACTATCGCCAAATTAATAAAGGAAACAACTTATGAAAAAACTTCTAGTTCTTGTATGTGCAACAGCAGCTTTTTCGATGGCAACCGGTAACGCAACTGCCGACAGCATTAATGGAAAACTGGGTGTAACCGGCAAGCTCGGTGTACAGATTCCTTCAAACGGGGACATCGGACCCAACAGAAATGAAACCGATGCCGGTTTCGTTGGCGGAGTCGGTTTGATCTACGGAATAGATAATCACTTTGCAGCTGAGATCGGCATAAGCCATAGTGAGTTGAACTCGGATTTCGGCCATTTCGGCGTAACCGATTTCGCACTTGGTGCACAGTACCGTTTTGTCCTGGACCAGCACAAACTGGTCCCTTATGCGGGAACAGGCCTTGACCTCCTTGTCATAAACGCCGATCACGGACGTAACGTCGGGACAACGGCAGGGGTTCATTTCAGTGGAGGTGTTGACTACTTCATTATGAAGCAGTTGGCCCTGACTGCAGAGGCAAGGGTTGTCGCTGCTCCGGATGCAAATATCAATGGTCCGAACGGTGAAAGAGGTCATTTCGACCCCACCAGTTTTTCAACAACCTTTGGTGCGAGATATTTCTTTAATTAGAAATTGAAAGTTATTGGTCCGTTTGCCGGCTAAATATATTCGATCAGTTGGAAAGGGTGCATTCCCGTGCGCCCTTTTCAAATGCGGCTGCATACAACAAAATAGATCCGGAATTAACAAAGAGGTTGCCATCATGGATAAACGCACCGAATACGTCGAAAGTCTCTCTGCACAGATGGTCGAATGGGAAGCTCAGATCGACCTGCTTAAAAGCAGGTCAAATAGTGCAACGCCTGAGAAGAAGTTTGAATATGCAACTGCGATAGCTGCCTTGCAGCTCAAGCTGGACGAGGCTGCGGTAAAGCTGCAAGGTATATCTACTGCAAGTGGTGATGAATGGGAAGAGCTCATAACTGGTTCTGAACATGTATTGAGCGAGATCAGGACAATGTTACGCGACGTTATCACAAAGATTTAACGAGAAAGCCAGCAGAACACTGAATTTGCATTATAATGTTTATTGCTGGATGGCCTTTGACATCCACTCCCTATTAGAAAGGTCACAACAATGGACAAGAAAATCTACCTGAGCATCATGGCTGCCATTGCCACTGCTGCAGCTGTCTGGCTGTTTGCCCTGCTGGCGGGCCCTGTCGTCAAGCCTCTGGCCTGGGCGCTGATCATCGGCATCGCGACTCTTCCTCATCACGATCGACTGGCCAGAAAGTTACCTGACCATCCCAACCGCTCTGCCGGGCTGATGGTATTTGCCATAACCGTTTGCTTCATGCTGCCGGTTGCAGTGCTGATTGTCATGGTCGCTATGAACGCTGCCGACTGGTATACGGATGTTGCGCGGCTGGTTCAGGCTTTCACGACGACCTGGGCAGGAACTCTCAGCCATTTCCCGTTTGTGAAAGAGATTATCTCCAGGGGGAAACAGTTCGGTCTGGATCTTCCCGGGTTAGGTGCAAAGCTGGCCGAAGGCGCTTCCGGATATCTCTTTGATCTGACAACAATTACTGCAAGAACCCTTGGAGACCTCCTCTTTACCCTGTCAGTGGCGCTTTTCATGCTCTTTTTCATCTACCGCGACGGCGAAAAGATAGTGTCCGCTGCTATCGACCGGTTCGTTACTAACCAGGACATAGTCCACCGATATTTATCCGAGATTCGCGAAACTACCACAGCCGTGACCGTCGGAACAATCTTCACCTGCCTTGTGCAGGGAGTAACCGCCGGACTCGGATATTTTGTCGCCGGAGTCCCCGCCCCGGTTCTATGCGGTGCGCTGACAGCTCTGGCAGCGCTTGTTCCGGTTGTCGGCACGGGCATCATCTGGGTGCCGCTTGCAGCCCTTCTTGCCTTGAACGGCGACTATCTCACGGCAGGACTCCTGGCTCTCTGGTGCATTATTTTCGTGGGTCTTGCCGATAATGCGATTCGCCCGCTTGCCATCGGTGCAAAGAGCAATATCCCCGTTCCGGCGATTGTGCTCGGAGCGATCGGCGGAGTTTTTACGCTGGGGATTCTCGGTCTTATCCTTGGGCCTGTTATTTTCGCGATCCTCACCATTGTTTGGCGGGATGTAACTGGCGCCGGAACGTCGCAGGATCAAGCATGAAGCCAGTCATATCTATCTAAAGTCCACCATGATGTCCGATCCAGCCTCAATGCACTCAAATAGCTGTACTGAATCACGTCACGGAGCAATCTGTACGGCGCTTGCCTGCCTGGTGCTCTGTCTTTTATTCGCACTGCCTCTTTATGCCGCTGAAACGCTGAAGATCGTAGTTACCGGCATTGAGGGCGATCTTCTGAAAAATGTACAGGAATCACTCGTTCTCCCTGTTGGATTGGTCCGCGAAGGGAAGGTGGATCAACTTTGGCTCGAACGTTTCGCAAAGCAGTCAGATGACAAAATCAGGACCGCTCTGGAGCCTTTCGGCTATTACCACGCACAGGTCACAGTCAAGGTCGAATCGGACGAAGAAGAGTATCGCCTTATGGTCAAGGTGGTACCTGGAGAGCCGGTAATTCTGACTGAAGTAAACGTGACAGCTTTCGGGCAAGGCAGCAAGGAGCGGCGTTTGGCTAGACTGGTTGCATCGTTTCCGCTGAAAAAAGGAGACCGGCTGCAGCAGCAAAAATACGAAGAGGCCAAGAGCGCACTCAAGTCAACTGCCCGGGAGTCAGGTTACCTGGATGCGGATTTTACGCGGCATGAAATCCGCATTGCGCGAGGCGCCACAACCGCAACCATCGAACTGGTTCTGGAAACAGGCAAGAAGTATTATTTCGGCACTACGCAGATTCATGGGGCGATCGATTATCCGGACAGTTTCCTGCGTCGTAATTTGACCTACTCCTCCGGTGAGGTTTTTTCCGAGACCACCCTCGGAGAAACACAGCGAAATTTCACCAACTCCGAGCGTTTCACAGAGGTCATCATCACGCCTGAAATGAAGGATGCCGAAGCATCGACGGTGCCTGTAAACATTCAGCTGAAAGCCGGGCCGCGCAGAACCCTGCGGCCGGGCATAGGCTACGGCACGGACACGGGGGCACGGTTCACAGTTCGTTACCGCGATTTGAACATGTTTCACCAGGGGCATGAATTGTATTCAAATCTGTATATTGCCGAGCGACTTCAGGGTCTGGTGACCGGCTATATTTTGCCCAGTCCGAAGGATGTCAGAAGTTCCACGACGCTGCAGCTGAATCTGCAGCAGGAGGATACCACAACCTATTCCAGCCGGATTCTGGCTCTGGAGCTGGATCGAAACCGGAGTTTCGGCAAGGGCAAGCTTGGCACCGCCTATATAAGAGCCCAATATGAGGATTATTCCGTGGGCGACCAGCAATCCACCTCACGACTCCTGCTGCCGGGCCTTCGCTTTTCCGATGATCGGTACGACAATCGGGTACGTCCCAGCCGCGGGTCCCGCTACGCCTTTGATCTGCGCGGTACGCATCAACTGCTCGGTTCCGATACGGCTCTGGTCCAGCTCCTGGCAGAGGGGAGTTATCTACTGCCGCTCCCCTGGCGTTTGTCCCTGCATACGCGGCTAAAGGGCGGGGCAACCCTTGTTAACGATCCTTTCAGCGAGATCCCTCCTTCGCTTCGCTTCTTTACCGGTGGAGACCAGAGTGTGCGGGGCTACGCCTACAATTCCCTCGGTCCGCGCGATGCCTCAGGCAAGGTCGTGGGGGGCAAACAACTTTTAACCTCCAGTATTGAGCTTGAGCGGGCGCTTTTCAAAGACTGGGGTGTTTCCATCTTTTACGATGCCGGCAACAGCTATAATTCATTCTCTGACGTTCGCCTGTTCCAGGGAGTTGGTGTCGGCCTGCACTACTATACCTCGGTAGGTGGCTTGAACCTTTCCCTGGCCCGGTCGATAGGGGTGGAGAATCCGTCATATCATGTCCACTTCACCGTGGGGTTAGAGTTGTGAAGCGGCTGACAAAGTATAGCCTCGTTGCAACGATGGCGATTTTACTTGCAGGAGCGGCAGTTGCGGCGGTTATGTGGGTTGTTGCAACTACGCCGGGCACCCGCTGGTTGCTGACGTCGGTTGCCAACTTCAGCGGGGTCAGCTTATCCGCCGAGAAGATCGAGGGGAGAATCATCGACCATCTGCTACTCACTGAGGTTCGGGTGGGTCTGACGCATCAAAGAATTGAGATTGACAGTTTTGAGCTGCGCTGGAAACCGCTCCTCCTGCTGGCGGGTACCGCAGCATTCCAGGAAATATTCATCAACGGGGTCCGGATTCAGGATGATACCCCACCTGACAACAAACCGCCGGTTCCCGTCTGGCCGAGTCTGCCTGAAAGTGTCCACCTGTTTGATGGCAGGATAACCCGATTGAGTGTGACCAACGTCAGTTATCGCCGCCTGCAGGAACAGCTTCTGGCCGTGGCAGACATCTCCGGCTCGGTCAACTGGCAAGACAGCATCCTGACCGTTGCCGATCTGAAGGTACTCTCCTCTTATGGACAGCTCAAAGGCACTTTCTCGGCCGGATTCAAGCAGCCGTACCTCAAGTCAGACCTTGCGGTTACCCTTTTGCAGCCGGTAGCGGAGATGGATCAGTTCACACTGCTGACAGGGCAAAGCCACGTAAAAGGATCCGAGCAGTTTGCCGGTACGTTCACGATTGCCGGGAGTTCAGGGTCACGGAAGCTTCTGGAGCTTGGCGGCGAGGTTGGTATGGCACGGGATGCCATTAACCTGCGCCGGCTTGGCCTCACCAGACCGGGCCAAAAGGGTCTGGTTACTGCCGATGGCTCATTGGCATTCAAATCCCTGGAGCCGGTACTGTCATTGCAGGTCAAGGCGACCGGTCTCGACCTCGCCCCCGAGCTGAACGTACCGACCGACCTCTCCGGCACCGTGAGATTTAAAGGAACACTGGACAGCTATCAAGGCGATTTCACCCTTGCCAATCAGGCTCAAGGGTGGAAGTCGGCTGTAGTTTCCGCAAATTATCGGGGAACACGTGAAACGATGAGGCTGGCCCCGCTGACCGGCTCGATAATTGATGGAACTCTGGCTGGAAACCTTGATATGAACTGGCACGACGGCTTTGAGCTTCGGGGGATGATCAGCGGCAGCAATCTCAATCCGGCCAGGCTGGACCCTGGTTGGAAGGGAGTGGTGAATTTCAGTGCCACCGGCTTTCTGTCAAAGGTAGGGAAGTTACCCCTCACGGGAAGCGTCAGTGGAGCTCTCCTGGAAAGCCGTCTGCATGGACAGGCGCTGACCGGCCTGGTGCGGGCAGACTTTGTCGACAACAACTTCTCATTTGACCGGCTGGCGCTTAAGGGTAAAGGCTTTGACCTGCACGCCTCAGGAGATCTGAAACAGAAGCTGGTCATGGCCGCAAAGATCAGCGATTTTTCCCGACTGGTTCCGGGATCGTCCGGAACGCTCCAGGCCGATGGCTGGGTGCGCTGGAGCGACCGGCAGGTCAGCGGCGCCGTAGCCGGCACGGGGAGCAATCTTGCCTACGCCGGAACGCGGGTAGCCGCCGCCAATCTGACTGCCCGGCTTGACCGGGGCACGGGCTACCCTGTCCATGTCAATGCAGCTCTAAGGAAGGTTGTCTACGAAGGCTATACGCTGGATGCTGTGACCTTGGCGGCGGACGGGACGCTGCAGCATCACACCGTGAACGCCGCGTTGCGTTCAGCAGGCAGCGATGCGCAACTGGCATTGGCGGCGGGATACAACGCCGGTATCTGGAAGGGAGATATCAACAGTCTCTCAGGCAGCGACCAAAGCGGATCGTGGCACCTGAAGGCTCCGGCGGCATTTGCCATAAGTGCCGGGAGATTTTCCTTGTCCACCCTCGTCCTTACTGCCGGTGCGGCGGAGCGTCTCGAAGTCGCCGCAGATCTGGCACTGAATCCGCTGGGCGGTCAGGTCCTGGCAGAATGGGCCGGCCTGAACCTGGCCAGAGCCAAATCTTATCTGAAGGATGTGCGGATCACTGGAAACAGCAACGGTGCGGTACGATTGGGTTTTCTGCCCGGAAAGCGGCTTACCCTGGCAGGGAGCGCTGCAGGCAACGGGACCTTCACCGGGAAGGACGGCAGCATGACTCTCCAGCAAGGCCTGTTAACCTTTGACGGCAGCGAACAGGGAATGCTGATCGGTATAGAGCTCCGTACAGCAGACGGCGGCAGATTGAAAGGGAACTTTTCCTCACCCGCTCCGCTTCGATTGGCCATGCCTGAGAAAGGAGACCTGACAGCCGAAGTGAGCGGAATCGACCTGGCGCTGCTCAAAACCTGGCTCCCCCGAGACACCAGACTTGACGGGCGCATCAGCGGTCGAGCCAAAGGGGTCATGCTCCCCGGACAACGATTTGAACTGGACGGCAATGCCGTTCTTTCCGAAGGGAAGTTTCACCAGGATAGGCCTGAAGGCGAGCTGAACCTCACCTTCAAATCGGCAACGGCTTCGTGGGGTTGGCGGGGGGAAACTCTGACCGGCAATGTTTCCCTGACCATGGCTGAGTACGGTCAGGCCCGGGCAAATTTCCAATTGCCGGTTCCGGCGCATTTTCCGGTAGCGCTTAATCCGAAGGGGCCTCTGCAGGCATCATTCACCGGGAAGCTCAGGGAAAAGGGGGTTATTACCGCTCTGTTCCCGGGATTAGTCCAGGAAAGCTCCGGAGAGATAGATGTGGGACTTGTAGTCAACGGAACCTGGGAAGTTCCACAGGTCGGGGGTACGTTGCGATTGACCAGGGCGGGCGCCTATCTACCCACTGCCGGCATTCATCTGAAGGACGTTCAGCTCGCGGCACAACTGGAAAAAGATCTTATCCGGATCGATTCCTTCCGGGCACTTTCCGGTCCCGGTCATATCGAAGGGACGGCGCTCCTCACCCTGAAAGGCTGGCGGGTTATCGGCTATCAGGGCACCATACGTGGTAAGAACTTCCAAACGATCTTTTTCCCGGAACTCCAGGTTCAGACCACTCCGAATCTCACCTTTGATGGAACCCCTGAAAAACTCTCCCTGCGCGGTGAACTGAGTCTGCCTGATCTGCACATCGTCGGGGTGTCACCCCCTAAGGTTGTCGCTTCGAGCAGTGATGTCATTCTGGAGGGAAGAGTTGCACCTGTTGCAAAGAGATCGCCACTGGCTCTGGACGTCCAGGTCCGGGCAGTCCTCGGTGAGAAGGTATTCGTCAAGATCTCCGGAATTGACGCCCAGTTGGGCGGGGCATTGGATATTTCATTCAGCAGCCTTGACAATATTAACAGTTCTGGCGAGATCAAGGTAGTCAAGGGGCGCTACCGGACCTACGGGGTGAATCTTGATATCGTTCGCGGACGTCTTTTCTTCGCCGGTGGTTCCATTGATCGTCCGACCCTCGATTTTCTGGCTCTGCGTACGATTGGCAATGTGCGGGCCGGTGTGACTGTTGCCGGAAACCTCCAGAAACCGGTCACCAAACTCTACTCCGAGCCGGCCATGCCGGACGTCGATGTCCTGGCATATATTGTCCTCGGCCATCCGCTCGGCAGCAGTGGCGAACAGGCAGGTCTATTGGCCCAGGCAGCCGGTGCAATGCTTACTTCCGGCCAGGCAGAGGTTCTGCAGGATAAGATAAAAAACAAATTAGGCTTGAGCACCCTGGAGATACAGGGTGGTGTCGGGGCAACCACCAGTCATATGGGTTACAAGCCGCTTCAGGTGACCCCTCCCGGAGCCATACCGGCAACGCAGCAGCCCGGTATCACGGAGACAATGCTCACGGTAGGCAAGTATCTGACCCCGCAACTCTATGTCAGTTACGGCAAGTCGGTGTTTACCGGGGGCAATTTGTTTCTGTTACGTTACGATATTTTCAAGCACTGGCAGGTTGAAACCCAGACCGGCAGCGAGAGCGGTGCGGATCTCTTCTACAAGCTGGAGTTCAATTGAGAAGGAACCGGCCAAAAGCAACATCGGCTTTTCAAATTGACAGATAACAGCTTAAGGCGTATTAAAGTGAAGTAATTTTGCAATGTTATGGGGGGTGTTGTGCATGGACTGTTTTCACAGGATCAGCCAGAGAGCCGCTGGAGTCATTAACTGATGACCTGCGGCTTTTTTCGTATCTGCTGGGTGTTATTAAAGAAAAGAGTTTAAATGAAGTTTGTGCTTGTGGCTTATCCCAAATGTCGGCAAGTTGTGGCGATAGAGGCAGAGTAAATGACCCCAGAACAGAAAGCGCGCATAGAAATAGACCGGATGCTGCTTGAATCCGGCTGGCTGGTGCAGGACGTGAAAAGCGTTAATCTGCATGCCGGTCGGGGCGTTGCCATCCGCGAGTTCCCGCTGGATAAGGGGTTCGGCTTTGCCGACTATCTGCTCTACATAGACGGTCGGGCTGCCGGTGTGATTGAGGCCAAGAAAGCCGGGGTGACACTCTCCGGTGTGGAGATCCAGTCCGACCGGTACACCCAGGGGCTGTCGCGTTTCCTGCCGGCATGGTTCCGGCCCCTGCCGTTCCGCTACCAGTCCACCGGCGTGGAAACCTGCTTCACCAGCGGTCTAGATCCCGACCCACGCTCCCGTAACGTCTTCTCCTTTCATCGTCCCGAGACCTTTGCCGAGTGGTTAGAGGAATGTAGGGGCGAGGCATGCCTCGCCCAGGATCTGCCTCTTGCCGCCGAAGATGGCCCGGAATACTCAATAGATTCCGTAAGGGCGGGTTTCAAACCCGCCCCTACAACCTACCGGTCGCGTCTGCGCAGCATGCCGCCACTCCACGAAGAAGGGCTCTGGCCGGCCCAGTTCACGGCAATCGGCAACCTGGAAAAGTCCCTTGCCGCCGACCGCCCCCGCTCGCTGGTACAGATGGCGACCGGCTCGGGCAAGACCTTTACCGCCGTCTCCTTCATCTACCGCCAGCTCAAGTTTGCCGGAGCCCGGCGGGTGCTCTTCCTGGTGGACCGGGCCAACCTGGGACGCCAGACTCTGAAAGAGTTCCAGCAGTACCAGTCGCCTTATACTCCCTACAAGTTCAGCGAAGAGTACATTGTCAATCACCTGCAAAGCAGCCGCCTCGATACCACGGCGCGGGTCTGCATCTGCACCATCCAGCGGCTCTACTCGATCCTGCGCGGCGAGGATCTGGCCCCGGAGCTGGAGGAGGAGTCGCTCTTCGACCATGTCAGTCTCTTCCGGGAGCCGCCGCCGGTGGTCTACAACCCTGACATTCCGCTGGAAACCTTCGACCTGATCGTCACCGACGAGTGCCACCGCTCCATCTACAATCTCTGGCGGCAGGTGCTGGAGTATTTCGACGGCTTTCTGGTGGGCTTGACCGCTACCCCGAGCAAGCAGACCTTCGGCTTCTTCAACCAGAACCTGGTGATGGAATACCCCCATGAGCAGGCCGTGGCCGATGGGGTCAACGTCAACTACGACGTCTACCGCATTCGGACGAAGATCACCCAGGGAGGCTCGGTCGTCGAGGCCGGGCACTATGTGGACCATCGCGAACGGGAGACACGGGCGGTGCGCTGGGAGCAGCTGGACGAGGATCTGACCTACGAGGCGGGACAACTCGACCGGGACGTGGTGGCCGTGGACCAGATCCGCACCGTGGTCCGGACTTTCCGCGACAAGGTGCTGACTGAGATCTTCCCCGGCCGCAGCTGGGTCCCCAAGACCCTGATCTTTGCCAAGGATGATTCCCACGCCGAGGACATTGTCCGGATCTGCTTCGCCCGGTTTTGGAAATGATGGCAACAATGGCGGTGATTCCAGCAAGGGCGAAGCAGGTGAATCGTTTGCTTCGCCCCTACCTCAGATGAAGGCGAAGGGGATCAAGCCGAAGGATGATTCGTGGAAGAAGAAATACAAGGAGCCTGCCGGGCCGGATACGGCCAATCTGCCGGAATTGCCTGAGGGGTGGGCGTGGGCGAAAAGTGACCAAATGTTCTCTTTTGTCACAAGTGGTTCAAGAGGGTGGGCGAGCTATTATTCTGAAATCGGTTCGGTTTTCCTCCGGATGGGAAACCTTGACCATGACACAATACAACTGGATTTAGCCGACATTCAACGCGTTCAGCCACCAGATGGAGCGGAAGGATTACGCACTCGTGTCACTGCCGGAGACATTCTCATTTCCATTACTGCTGATGTAGGGATGATTGGAATGGTGCCTGAGGGGTTTGAAGAGGCCTTTATCAAGAGCATGTTTCGCTGGCAAGGCCTCTATCGGCTGTCAACAGTACTTTCCTCGCATGGTTTCTTGCCTGTAAGTCAGGTCAAGATCAGTTCAAGGAACTTCAGCGAGGGGCGACTAAAGTTGGCCTAGGTCTTGATGACATCAAATCTGTAAATGTTCCGATGCCGCCCGTTGAAGAGCAGAAGGCAATCCTTGCCGAAATTGACCTCCGCCTCTCCGTCACCGAAGAACTCGAAGCCACCATAGAAACCAGCCTCAAACGCGCTGAGCGTTTGCGACAGACGATTCTGCAGCGGGCGTTTTCGGGTGAGCTGGTGTAGTGGCGAGTTGCCCGTAACCATTGTACCAACATGCACGTATAATTGCTCTTTGTGTTGGTACAACTATTTTGTACCACAAATACTGATTCAATGTTATTGTGTTGGTACAAAATGGAGGTTGTGCCATGCCGGCCAGAAAGAAAGACGAAAGCGTATTCAGGATGTTGCAGTCGGAACGTGACCGCTGTGCACTCGTCGTGGACAAGATAAACCGTGAGCTGGACAAGCTGCCGAAAGGGTCGCTCGGTGTACGCAAGGTTCGCAGCCATGGCAAGGAGTACGTCTATCCCTGTCTGCGCTACCGTGGCGAATCGGGCGTCGTCTTCGAGCATCTTTCCGCCTCGCAGGCTGAGGAGCTGAAACCGGCGTTGGAAAAACGGAAGAAACTGCAGGCTGATCTGAAGGCAAACAAGAAGCGAATCTCAACCCTGAACTCCATTCTTCTCAAAGGCTAGCCAATATGGACATCGTCTTCACACATACCCCATTTGTTCAGCCGGTTACTGATCTGCTGCGGGAACTGGAGCGGATCGGTTTTTTCTCCCATGGCCTGCTGATCGGCAGCTGGCCAATGACGATCTATGCCGATCACTTCACGCTTGCCTATGCTTTGGCAACCGATGACATCGATTTTGCTGTGGAGAATGCCGTAAGGGTGCCTGCAAAGGGGCGCGAGACGATTCCAGAAATTCTGGATCGCCTCGGCTATACGCCTGTTACAGACTACTCCGGGATAGAGACGTTTTTGCACGGAACATTCGAGGTAGAATTTCTTACCCATCGCCGGGGAGCCGATGCCCCGGCCTCTGTTATTATCCCGCCATGGAAGGTGTCGGCCCAACCGCTGCCGTTTATCGATCTACTCTTCATCAGGCCGAGCACGGTGCGTTTGGGAGATTTCAGTATCCGTATCCCTTCGCCGGAGGCGTTTGTCATACACAAGCTGATAATCGCCCAAAGGCGGACTGGAACTGACAAGGAAGCCAAGAAGGAAAAGGATTTGCAACAGTGCTCTGCACTTGTTGAGATCGTGCAAGATGAGGAGGTTCGGCATATTCTCAGTGAATACCGTCTGTCAAAAGATACCCGGAAAGCGCTCTTGACCTCATGCTCAGAAGCCGGGATTACGTTGCCTGGATTTTCAGAGTGATGGCGACGGTCAAGCTCAGCAAACCGGTTATTCAGTCATTACGCTCGTCCTGTACGGCTATCGATTTTCCACTACAGGCGCTGGGCATTTCATAGAATTGTGGTGGAAATTTATGCGCGTTGCCTGGCTTACTGACATACATCTGAACTTTATCGGCCATGATCGTATCGAAGCGTTTTGCAGTGAACTCAGTTCTGCCAAACCGGATGCCATTCTGATCAGCGGCGACATCGGCGAGGCTGCGAATGTGGGTGGCTATCTGCAGCGGTTGGAAGCCTCTTTGTCCGTGCCGATCTATTTCGTGCTCGGCAATCATGATTATTACGGTGGTTCCCTGACAGCGGTTCGGAAAGAACTTGCGGATATTATCCACCAATCGAATCGTCTTTTCTGTTTGCCGTCTGCTGGCATTGTCGAACTGACAGCAGAGACTGGCCTGATTGGCCATGATGGTTGGGCTGATGCCCGGTTCGGCGATTATGCAAACTCGCAAGTCATGCTCAATGACTACCTGATGATTGCCGAATTGCGTGGCCTTGACCGCTCGCAACGTCAGGTCAGACTCAATGCTTTGGGTGATGCTGCTGCAGAACATTTCCGCAATGTGCTGCCTCAGGCGCTGAGCCGGTTTAGTCACATAGTGGTATTGACCCATGTGCCTCCATTCAGGGAAGCGTGCTGGCATGAGGGGAAGATATCAAATGATGATTATCTCCCCCATTTCAGCTGCAAGGCGGTTGGAGATGTTTTGGTGGAGATGATGCAGTCACATCCTGAGCGAAAAATGACTGTTCTCTGTGGTCACACCCACAGCAGCGGTGAAGCGCAAATTTTGCCCAACCTGCTTGTCAGGACAGGCGCAGCGGCCTATGGCAGGCCGCAGATTCAGGATGTTTTAGAGTTTTGAATTTGAGACTTCTTTAACTGAAGGAAAAAGGTAATGCTCCTCCACTGCACCCAAAAACTGGCCGCCAAACTGCCAGAAGTGTCGGCAACACCGCTTGTCGAAACAAGCCCGCTGGGGAGCTGGCACGCCCACCTCTACACTTATGACCGCCGCCAGTGTGTGCTGTTCTGTCAGGATGAGAGCCGTTACTGTCTCTTTCTGCCGGGGCTGGTCAAGGCCGATTTCGCCAAACTTGGACAGTTGCACCGGGAACTGTTCCTGGCAACGCTGGTCGTGCAGAATGTTCCGGAAACGCTGATCAGTCGTGTCGCACTGGCCCTGGGACCGGTGCAGTTTGACCGGAATACGGATCGCTCGGTGCTCGGCTCTCTGCGGACGGCGGATATTGATTTGAGCTGGCTGATTCATGATATGCACGTGCTGGATTGCAACCCGTTGGCCGTGGCGTTAAAGCTTAACGATCGCCCGACGTCGGTGAAGGGGAAATGGTTTCATCCGGCGAAAGAGATGCTGGAGTTGATTGGGCAGCTTAGTAATTCTGCAAGGCCCCATCAATGATCATCTTCCTCGACGAATCAGGCGACCTGGGGTTCGATTTCAACAAACCCCGCACTTCCAGGACATTTGTCATTACTCTGCTTGTCTGTGATGGGCGGGAGGTGTCGCATGGCTTCAAGACGGCTGTTCGACGTACCCTGAAGAACAAGATTAACCGGAAGAAGGGAACTACCCCTGCCAAAGAGGTTAAGGGGAGCGATACAATTTATAGCGTAAAGGCATATTTTTACCGGCAGCTCCCACCTGAAGGCTGGCGTCTCTATACTGTTGTGCTGGATAAACAGCTACTTCTATCCACACTCAATAAACCGTTGGAAAAGAAGAAAATATATAATTTCCTGGCCCGTTATATTCTGGAGAAGCTGCCACTATCTACCATCGCAGCCGATACCGTTACTCTTGTTGTTGACCGGTCAAAAGGGAAAGACGATATTCGCGAGTTCAATGAGTATGTGACCAATCACCTGGAAGGTTTAATGCCCCTGAACGTGCCTCTTTACATCAATCACGAGCATTCCCATGAAAGCTCGGGGATTCAGGCTGTCGATTCTTTCTGCTGGGGGATTTTCAAACAGTACGAGACGGGTGATAACGAGTGGTATGAAATGTTTCGGGAACATCTTGCCGGAGAATTTGTATACCCTGAAAAAGGGCAATAAAAAAGACGGTCCCTGTTATGCCGAATCCCCCAGGCTATGGCGCCGAATGGGCGGAACACTTGAGGCACATAACAGGACTTACCCGTCTTGATTAAACTGTATACCCGTTTAATTTTCACTGTCAACAAATATTATGTGATTCCCGGAACCGGGATCGAACCGGCACAGCACTTTGTGCCGAGGGATTTTAAGTCCCTTGTTTCTGGCTCATGGACAACCGGGCGCATGCAATGCGCCCCTACTAAATCAAAAGCAGGGCGATTCATGAATCGCCCCTACTATAACAGGAACTAAACAGATGACCCCAGCCGCAATTGTCCAAAAACTCTGGAATTACTGCAACGTCCTGCGCGACGACGGGATGAGCTATGGCGACTATGTCGAGCAGCTCACTTTTCTCCTCTTTCTCAAGATGGCCGACGAGCGGACGAAGAAGCCCTACAGCCAGAGCAGCCCGGTCCCGGCCGGTTACGACTGGCCGAGCCTGCTGAAGAAGGACGGTGATGATCTGTTCGACCATTACCGCCATACCCTGGAAAAACTGGGGCAGGAGAAGGGGCTGTTGGGGCTGATCTTCGGCAGGGCGCAGAACAAGTTTCAGGACCCGGCCAAGCTGCGCCGCCTGCTGGTGGACCTGCTGGACAAGGAAAACTGGTCGGTCATGAGCGCCGACGTGAAGGGGGACGCTTACGAGGGGCTGCTGGAGAAGAACGCCCAGGACACCAAGAGCGGGGCAGGGCAGTACTTCACCCCCCGGCCGCTGATCCAGGCCATGGTCGATGTCATGGCGCCCCGGCCGAAAGAGACGGTCTGTGATCCGGCCTGCGGCACCGGCGGCTTCCTGCTGGCAGCCCATGATTATGTGGCCAAACATAACAAGCTCGACCGGGAAGAGAAACTGTTTCTCGATACCAAGGCGCTGCGTGCCTGGGAGCTGGTGCATGCCACGGCGCGGCTCTGCGCCATGAACCTGATGCTGCACGGCATCGGCGGGGAAAAGCTGCCGCTGACAGTGGGAGATTCACTGGCCGCCGACCCGGGCGAGCGTTTCGAGATGATCCTCACAAACCCGCCGTTCGGCAAGAAGAGCTCGACCACTATCATTGGTCCTGACGGCAAGGCTTATGCTGAAAAAGAGACCATCGAGCGCGATGATTTCTGGGCCACCACCTCCAACAAGCAGCTCAACTTCATCCAGCATATCAAGACCCTGCTCAAGCAGCACGGCCGGGCTGCCGTGGTGGTGCCGGACAACGTGCTCTTCGAGGGCGGGGCAGGGGAGACGATCCGCAAGAAGCTGCTGCAGGAGTGCGACGTACATACGCTGCTGCGTCTCCCCACCGGCCTGTTCTACGCCCAGGGGGTGAAGGCGAACGTGATCTTCTTCGACAAGAAACCGGCCTCTGAGACGCCGTGGACGAAGAAGCTATGGATCTACGACCTGCGCACCAACCTGCACTTCACCCTCAAGACGAACCCGCTGCAGCGCATCGATCTTGACGAGTTCGTGGCTCTCTACAACCCGGCCAATCGCCATGAACGGAGTGCCACCTGGAGCGATGCTAATCCCGCCGGTCGCTGGCGTTCATACGACTATACCGACCTGGTTGCCCGCGACAAGGCAAGCCTGGATATCTTCTGGCTGCGGGACGAGAGCCTGGAGAATTCGGACAACCTCCCCGAGCCTGGCGTCATCGTCCGCGACATGGTCGCCGACCTGGAGAGCGCGCTGGAACAGCTGAAACTGATTGCCGAGGATCTGGGTGAAGAAGGTCTTGACGAGTGAGTTGAACAGGACTCACGTTTCTGGCGTTAGATTGTAAGCGCAGGCGGGTAACGAAACCATTTGTCCGGTTTACAGGACCTTCCGCCCCTGAATTACCCGTACCAGCACGACAATGATGGCAATTACGAGCAGAATGTGGATCAAACCGCCCATGGTATATGAGGTAACTATACCTAACAGCCACAATACAATCATCACTACGCAAATTGTCCACAACATTACATCCTCCTTTTTACGGCTCTATTTCTACTTTTCTCCTTCTATCTTCAGCTACGCAAACAGGATCAGTCCCTGGTCCGGGTACGGGTCACCCCGGTCAGGATCGCTACGCCGATAAGTATGAGGGTCGTGATCATAACGTAAAGGGTAGTCACTCCCATGACAACTAGGGCCCACGCAATGCCGCCGATGATAAAAGCAAAGCCTATAAGATAAATTATAAAGGACATGGTGTTGTCTCCTGGTTCAATCCGGTCTTTCCCGGTTATTTATGGCTGTAACTCAGCTGGAAGAGGTTTGACGGCCTCGATTTCGCGCTTTTGATGGTAGAAAAAGCGAACCATGTAGTACTCGAAAGGGTAACCGCTTTCATAGTAGCGGAAGCTCTGCTGATGCCGCGCATCGATGGCTTCAAGAGTCGATATCCCGGTGCCTATGGCGAAACTGTTGCCGGTACTGCCAAACGGATCGATCGCCGTGTAGAGCCCGTAGTAGATACCGGTGTCCACGGCAAGACCTCCGGTGTCGCGCAGGGATGAAGGCCCGAAGATCGGCAGCACCAGGTAAGGACCGGAACCTGCTCCCCAGTAGCCAAGGGTTCTGCCGAAATCCTGCTCGCGCCTCTCCATTCCGAAGGTGGTGGCAGGGTCGAACAGGCCGCCAATCCCCACGGTGCTGTTTGTTACGAAACGGCCAAGTGTCGTCACGGACTCGGTCCCTTTCAACTGGAACAGGCTGTTGGTGAGATTCTTGACTTCGCCGAGGTTGTTGTAGAAATTCGAGACCCCCTGCTGAACTAAAACCGGAGTGACAAACTCGTAGCCGTTCACCACCGGGAGAAAGAGGTATTTATCGAAGTAGAAGTTGAAGCGGTACATGCTCCGGTTGAACCCTTCCCAGGGATCCGATACCTCGGCGAAGGGCTGATCCCTGAACTCGCTTATCGAGTGCTTTGCCGGCACCTCGTCCAGGGTGTTTGTGCTGAACGTAGCGCACCCTGAGAGATCAAGAGACAATATCAGCAGGGCAATTGTCCACCAGAGCCGGTAACGGGTAACAATCTTCATGGCATACCCCCTGTGAAAAACGCGACCATATAGGCCAGGTTCTCTTTGTACTCGAGGTTGCCCAGATGGCCGCCGCGCGGATAGATCTTGGCCCGAGCACCGAATATCAACTGCAGGTAGTCAAGCTCGGCCCTGGTAAGGATGAAGTCGTTTTCGTTGGTCATCACGCCGAACTTGGCAGACGACTTCAGATACTCCTCGATGCTTTTGAGGCTAAGGGAGTCGATGAACGCCTGCTTGGTGAGTCCTGGTCGCTTGCTCTGGAAGTAGGGGTACATATACTCGTTGAAATAGTCGAAGAAGCTCAAGTGGGTGGAGACCAGAAAATAGTCGAAAAGCGAATCTGTTGTGGTAAGTACCCGGTTTTTAGGTACAACGTAACCACTGTTGGTCATCACGTCGGAGGAGAAGATCATACCTGCCAGGTTGATGCGGTAGGTGAGCCCGATCAGGCCGGCAGTTTCCTCTTTGGAGAAAAGCTTCTCAGTGTAGATCGAGTAGAGGAAATCATCATTGATGGCGACAAAATTACCATAACGATAGAACTCGCTGAACTTGGAGAGCATCTTGTTGAAAAAAATCCCTTGCTTCTTGCCTCCACCGGGTATCTGTTTCAACAGCTCCTCGATCCTCAAGGCCGAATTGTAGAGGCTCACAGTAGGGTTGATCATGAGCACCTTGCGGAAGTTGAAGACGCGGCGATCCTCGTCAAGCTTTGCTACAAAAGCAGCCTGGGTGGCTCCCAGGCTGTAGCCGCACAGGTGGAAGGAGGATACCTCGATGTCGCCCGCTACCTTTTTCCAGGCGGTCTCCATTGCCCTGTAGAGGTCAGCCGCGTCCTCGGCCATATCACCGGGGATGCGGCTTTGAGAGGCGGAGACGATAAAGTTCGAATTGGATGGCGACGGCAGGGTGATGACATGAAAGCCGGCCTGGTAGAAGACCTTCATCATGATCATAAGCTTGGAAGCCTGGTCACTGGCACCGGTTCCGGCGAGCAGAAAGATCAGCGGCGCTTTCTTCTCCTGGTATGCGAAGGTGCAGCGCAACCCTCTGTCGTAAAAGAAGATCGACGGTCTTTTCCGGTCCGGGATGACATCGAGGACGAGTCGCCGGGAGCTGATCTTTACAGGCAGCTCGGGCATGAGTTTTGCCGGGGTCCCGAGGATAGTGGCTTCATATGCTCCCGGGATCGGGTAGCCGTAACCGTCATCTGCCGCAAGGCCTGCCACAGGCGACAGGACGAGGCAGACGATAATCAGAAGTCTCAGGTGCTTCATGTGGCTTTCTCCTTTTAGAAAGGTAGTTAGGCTGAGGGCTGAAAACTGTTAGGAATTCATGCCAGACTTAAACCTTCAGCCTTCTACCTTCAGTCTTCTACCTGCTATTCAGCCTGCTTCATATCCTGCACCACGAACCTGCCGGTGATGAAGCATGAGAGGCCGGCCAGCACCATGGCAAGCGGGGTGATCAGGAGGGCGCTGCGCAGACCCCACTGGTCGGACAGCCAGCCGAGGATGGTGGGAGAAACTGCGTCACCCAGGGCGTGGATAAAGAAGATGTTGACCGCAAACGCCATGGCGCGGACAGCAGGGTTGGTGACGTTGATGATGACGGTATTGAGCGGCCCGGTGTTGAGGAAGAGAAAAAATTCGGCGATAAAAATCGCGGACATGCAACCGGTCAAGCCGGGGGCGAGTATGGCCCAGACGGCGAAGGGTGTGCCGATCAGGAACCCCCAACCCGAGATCAGCAGATACCCCTTGCCGCTTCTTTTTTGCCAGATGTCGCCGAGCCAGCCGCCGGCAAGAGTGCCGATTATTCCCGCCAGTACTGTGGTCGCGCCGAACAGTGTATTTCCCTTTGCCACGTCAAGAGAGTGGACACGATACAGGAAAGAGGGTATCCACTGGGCCAGCCCTCCGATGGCGAAGGTCATCGCTGCCATGGCGAGAGTGTTGCATACAAATGAGCGGTTTCTGAAGAGTGCGGCGTATCCTGCGGAAGCCTTTCCTCCAGATCCCGGAAGCGATGCGTCGTCGCCGCCGCGTGGAGGTGTCCGCAGCAGGGCGACGGGAATGGCCAGCAGCAGACCCGGTACTCCGACCAGTAGAAATGCGGCATGCCAGCCGTACCTTTGGCCCAGCACACCCCCAAGAAGATAGCCCAGCGCGCTGCCGACCGGAATGGCGACATAAAACCAGGAGAGGATCCGGCCGCGGCGCTCCTTAGGGAAGAAGTCGGCGACGAGACCGGGGGATACCGTGCCGAAACTCGCTTCACCGACCCCGACAGTGGCACGGGCGGCCAGCAGAGTCCTGTAACCCGGGGCAAAACCGGCAAGGGCCGTTGCCAGGCTCCAGACGACGAGGCCTCCGGATGCAAGTCTGGTTCGGCTAAAGTGGTCGCCCAGCCAGCCGAAGAGCGGGGCAAAGAGCAGGTAGCTGAGCATGAAAGCGCTCCCGAGAAAACCCAGCGCAGTATCAGTGAGGCTCAGATCGATCTTGATCAGCGGGAATACTGCAAAGAGCACCTGACGGTCGATGTAGTTAAGCAGGTTCACCGCCAGAAGGAGACCCAGGGCGTAGCGGCGGTAGGGGAGGGTGATCGGACCGGATTTCATAGTTTCTCCACGGCCTGGCGCGTAATTTCCACAATCTCTGCCGGTTCCTCGTAGCGAAACCGTAGCGGTTTTCCGAAGGTTACTGTTACATTGCCTTTTTTGGGATATCTCGCGCCGTGAGGAAGAACCTGATCAGTCCCGCTGATTTTTATCGGCACGACCGGAATCCCCAATTCCTTGACTATTACACCCAATCCCAACTGGAAGGGCTGCATTTTGCCGTCCCTGGAATGCCCTCCTTCGGGGAAAATCAGGATGTTAATGCCATTATCGGCAAGCATTCCCATGTGTTGTAGCGAGCCGCTGAACCCCTGTGTCTGGGGCAGAGGAAACAGGTTGAACAGCACACTCGCGTACTCGTAGCTTAAGCGCCGCCAGAACTTGTCAAAACCATGATGGTCCCCGAAGAAGAACTCTTGCCAGGCGGCAGTGGCACACCGGTAGCGGATCTTTCCCGGAAGCGCAAACATGATCGCAGGCTGGTCAAGGTAACTCAGATGGTTTGCCACGAAAATAACCGGTTCAGGAAGATTGACCAGATTGTCAGTTCCTTGCACCTGCAGCGTGGTGAAGCTACGAAACAATGGCCCGTGGAATATCGCATCACAGACCATCCGCATCCGCCTGAATAACATGTTATTAGTCCAGAAGCGGAAATGGTCGCGGCGGGTCAGCTTTTCCCGTTTCGCGATGATCTGGCGCAGATCCGAAACTTTAGTCTGCAGCCCGATCTGGGAGTCCTCGATATCGAGGCGGTACTCCTGTTCCAGGAAATTGACCAGTTCCAGCCGGTCGATGGAGGTAAGCCCCAGATCGGCCACGAGCAGCGATTCCTCCCGGATCTGGCCGGTGCTCGTACCGGTCACCCTGGCGAGCAGGTTGAGCAGGCTGTCCTTGCTGACAGTTGCATCGCTACCCTCCGGTCCCTTTTTAAGTTCTTCCTTTACCGCGAATTTTTTGATCTTTAGTGTCGTGGTCTTGGGAAATTCCGGCTCATTCCAGAGGGAAAAGCCGGTAATCCGGTGCAGCGCATCAAGGCTGCTGTTTGCCTGCGCGATGATCTCTTCGGAAGCTATGCCGCTGCCGTCCAGAAGCAGCACTGCGTGCACCTCTTCCCCTCCACCTTTATCTACGCCGATAACGCACGATTCTTTCACCCCGGCAATCCTGTTCAGTACCGCCTCCAGTTCGTCGGGATAAACGTTGATCCCCGAACCGGTGACGATCAACTCCTTGCCTCTTCCCTTGATGACCAGCCAGCCGTCCGGACCGATTTCGCCGATGTCGCCGGTCAGAAACCAGCCGTCGCCCGTGAAGGCCTCACGGCTTGCCAGTTCGTTCTCGTAGTAGCCGGGAAAGACGTTGTCCCCGCGTACAAGGATCTCCTTCCCCTCGATCTTTACTTGAACTCCCGGCAGAGGCGGACCGACCGACCCCGCCACCTGGCGTTTCATGGTGTTGACGCAGAGCACGGGTGAGGTTTCGGTGAGTCCATACCCTTCCAGGACCGTGAAGCCCATGCTGCTCCAGAAGTTGAAAACCTCAGGGTCCAGGGGGGCGCCACCCGAGACAAATACGGTGAAGTTGTTACCGAACTTTCTTTGAACCGGGGAAAAGAGGACCCGCCGCATCCCCTTCGGCAGGATTGTCGCAAGCCGAGTCAGCCACCGGAAAAGGCCGGAGAGGTGCTTTTCTTCAAGTTCCCGCTCGATCGTAGTCTTGAGCAGCTGCATGAGGCGGGGGACAGACATGATAACGTAGATGTCCTCTTCGCTCAGCGCTTCCATGATCGCGGAGGGTTTGAGGGTACGCAGATACACGATCGCCGCGCCACGGTAGAGCGGGGTAAAAAAACCACCCATCTGCTCGAACATGTGGGACAGGGGGAGCAGGGAGAGGAAACTGAATTCGGAGGTGATGATTGGTACCTGCGTGTTTATCTGGGTCATATTGCTGACCAGGTTTTTGTGGGTCAGGATGACCCCTTTCGGATTACCGGTGGTGCCGGAGGTATAGATGAGCTGCGCCGTATCTTCGGGTGCGGGGGAGGCAAGTTCAGAAATCGGCAGAATATCTTCGAGCAGGAACTGCAGGTCTTCCAGGAGCATCAAGGAGCCTGCTGTTATCCTTTCCGGTTTGAACCGGCTCTGCAGGACAACTTTGGCCCCTGTCAGGCTGCGGATGGAATCGGCGCGCGCCGGATCGGACATGAAGTCCACCGGGACAGCAATTGCGCCACGGATGATGATGCCCCAATACGCTATTCCCCACCAGGAAGAGTTGGGCCCCCAGATGAGCACCCTGTCCCCCGGCGCCACCCCTTTTTGCTCCAGGAGGTTTGCCATTTTCAGAGCAAGTACATGGAGTTCCCCGTAGGAAACTTTAATCCGCCTTACGCCGGTGCGGTTCACGAAGGCGGTTTTATCACCCAGCGCTTCAAACGTATTGAAAAGATCGATAAGTGTCCGCATGGGTCTCCTTCGTTAATGCTTTTAACTCAACGCAATTACAACGCTGCCTCACCCCTCATGCGACTCATCTGGTCTCTGATTTCTCTTCGGTTCAATAATTAATTGACCGAGAAGCGTGAGCTGTTGCTGTTGCATGGAAATCAGTTCACTCCACTGCTTCTCCCTCAGTAAATCAATTTTCTCATGAAGCGTAATTATTTCAAGCTCTGCCTTCAGGTTTACCTCGTAATCATGATCCGCACTCAACCGGTCCTTATATGCCTGGCGGTTTTGAGACATCAGGATTATCGGAGCCTGAATAGCGGCAAGCATGGATAAAAAGAGATTCAGCAATATGTACGGATATGGATCGAATGACTTGCTGTAACTGATGAGAATAAACGAATTCAGGAAAACCCAGATAACCATGATTGTTGCAAAGATCGATATGAAGGTCCAGGAACCGCCAAAGGAAGCGACTTTGTCAGCCAGTTTCTGACCAAAAGTCATCTGCTCCGAAAAGTCTAGGGTGATATTTCGCGCTATGTGGGTTCTCTCGACCAGGTGATGAGCAACATGCTTTTCCTGCTTGCCAAGCTGCTCATATTTCGTCCTGAAATACTTTTCGGATATATCGAATTCTTTTTGATTCATGGAGTTATCCTTCGGGTTGCGGGACTGCATACCCACCCTTAGCGTCGTTCGTCCGAGTGGCCACGTCCACGATCATGTCCACGATCATGTCCACCATGGTGATCGCCACCACCCACTCCACGAACCGGGAAAGGGATAAGGCAACCGGACAGTATCATTGTAACCACGAAAAGAAATGCCCATCGAGCCAGTAACGATTTTTTCATTTTAATTCTCCTCTGGGCCTGTTTTGTCTTTGACAACAAGCCTGCATTCATATGCGTCAGCCAAAATTCCTGCTTCAGTAATTTCTGTTAACGCCGATAAGTTCTACAGATTTGAAACAAAAGGCGCCGGTCTTCTTTCCCACACAGTTACCCGTGCGGTGTTAGTTGAGGGAGCACCTTTTCAATGCATAAGTATCCGGCGAAGATCATACCTGCAGATGAAAAATCCGGGAAACTTGTCATTCCCGCAAGAGCTGGAATGACAAGTCTATGGTCCGAAGGATAGAGCCGGGTTAATTATTTCGTCCCCGTCCTCGATCTTCATCTTTGTTCTGCCCCTGTCCGCGACCACGATCCGGCTCCTGTGACTCCTTCCTGTCCTGTGGTCTTTGTTCCTGGCCTTGAGCCCTTGGTGCATGTTGCTCACGCTGTGCACCTGCAGGTTGCTGTTTCCGTTCCTGGACTGCCGGGCCTCGCTGCTGTGGAGGAGGTTGGCCTGGATCCGATCGCTGAACGTTATCACCACCCCGGCGCGATGGCTGCGAACGTGAGTCAGCTGGTGCGCCCTGCTGGAGCGGCGTTGAACGCTGAGGGTCCTGCTGTCTTGGAGCTCTTACCGGAGACGCTTCCTGCTTTCCCCTTTGAGCAGGTGCGGGCGATCCTCGTCCAACCTGCTGCTGAAAGTGCTGCCTGACTGCGTTGTTACGCGGCTGGTAACGATACTGTTGGCTCCGTATCGTATGCTGCTGCTCCACCCTGGGATACCTGTCCCCGGAATATTGCCGCTGATAGACAGGGAGCGGGGCGGGCGCCGGAACAGATCGGCGATTCCACCTGTCCCATCCGCTTCTACGCTGCTCCCACCCACGGCCCCAGTGCTGACCCCAGCGGGGCGGCGCATTCGATTGCCAGCTGCGAAAGTACACCGGAGGTTGCCGGTAGTAGCGCACCGGGACACGCAGAATAAACAGCGGCACAACTCCCGGATCTACGACCGCCCAGGGACCGTTATACCAGGAGCTCGCGTACCAGTAATCATCCTCGTATACCCAGTACATGCCATCATAGAAGAAATAATTGCCATCGATCCGGGGAGCATAGTAGACCGGGTAGCCCGGCACTGGTACGAGTTCCGGGTACAACGGAAGGTTGATCCCTATGCTCACGCTGGGCAATCCGATACCGATGTTAACCTCAGCTGTGGCTGAAGTCACAACACACAACAGCATCCAAAATGAAATCAATCCGTAGCATATTTTCTTCATCTGTTACCTCCAACTGTGACAAATTTATTCATTCGAGGGGAGTGGCTCGGTTCCGTGGCCCCGACCTCACGGATCAGACCTGCTGAATCCTAGTCGTTATGTCTGCCATGATTGTGCCTCTCTTCATGGCCGTATCTGTAACCGCGGTCATCGTGATGTTTCCGGTGTTTTTTGTAGTGTTTTCTGGGTCTTTCCCTCTCCATATACACACGGCGATCTCTTTCTACATAGTACGGACGGCCTGAGTCGATCTGCACGTTAACCCCTGGTGGCGCCGGAAGGTAGCCATCGACGCGGACGTTCACATTGGGAGGAGCCGGAAGGTTGCCATTGACGCGGACGTCAACATTGGGAGGAGGCGGCGGCATCGGGAGTCGGGGAAGCCCGGCTCCGGCCTCATTGATGCTGAAAATGATAACAACTGCTGATATTAGCAGTATGACAGATTTTTTAAGCATTACAGCTCCTTTATAACTGGTCGATATTTCAGTTGCATAATTGGTGGCAAGATTGGATCTCCCCGGTTTTCTCAATTCTGGAAGATCCAATCTGACCATAACGCTGAATCAGGATAAGTGCGTTAACCAATAGCGCCTGCCTTACGGGGCAGTGATGGCCGTGGCGTCTAATGTAACCGCGGATTGTGCCAATGCTCTGCCGTTCATCTTTGCGCCGGTATTCAGCGAAATCAGCGTTTGACTCAATAAAATTCCCTTAAAGTCAGCTGCCGTTCCAAGGGTCGCCTGGCCAGAGACCTGCCAGAAGATGTTCTTGGCCTGTGCACCGCCGGCCAGGGTAATAATGGCACTGTTGCTCACGGTCAGGTCTTGTGCTATCTGGAAAATCCAGACGTCATTTGCGCCACCCGAGAGAGTAACTCCGGCACTTGTGATTAAAACTCCGGTGCCCCATTTGTAGAGGCCAGGTACGAGAGTAAGCCCGCTAATATTTCCGGCACCCAGTTCAGTGAAATCAGGTAATGTTCTGCCGGCGGCGTCAGTGAATGCGGTTTCCATGTCGCTTATAGCCATCGTCATGTTGGTCGGAGTGGGCACAGCATAGTTGGATGCGTAAACTTTTCCGGTTACTAAAGATGATGTTGAAAATACATTGGTGGAATCAGCGATCAGTCCAAATCCCGTTATAAATGTCGCGGCGGCAGGACTAAGTCCAATGTCTCCAACAACTGCGGTGGTCCCGGTTGATGAAACTCCTGTTTTTGCCAGAACCACGAAATTGCCGGCTGTCCCAAGGTTTACCGGCAAGGGACCTTTAACAACGGTCAGGGCTACGGTCACGGTTACGGTATATGCCACCGTTGTAGCGTCTGCAGCGGTTACGGTGTATGCCACCGGAGTTGTAAAGTCATTTACCGTTGTACCGCTCGTCTGCGCCACAGCAGGACTGCCTGCCGTTACGCTTGCCCCTGTGGTCGTGAATGTCGCAACCAGGGCCGTTACATTTGTGCCGTTCGGCACGGTCACCGCTATGGTCTTTGCCGTTTCATTTACAGTTCCTGCAATCCCTTTAAGCGAATAAGCGGTAATGGCCTTGGCAGTGATCGGTGCCACGGTTACAGTTACGGTATAAGTCGCCGTTGTACTGTCGGCAGCGGTTACTATGTATGCCACAGGATTTGTAAAGTTATTCGCGGTAGTCCCGCTCGCCTGGAGCGCCGTTCCTACTTTTACGCTCGTCCCTGTGGCCGTGAATGTCGCAACCAGGGCCGTCACATTTGCGCCGCTCGGCATGGTTACCGCAATCGTCTTTGCCGTTTTATCTATGGTTCCTGCAAACCCGTTCAGCGAATAAGCGTTAATGGCTTTGGCAGAGTTCAGTGCCACGGTTACGGTTACGGCATATGTGGCAGTTGTGCCGTCGGCAGCGGTTACCGTGTATACCACCGGACTTGAGAAGTTATTCGCCGTAGTCTTGCTTGTCTGGAGCGCCGTTCCTACTTTTACGCTCGCCCCTGTAGTCGTGAATGTCGCAACCAGGGCCGTTACATTTGTGCCGTTCGGCATGGTTACCGCAATTGTCTTTGCCGTTTCATTTATAGCTCCTGTAACACCGTTGAGCGAATAAGCGGTAATGGCGTTGGCTGTGGTCGGTGCCAGGGTTACGGTTACGGTATATGTGGCAGTTGTACTGTCGGCAGCGGTTACCGTGTATACAACCGGACTTGTGAAGTCATTTACCGTTGTACCGCTTGTCTGCGCCACAGCAGGACTGCCTGCCGTTACGCTTGCCCCTGTGGTCGTGAATGTCGCAACCAGGGCCGTTACATTTGTGCCGATCGGCATGGTTACCGTAATGGTCTTTGCCGCTTCATTTATGGTTCCTGCAACACCGTTAAGTGAATAAGCGGTAATGGCGTTGGCAGTGGTCGGTGCCACGCTATCATTACTTCCGCCGCCTCCTCCACTGCACCCGGACACAAAGGCGACAAGCAGCAGTACCAGAAACCACATTTTTGAATATCCTTTGCATTTGCTCATAGTCACCCCCTCCTTGAGGGTTGTTAAATTTGTGAAGCAATTTAGGGGCAATCAAGATTGTCTGCCACTTCCCTAAAGGACAGGAACTCCTGCAGGGAAGCAAGAAAAGGAGACAGACTGAATCATAAAAACAGCCTGCCTCCCCTTTTTCTTAATCTGCATTCAAACCGAATTGCGCTTGTCTTACGGGGCAGGCTGTGTGACCGCGTTCTGATCGAGATTGACTGCAGTCTGTGCCAACGCCCTGCCGTTCATCGACGCGCCAGTCCCCAGCGTGATCGATGTTTGAGTCAATATGATTCCCTCAAAATGTGCGGTTGTTCCAATGTCCACGGTACCGGCGACCTGCCAGAAGATGTTCTTGGCCAGTGCTCCACCACTCAAGAAGACTTGTTTGGCGGGACTAATCGTGAGATTCCCCGGTATCTGGAAGATCCAGACATCATTTGGGCCACCCGAGAGAGTGACATCTGCTGATACTGTTACCCCTGTGGTCCATTTGTAGAGGCCTGGAAGGAGGATTTGTCCGCCGATCTCTCCGGTACCCTGGTTCAGAAAATCAGGTGTTGGTCGTCCGGCGGCGTCGGTGTACGCAGTGCCCATGTTGGTAATCGCCGTGGTCAGGTTCGTGCTGGTAGGAGGCGACATATCGGCTCCAAATAAACTTCCGGTCACCTGGGGCGATGTCGCAGATGTAGTCCCCACCATCGTTAATGAAAAACCAGTCAAGAAAGATGTGGCTGCCGGACTCAATCCAACATCCCCTGTAATCGCAGAAGCAGGAACGGTCGAGATACCCGTTTCTGCCAGAATCACATAATTGCCGGCCGCGCCAAGAAGCACCGGCGCGGGACCTTTCGGTACGGTTACGGGAACGGTTACCGTTACGGTATATGCCGCCGTTGTGCCGTCGGCAGCTGTAACAGTGTATGCCACCGGATTGGTGAAGTTATTAGCCGTTGTGCCGCTCACCTGGACCGTCGCTCCTGCACCCGCCTTTACACTTGCCCCGGTGGTTGTAAATGTCGCAACCAATGCCGTTACGTTTGTCCCGACCGGCATAGTTAACGTTATGGTTTTTGAGTTTTCATTTACAGTCCCGGCAACCCCGGCAAGCGAATACGCGGTAATGGTTTTAGCTGAGGCCAGAGCCACGGTTACGGTCACGGTTACGGTATAAGTCGCTGTTGTACTGTCGCCAGCAGTTACCGTATATGCCACCGGAGATGCGAAGCTATTAGGTGTCGTGCCGCTCGCCTGAGCCACAGGGCCTACTTTTACGCCTGCTCCTGTGGTCGCGAATGTCGCCACCAGAGCTGTTACGTTGGTCCCGCTCGGCATGGTCACCGATATGGTCTTTGCCGTTTCATTTACAGTTCCGGCAACCCCGGCAAGAGCATAACTGGTAATGGTCTTGGCAGAGATCGAGGCCACGGTCACGGTTACGGTATATGTCGTTGTTGTACTGTCTGTAGCGGTTAAAGTAAATGCCACCGGAGTTGTGAAGTTATTCGGTGTTGTACCGCTCGTCTGGTCCGCAGTTCCTACCTTGACGCTTGCTCCTGTGGTTGTGAATGTCGCAATCAATGCTGTCACATCAGTGTTGTTCGGCATGCTCACCGCAATCGTCTTTGCCGTTTCATCTATGACCCCGGTAGCCCCGGCAAGTGAAAAAGCGGTAACTGTCTTGGCAGAGTTCGGGACCACACTATCATTACTTCCGCTGCCTCCGCCTCCACCGCTGCACCCGGCCACAAAAGCGACCAGCAGTACTACCAGAAACCACAATTTTGAATATCCTTTGCATATGTTCATATTTGTCCACCTCTCAAGGACTGTTAACTCTGTCAAGCTGATTAGTGGCAAACCGGATCGTCTGCCATATAGGTCATGTTACAACTATCGCGCCAAGGGTTGACTTCGAATCCAGTAGGGATAATGCCCTGATTATGAAGGATAAATTGGAATATGACTTGGGGTGATTAGTCGGGATACTTCAGCATCGGCCACCGTATTTGGCAAAACCGTCATATGTGGAGGGTTTCGAAGGATGAGAAACAAGAAGCCCGTAACCGGTTGTCGGCTGCGGGCTTCTTGTTGTATGACAGATGGTGCAGACCTCCGAGGTTTTCGAAACCTCGGAGGTCTTTTCCGAAATGAGGATCCAGTTATTACTAATCTTCGATGATTTCGACTACAACCCTCATGTTGGCGAGAGCTGCTTCCGAGTATTTGTCCGAAGGGTCAGCTTCATATTTAGCAGGATTTGTCTCACCGTAGCCGATCGTGGTGAGCCTTCGCTCATCAATACCACCTTTTTTTACAAGGTAATTTTTGACCGAAACAGCTCTTCTTTCGCTCAGTTTCTGGTTATAATCGGCTGTACCGGCAGCGGAGGTATACCCTGCAATCCGGAGTTTGATTTTGGGGTCTTTTTTCAGAAGCGTAATATTATGGTTCAGTATTGTCTTCCCGTTTTCGCTGATCTCTACACTATTGAAGTCGAAATGCGAATTCTCGAGAGTGGTCAGTACACCTACAACCTTGGGCACCGAAAATGCCGTAAAACTCCACACATAGTCTTTTGCGAGGGAATTGCCTGACAGGTCCCTCGCTCCGGTTGTAACCGTACCGGTATAAGACTTCCCTTTTTCGAAATTTCTTTCCGGGGTGAAGGTTGCAGTTGAGGCTGAGGATGTCACCTTACCGGCAACAGGTGTTTTCCCCTGGTTCAGGGTAAATGTTGTTTCCGTGATAGATTGCGGGTCCATGTTCTCACTGAAGGCAACATAGGCTTTCTGGTTGGCAGGTGCTGTCATGTCACCATTGACAGGGGAGGTAAAAGTCACTGTCGGCGGGGTGGTGTCCGCTGCTGTTCCTGTGGTAAATTCCCATTCATAGTTGTGTGCCAGAGCATTGCCTTCCGAGTCCTTGGCCGCGGTTGTGATCGTGGCTGTATAGACCTTTCCCTTGTCCAAAACGATTGCCGGGGTAAAAATTGCACTTGAACCGGAGGTTGTCACCTTGCCGGAAAGCTGCGTTTTACCTTGTTTTACACTGAATGTTTCTCCGGTGATCGTTGCCGGATCCATCTCCTCACTGAAGGCAACGTAGGCTTTCTGATTTACAGGTACAGTCGTGGCGCCATCAACAGGGGCCGTAAACGTTACTGTCGGTGGGGTGGTATCTGCGATTTCTGCAGCAACTGCCTTATCTGCGGAAGCTGCTGCGACGGTTTTCTTCTTCCCGCCGAACTGGAAGGTCAACCCGACCGAATATTCCAGATTGTTGTCGCCAAGGTCGTGAACAAGAAGTACGTGGCGCACGTCGCTCCGCAGAGCTACGTTGTCGGCAACGAAATACTTGAGCCCGACGCCGTAATCGACCAACCCTGCGTAATGACTTTCGGCAGATGGAGTGTTTTGTGTGACAAAGTTGGTGCCGCCACCGCCGACTGCAATAAACGGTACGAAATTACCGCCCGGCATGAAGTTATAGAGGATGTCGACCCCGTACCGGTAAAGGTCCGTCTCCCTCGATCCGTATTTTTCCGTAGTTTCGGTAAGGCTGTAGCCGAACATTGCTTCAGCCCCCCAATGATTGGTGAAATTATAGCCACTGCGCAGGCCTAGCATCGGCCGGTTCTCCTCATGTTGGCCTTGGTCAAGCAGGTAGCCGCCTACGAACGGGGAGAGCGTGACTGCACCTTGACGGTTCTCGGCAAATCCGGGGGTCGCAAGGGCAGCTAGCAATAAACCTGGCACTATACCCTTCAATATCTTTTTCATTTTAGTGTCTCCTTTATATATCACCACGTTGAGACAAGGGTGATTCTGTAATGTTTTTCCGAATCAGGGGGATATTCCCGCAGTACTGATCTACGGGAATATCGTCTCTGGCCTGGTTTCATTGCGAACAGTTCATGTCTTACTGAGGCACGGTAATAGTGGTGACCGATGGAGAGGCTGCGCCGGTCAAGGTAACCGCGCCGGCCCCTGATGCGCCGGCCAAGACTCTGCCATTCACTGTCGAGCCGTCCAGGACCTTAGCTGTTCGACCGGCCAGTATGTTTCCATTCCATTTTGTTCCCGACCCGATGGTGATATCCAAACCTGTCACAAACCAGACGTTTCTGGCCTGGGCGCCGTTGATCAGTCTGACCTCGCTCGGAAGAAGAAGAGTGCCCGAATCGACAAAAGTGCTGTCTACCTTAATGATGAAGATAGCGTTCACATCATTCTGTGCGTCGAATATGGCGAGCCCGCCGGCCGACAAGCCGAGGTTTGCTTCGTGATAGACGCCGGGGATAAGTGTTTTCCCGGCCAGCTGCTGTCCGGCAATACTGCCCGGGACAAAAGTATCAACTTTGTTTTTGGCCTCGATCCACGCGATATTCAGGTCATTCGTGACAGAATTAGCGGTGCCGCCATTATCAAACGGGTCGCCGGCCCAGTATATCGAACCGTTCACGGTCATTCCCGTGGAACTTGCATATGTCTTGACCAGGCAGGCCTGTGATGCACCAGCGTTACCAGTGGAATCCGTACAAGTGGCAAGTGGATACAACGCTACATCGCCATTTATCACGGTAATACCTGTTGAGATGAGTCCGGCTTGCGAGGCAATCCCGAAAGAAGCTGCGCCTCTGAGGTTAATTGCGAGAGGGACCGTGGGAACAGTTGCCGGAGCAGTTCTGAATGCCCATGGATTCGGTTTTGGCACTCCACCCACTGCCGGCACGACCAGTGCATTGCCTGCCAGGTCTGTGGTTCCGTTGGTAACCGTAACAGAATAACTGGTGTTAGCAGTCAGGCTGGTCTGGGGTGAAAAAGTCGCAATATTGTTTGTCGTATCGTAGGCGACTGTACCCGGCACGTCGGCTCCGGAAACTGTCTCCTTCACCGTGAAATTCGAAGTGATCATCGTTGAAAGCCTCATAGGCTCACTGAAGGTTGCATTGATTTTTTTGTCAGTCGGTACAAGTGTGGCTAGATCAACAGGATTGGTAAGGATCACTGTGGGTGCGGTTACATCTGCAGCGCCCCCGGTCGTCCAGCTCCATGGATTAGCCCTGAGTCCTGCTGCCAATGCGTTGCCAGCCAGATCCCTGGCCCCTGTCGTGATTGTCAGGGTGTACTTGGTATTTGGTTTGAGATCGATGTTCGGGTTAAAAGTAGCAGTGTTGCCAATGTAGGTTACTATTCCTGCTACGGAAACTCCACTCGCGGACTCTTTCATTGTAAAGCTGGTAGCCGGATTGACGAGCGTTGTCGGGTCCATCGGTTCGCTGAAGGTTGCGGTGGCGTCTCTGTTGATCGGTAGACCGGTGTCACCGTCAGCAGCGCCTGTTGTAATCAATTTGGGGGCAGTCGTGTCAGCCGTGAGTCCGGTTGTGAAGCTCCAGACATGGTCGGCTGCCATTGCAATGCCGGCCTTACTTTTAACTGCGCTGGTTACCGTTGCAGTGTAGAGGCTGTTGATCGCCAAGGGGGTGGTTGGGGTAAAAACCGCCGTTTCTCCGGCATATGTAACTGTTCCTGTTACTGCAGTTGCTAACGGTCCCACCACCTTAAAAGTCGCCGTAGAGATCGTTGCAACGTCCATCACCTCGCTGAATGTTGCGGTGATCCTCCTGTTGATCTGCACTCCCGTGTCGCCGTTAGCAGGGATCGTGGAGGTTACCGTGGGGGCGGTCGCGGCCAGCGGGATTGCCGGAATTACCCCCTTGTTGTCTGCGCAACCGGCCATAAAAGTGACGAGCAGTAATACCAGAAACCACATCTTTGATGCCTTGAATCTGTTCATAGTTATCTCCTCCTTAAGGATTTTTAAACCTGTGAAGCTGATATAAGCGGCAAATCAGATAACATCTGCCCCTTTTGCTAATGAAGACTTTCTATCTCAAGAATTGCAGCCTTCGCCGGATTGTAAGTGTGACCGCATTTTGCCAATGGCCAGTTCAACTAAGGCAAGTAGTCTGCCAATAACTGAAGGGCAATCGATATGCTGTATTAACCGATTAATAACAGAGGGTTAGGTAAATGAAAAAAACAGCCCGGAAGCTCATGCCGTGATTGATTCGGCCACAGCATTTGATGGAACCTCAATATGTTACGGGATACATTGCGGGGGAAGGGGAACGCCACATCTGCGTATTTGTCTTCAGCGGACTATTCAGACCAGGGGAGCTCCCCGGAATCATGTTGTAACTCAAGCAGGAGTCAATTCGATGTCGAAATATTTTGAAGCATTTCTGCAATATTGAGGGAAAGGCTGATATATTAACTTATGAAAGAATAGCTAACCGACCGTAAGCTGTCGAAAGCAGTCAACGCCACCCGCCAGCTCTAACATTCCGGAATGCGTCTGTTAAAAGAAGGATGATCAATAATGGTTGATTTAGACGATATTCTTAATGCCAACCTTCTGGTAGTAGATGATCAGGAAGCCAATGTGCGGCTGCTTGAGCAGATGCTGAGGAGTGCCGGCTATGTTTCCATCTCGTCAACGATGGAGCCCGGCAAGGTTTGCGAGCTTTACCTCAAGAACCGCTACGACTTGATCCTGCTCGATCTTCAGATGCCCGGCATGGATGGATTCCAGGTAATGGAAGGGCTGAAGGCAATCGAAACTGACAGCTATATGCCGGTCATCGTGATTACCGCCCAACCGGGTCTCAAGCTTCGGGCGCTCAAAGCCGGCGCGAAGGATTTCATCAGCAAACCGTTTGATCTGGTCGAAATAAAGACACGCATTCACAACATCCTGGAAGTAAGGCTGTTGTACCGGAAAATCGAGAGTTACAACAAGGTGCTGGAGCAGACGGTGCAGGAAAGGACTGGAGAGCTCTTGCTGGAAATAGAGGAGCGCAAGAGGGCAGAAAAGTCGCTCCAGGGTACATATGCGGAAATAAAACAGTTGAAAGACCGGCTCCAGGCAGAGAACATCTATCTGCAGCAGGAGGTTGATCAGCAGTTCAACTTTGGCGAGCTCATTGGTCAAAGCAGTGCCATCTCGTCTGTATTTTCCCAGGTCGAGCAGGTGGCGCCCATGAATGCGACAGTTCTTCTCACTGGCGAGACCGGCACCGGCAAGGGGGTGGTGGCACGCGCCATCCACAGCAGTAGTGCCCGCAAGGACCGGCCAATGATCACAGTCAACTGCGCGTCACTGCCGGCGAACCTCGTCGAAAG
>JBGQLM010000013.1:0-38928 GCA_041500085.1 Geobacteraceae bacterium
GTGCACGGTTGCCGTCAATTGCCTCGGCTTTGCGTGGCTGTTCGCACGTCTCCCTTAGCTTCCGGCTGACCAGCGTTCCTGGTTTCGGACGGGGGAATCTGCTAATGCCCCCTGTACCCGAGCACCACCAGAATGCAGCTCCCGTCGGCAATGACATTGACACCGCTCTCGATACATCTCTGAACTGCCGTTCTACTCTCCGCACCGGGCTGCATCCAGATATTCTTTATTCCCCTGGCAATAGCAAGCTCCACAACATTCTCGGTCACTGACGGCGGAGTGATGATCGAGATACTTGTTACAAAATCAGGAAGCTCTGATACCGATGCCACGCACTTTATCCCTTCGATCTCTTCAGCTGAAGGATTCACCGGCACAACTTTAAGCGCGTTCATCTGGTAGCATCTCAGCACCTTGTTCCCGTATTTGCTTCTGTCGGCAGATGCCCCCACCACACCGAAGCCTTCAGCCTCAAGGAACTCTTTAATCTGAATCTCAACACTCATTTGATTATCCCCCTTTTAAAATTAATTAACCCATAACGCCACGAAATATCAGATAAATTAGAAATATTTGTTTTGATTTACGCCTCCGTATTCATTAGAATCAAACCCAGGCTTAATGAGAACTGAGACGAGGTTTTGAAACATGGCCAGAAAAATCGACAGACTCTTTGATTATATCAGCCTGATGGTGATTGCAGGTGGCGGAATGATACTGCACACCCTTACCTCTCTTACCATAAAAAGTTACTACGGCGACCCTTGGGGTTATGTCTCTTTCCTTCTGCCGGGGATTTCGGAGGCCTATCTGGTATCTGTACAGATTGGCGACGATATGTACAATTACACCATTCTTCTTGTTTCTTTCATTTCAATAATATCGGTTATTGCTATCTTCAAATTGGTCAGAAACATCATCAGATCAAGAGTTGAAATCATCAAAGTCTGATTACCGCTTATCAGCCCCAGCACTGTCAACATTGCACAAGGTCTTGAACAGCTTGTCGTTCAATGATCCCGGCACCACCTCTTCCCCCATAGCCACGTTCGTATCTTCATCCGGAGTAAGTATCTCGTATTTCCCGGCTCCGCACCATAAATGCATTTTCTTGATGATGGCTTCGCTTGAAGGTACCCCTTTCCCGACATAATATCTGTCGTTCATCGAATCCTCCTTGACCCACACATCTACGTCTCCACTGGCTGATCTTTTCAGGCTGTCAGCGTCATAGTAGGAGCGGTTCTTGAACTTAAGCTTCTTTTTCAGTTTTTGCGACTTGAAGTCCCACTTTTCAGCATGGAACTCGACCCACGTCTCGGCTGAACTCTCCAGAGGGAAAATTCCAACCAATACTGCACACACCGCAATTCTCAGAAATGTGGCCATGCGATTTTTCTCCGGGCTATCGCTCAGACATCTGCTCGTTTTTCGGGACATACCACTTGATAAAGTTGTGTTCGATCCCGGCAGGGGCAGGCTCGATGCCTCTGAATCTGGCATTTACGACCGGGAGTGCCAACGGGACATAAAGGAACGTATAAGGCTGTTCATCAGCCAGTATCTCCTGCATTCGGTAATAGCATTCGCGGCGCTTCTCCTGATCGAAGGTCCCCCGCCCTTCCTCGAGAAGCCTGTCCACCCGGCTGTTCTTGTAGGAGATGAAGTTCAGCTCTTTGGGACCGGTTTTCGAGGAGTGCCAGATATCGTACTGATCGGGGTCCTGTGAGATGCTCCAGCCCATCAACACGGCATCGAAGTTCCTGGTATCGATATAGTTGGTAAGGAGAGAGGCCCACTCAAGAACACGGATTTTCACATCGATCCCGATCTTCTTCAGCCGGTACTGGATTATCTGGGCGGACTTTATCCGCTGGTCGTTCCCCTGATTGGTAAGAATGGTAAAACGGAACGGCTTCCCTTCTTTCATCAGCAGTCCATCAGCTCCGGACCTTCGCCAGCCTGCCTCGGCGAGCAGCTGTTCAGCCCGTTTGGGATCGTAGGGAAACGGTTTAAGCTTTGGATTGTTTGCCCAGGTCCCGGGCTGAAAAGGGCCATGGGCGGTCTGTCCCAGGCCAAAGAGAACGCCGTGGACCAGCTCATCCTTGTTGATGGCACAGGTAATCGCCTGCCTGACTTTCTTGTCGACAAAAAGCGGGTTCTTGAGATTGTAGCCGAGATACGTGTAGGAAGGCACAGGGTAGCTGAATTTATTGAAGCGCTGCAGGAACTCGGCACTGTTTGTCTGCTTTTTGTACTGGACAGGAGTCAGGCCCATCATGTCCAGGCCGCCGGCTTTGAGTTCCATGTACATCGTCGAGGTGTCGGGAATTATTCTGAATATCCTCCGGTCTATGTATGGACGCCCCTCGAAATAATCATGATTCGAATCCAGCACCAGCCGCTGCCCCGGGGTCCACTCAGTAAAGCGATAAGGGCCTGTTCCTACCGGTTTTCTGGCAAGTTCGCTCTTTGTGATCTCTTTGCCCTCAAGCAGGTGTGCAGGGAGCATGTTCATCCCCCATGAAGCCAGGGCAGGTGCAAAAGGTTTGGCATACTCTACCTTGACGGTGTATGGGCCTGTCGCATCCACTTTTTTCACCTGCAGGAAGTCCTCGGCATAGGCGGTCGGAGTTTTGGGGTTGATTATCGTCCGGTAGGTGTAAAGTACATCGCGGGAGGTAAATTCCTTGTTGTCATGCCATTTGACCCCCCTGCGAAGATGGAATGTTATGGTGAGTCCGTCCGGCGAAATATCCCATTTTTCGGCGAGATCTCCGGTAAGATTGAGATTCTTGTCATATTTGACCAGTCCATTGTAAACAAGGGCTGCTACCGAGTGCGACGCAGCGTCGGAAGCAAGGAGCGGAATAAGAGTTGACGGCTCGCCGATTGAACCTTCGACGAGTGAATCACCGTAGGCGGGGATCCCGGGCCCTCGTGAGACCGGTCTAGAAGTTTCTTCGCTGGCACTGCAGGCAATAATCAGAAAAAAAAGAGGGAGTGTTAAGGCAAAAAGCCGCTTCATTTCTCTCCGCTCTCAGCGCGAATTTTTTTGATTTTATCGACGATATCCTTGCGGCCGGGCTCCATCTGCAGGAGCTTTTTGTAAATTATAAGTGCATTACGGTAGTCATGTACCGCAAGATAGGCATCGGCAAGATGCCCTTTGACAGTCGGATCATCGGCTACAAGCTCCGATGCCCGTTCAAGTTCTGCTACAGCATCCCTGAATCGCTTCAGCTTGTAGTATGCCCAGCCGAGACTGTCGAGTATAAACCCGTCATTAGGGCGAAGGGCGGTTGCTTTCTGCAGAAGCTGAAGAGCCTCATCGAGGTTCACCCCCATCTCGACATAGGTGTAGCCGAGATAGTTCAGTGCCTGTGGGTCATCAGGAGTGAGTGCAAGCGTTTTTTTCATCCGCTCGATAAGCTGCTCCTTCTCACCGAGTTTGTCATGAAGGATTCCGATTCTGAAGTGAAGCCGGGGATCGGACTGGAAATTATTTTCGACATCTGTCAGTGCCTTCAAGGCTTCCCGGTACTTCTGTTGCCCCTCATAAACACCTGCAAGGTGAAGATAGAGATCGAATCTGGTCGGATCCGCAATCATCGCTTCCCGTAAGAGCGCGATACCCTTTTCCGCTTCTCCCGAATCGAGGTAAAGATAGGCCATATGCCCGAGGGCATCGGTATAGTTAAAGGCCGAGGGTGGGATCTTTCGAAACTCCTCTATTGCAGTAACCGTGTCACCTTTCTCCTCGTAGGCAGAAGCAAGATAAAACCTTACCTGACTTGCTTTCGGCTCCTGTGCCAGGATGAATTCGAACTCCCTGATCGCATTGTCGTACTGTTCAAGTTCAAGATAGACGAGACCGGCCTTACGGCGCGTATCGAGACCGCCTACACCTCTCGACATGAGAATCTTGAGCATGTTAAGCGAATCATTCAGCCGTTTCTCCTGGATGTAAAGCTGCACAAGGTGCTGCATCACTGAAAAATTGTGCGGGTTGACCTCAAGAAGGGACTCAAAAGACTTTATCGCCTCGCTTCTCTCACCCTGGGATTCAAGTGAAAGCCCGATATCGAGATAAACCGGTTCGAATTCGGGCTTCAACTCTATAACCTTACGAAAGTAAACGAGTGCATCCTTGGGAAGCTTCATCTGTTCATAACTTTTCCCGAGATAATAATAGGCAAGCGGAGAGTCCGGGGAGATGGCAAGAAGAGACCTGAGGGTCTTGACTGCCTCCTCATACTCGAAAATCCTCAGATATGCAATTGCAAGCTGGAGATATGCCTCTTCCTTTTCCGGTAAGAGTTCAATGCTGCGCTTGTAATGGTCTATCGCCCCGCGCTCCTGTTTCAGGCTTGAGAGGATATTCGCAAGAAGGAGTTCAGCTTCTCCCAGCTTGGGATTGAGAGAAATGGCAGTGCGGCAGGCATTGATAGCCTCCTGCAACCTGTTCATCTTGAGGTAGAGTTCGGCAACAGAGGCATGAAGAAAAGCGCTCTGGGGATCAGCTTCTATAGAGGCCTGCATCAGGGTCAATGCACCGTCATAATCTCCCTCAAGGGCATGAATGCGTGCGAGTGAAAAGAGGTACATCGAGCGCGACTCTACAATATTAAGTACCGGCGGGGCATTAGCCGGCAGTTCAAAGGTATCCGGAATCTGGTAATGCTCAGTTGCACAACCGGAAAGCAGAAGGGTGCAACATATAATTTTCATTTTCAGTTTCATCATCACACCCATCCCTGATTGCAAGCTGCAATAAACTATTAAAAATTAACACAGTAGTGCATATTCGTCAAACGGCTTTCTTTAGAACCTCAGAACCTTGGGAGAGAAACATCCTGTTGCTTTTGAGATGAAATTATCTTATTATTTCAAACTTGCTTCAGACGGGATATGCCGTCGCGACCACAACTAAAGGAGTACCACCGGAAAATGCTCGGCATAATGCGAAAGTACAAACAGTCCATAGTTATCAAGATTGTCTTCGGAATAATCGTCTTCTCCTTCATCGGCACAATCTTTCTGGTATGGGGCAGAGGTGGAGACGCGGGGGGCCGCTCTCTCGGCTATGCAGCCAAGGTCGACTCCACAAAGATCGGCATTGAAGATTTCCAGCAGGCCTATTACCGCATGAGGAGCATTTACGAGCAGATTTACCAGAAATCGCTCCCTCCTGAAGTCGAAAAGCAGCTCGGCATCAAGAAGATGGCTCTCGACAATCTGATCGAAACGGCTCTGATTCGCAAGGCTGCCAAGAAAATGGGAATTTCCGTAAGCAAGGACGAAGTTTCACAAGCTATTGCAGCTGTCCCGGCATTCCAGAAAAACGGCGCCTTCGACTTCCAGCAGTACCAGCAGGCTCTTAAAATGAGCAGGATGACCCCTTCTGATTTCGAAGAGTCGCAGAAGAGTGAACTGACTATCAAGAAAGCCAGGAAGGCGATTCAGGACAAGGTATCTGTATCAGATGCCGATGCCGAGAGTTCTTACCATAAAAAGAACGACCGGATCGAACTCCAGTACGTGGCTGTTTCCCCTGAATCCGTGCTCTCCGAAGTCAAGCTTACAGACCAGGAGCTCAACAGCTACCTTCAGAGCCATCAGGACCAGTTCAAGAGTGCCGAGCAGATCAGTATCCAGTACGTTCTCTACGATCCTGCAACCGTCATCTCGAAGGTGACTCTGAACGACGAGGAGATAAACACCTTCTACCAGAAGAACATCGATCGCTATCAGGGCAAGGGAGGCATCCTCCCCCTGTCAGACGTCAGGGAGAAGGTAAAAGTCGATGCAACAAGGCAGAAAGCTGGCAAACTCGCCTATGAAAACGCTGCCGACACAATCAACAAGAACCTTCCCTCTGCAAACCTGCAGGCCGTCTCAACTGCACTGGGAAGCAAAATCTCGGAGACGCCACTCTTCGCTGCGAAAACTCCCCCAACCGGGCTTGTCTCTGAAGACCCTGTTCTGAAGAAGGCGTTTCTGCTAAAGCAGGGAGAAATGGCAGGACCAATCGAGACTGCAAAAGGGATCTATGCTCTGAAACTTAAAGAGCGCAAACCGGCGGAAGTTCCCCCTCTTGCCCAGATCAGGGGTCCGGTGGAGGCCGCAGCCAAAAAGGAAAAAGCGAAAGAGCTTGCTTCCAAACGTGCGGAGGAGATTCTGGCCTCTCTTGCGAAAAATGCCGGAAACACCAAGATGCAGGATACCGGGAGCTTCACTTTCAACGAGCAGGGAACCGTCCCGGGAATCGGTGTTTCAAAGGAGCTGATGGAGACAGCGCTGACTCTCACTACTGCCGCGCCTCTCCCCAAAGCGCCTGCAAGGATCGACCAGAGATGGGTCGTGATCAAACTGAAAAACCGCACCCCGGCAGCCAAGGAAGATTTCGTAAAGAACCGGGAAGAGATCAAGAAACAGCTCCTCCCCAAAAAGCAGCAGGAGGCTCTTGACGCCTGGATCAAGGAGTTGAAGGCTGCAGCCAAGATAGAAATAAATCAACAACTTATAGCCGACTAATTCAAGGAGCGGTTGAAATGTCAAAACTTGTTCTCAATACCGAATTCAGTGACCTGAAACTTTCTGCGCGCGGCAAGGTCCGTGACATTTACGACCTTGGTGACACACTACTTCTTGTTACAACCGACCGGATTTCAGCATTCGACGTTATCATGAATGAAGGGATTCCGGACAAGGGATATGTGCTTAACCAGATCTCTATTTTCTGGTTCAGGATGATGGAGAGCATTATTCCCAATCATATCATCTCAACCGATGTGAATGAATACCCTGAAATCTGCAGGAAATACGCTGCTGACCTTGAAGGTCGCTCGATGCTTGTAAAGAAAGCAAAGCCGCTGGCAGCCGAGTGTATCGTAAGGGGTTATATTTCAGGCTCCGGCTGGAAGGATTACAAAGCTACCGGCGCTGTCTGCGGTATCAAGCTTCCAGCAGGGCTGCTGGAGTCCGACAAACTGCCTGAACCGATCTTTACCCCTTCCACGAAGGCTGAACTCGGCACTCATGATGAAAACATCTCTTTTGACGAGATGGTAAAACTCTGCGGAAGAGAACTTGCCGAGCAGGTTCGTGACACCACCATAAGAATCTACAGCAAGGCCCGCGATTACGCCGATACCAAAGGGATTATCATTGCCGATACCAAGTTCGAATACGGTATTTTTGAAGGCAAGTTGATTATTATTGACGAGTGCATGACCCCTGATTCGAGCCGCTTCTGGCAGAAGGACCTTTACAAGCCGGGTGGTGCCCAGCCCAGCTTCGACAAGCAGTTCCTGAGGGATTACCTGGAGACTCTTGACTGGGGCAAAACAGCCCCTGCGCCGCCTCTTCCCGACGAGATCGTCAGAAAGACCGGGGAGAAGTATATGGAAGCGCTGGTTAAACTTACTGGGAAGGGAAAATAATCTTGTTATTTCAATTTGAGATTGAAAGCCCCGGAAGAGATTTCGGGGTTTTTCATTTCGGGTGCCTTGATGACGGATAATATCAGTTTGATCGATTCACATGCCCATATTTACGGTCCGGAGTTCACTGTCGATTTCGCCAGCATGATGCAAAAAGCTGCCGATGCAGGAGTCGGTACGATAATCGTTGTCGGTGCGGATCTTGAGTCAAGCATCCAGGCAGCCGAGCTGGCGCAACAACATCCGAACCTTTTTGCCGCAGTGGGAATTCATCCACATGATGCAGCCGGAGTTACGGAAGATTGTTATACAAAGATTGCTGAACTTGCCAGAAACATTGACAAAGTCGTGGCAATCGGTGAGATAGGCCTTGATTTTTATCGTGACCGCTCCCCCCGGCCTGACCAGGAGCGGGTTTTCCGGAGATTCATTCAGATGGCCCGGGAGTTGAACCTGCCGGTTATTGTCCATGATCGTGATGCGCATGACCGGGTATTGGAAATCCTTCGTGAAGAGTCTGCCGAAACTGTCGGGGGGGTACTTCACTGCTTCTCCGGCGATCTTGCGATGGCAATGAAGTGCATCGATCTCGGCTTCAGCATCTCCGTACCCGGCACAGTAACCTACCTGAACAACTCTGCGCTGCAGGAAGTTGTCAAGGCCGTCAAGATCGAACACCTCCTGATCGAGACCGACTGCCCTTACCTCTCGCCGGTTCCGCACCGCGGGAAACGTAACGAGCCATCCTACGTCCGCTTGACCGCAGAAAAGGTGGCGGAACTCAAAGGGCTGACCCTGGAAGATGTTGCAAGAATTACGACCCTGAACACCGAGCGGCTCTTCAGGATAGGGAGCAGCAGCCTGAGTGCCAAAATTGCCTACCGGATCCGGAACTCGCTATACCTTAACATTACCAATAGATGCTCGAACCACTGTACCTTCTGCGCCAAATTCGAAGATTTTACGGTTAAAGGTCACTATCTGATGCTCGACAGGGAGCCTTCAGCAGCAGAGCTTCTTAATGCAGTTTTCTCGGCAGGAGATTGTGACGAGGTCGTATTCTGCGGCTACGGTGAACCGCTCATACGGTTGGATCTGGTGAAGGAGATCTCGGCAAAACTTAAAGCGCAGGGATACAAGATCAGGATAAACACCGACGGACAGGCCAATCTGGTTCACTCCAGGAATGTTCTGCCCGAACTTGCCGGACTGGTTGACACAGTATCAGTCAGCCTGAATGCTGCCGATGCAGCCACCTACCAGAAGCTCTGCAACACTCCGTTCGGAGATGACGGGTTTAAGGCAGTTTGCGACTTCCTCACAGAGGCCAAAAAGCATATCCCCCATGTTGTCGCCTCTGCGGTCACCGTTCCGGGGCTGGATGTCGAAGCGGTACGTCTCCTTGCCGGGCAGCTCGGGGTTGAATTCAGGGTAAGGGAATATGCCGAAGTGGGGTAACATCGACAAGGATACCCGCTGGCTGCTCCTTCTCTGCCTCACACAGCTTTTCATCATGCTCGTGTTCATCAACTATTCCGCCGTCCTCCCGCTTCTCAAGGAAGAATGGGGGATGAGCAACACCATGGCTGGCTCGATCTTTTCTGTCTACCAGCTCGGCTACATCCTCTCCGGAGTTATACTCAGCACCCTTGCCGACCGTTTCAGCATCAGAAAAATCTTCATCATCTCGGCAATCTGGTCAGGTTGTGCCAATCTCCTCTTTGCGCTCTTTGCCCACGACTACTCATCTGCCATGCTCCTTCGCGCGCTGACCGGAATCGGCATGGGCGGCACGTACATGCCTGGGCTGAAGCTTGTTGCAGAAAGATTCGACAGCAGCAAAAGAGGAAGAGCAATAGGGATTTATGTCGGCTCGCTCGTACTCGGAGCCTCCCTCTCCCTGCTTGTCACCGGCACGGTCGCGTCTTTTTCAGGCTGGCGGATATCGTTCATTGCCTGCTCTGCAGGTGTTTTGATCGGTGTTATCATGTCATTCAAAGTCTTCAAGGGGTACCAACCTTCAAGATTCGGGAAAATGCCCGGCGAGAGCTATATGAAATCGGTCGTGAAAAACCGCCCGGCAATGCTGATGGTCCTCGGATACGGCTCTCATATGTGGGAAATGTACGGGATGAGAAGCTGGCTGGCCCCTTTTTTCACTGCAAGCCTTATCCAATATGGCTTATCAGGAACCAGGGCTACTGGATGGGGCGCCATGGCTTCAGCTCTCGTGGTCGGCATTGGAGCCTTTTCGACCGCATTCACCGGGAGTCTGTCAGACAGGATAGGCCGGACTAAAACCATCACACTGGTCATGATCGCCAGCGCGGCGCTTTCATTCATGTTCGGCTGGCTTGTCAATCTTCCTCCATGGTTTGCACTCGCTGCAGGCCTTGTCTACGGCTATCTGATAGTTGCAGAGTCCCCGGTATTTTCAACAGGACTTACAGAGCTGGTCACCCCGGCATATCTGGGCGCAGCGATGGGGATTCAGTCCCTTATCGGGTACTCACTAGGAATGATCTCCCCAACGGTCTTTGGCTGGGCACTTGATATCTGCAAAGGATGGGAGCCTCTCCCGGGAATAAACGGAGAGTGGGGGGTAGGTTTTGCTACCTGCGGTCTGGGTGCCGTGGCTGGACCTATCTTCATGTATCTATTGAGAAAAGAACCCTCAAGCAGCAGGATGGCTTCAGGAAAGAGATAAATAACTTCGGCTAAAGGCTGTCAGATTCCTTCATAATTATCCTCCATAATTCATCCTCAAAGTTCTGCCAGTTTCTCATACAGCCCATCCGGAGTAGCCACAAAAACTTCTACCCGACAACAAAGTGCTTCAGCCAACGCGGCAGGCGACATATCGTCGAGGAATACCCCCTCCCCTTCCTTCAACATCACATCCGGTATCATCAGAAATCCGTTGAGCTGCTTTCCTTCAAACTCCTTCAGTATATCGCTTCCGCAGACCAGCCCGGTTACGGTCACCTCTTCTCCGAACAGCCTGTTTTTAACGGCAACAGCCGTAATATCGACGGTGGTGACAGCTGAAAGTCTCCCGGTGAAATCCGCTATATAAGGGAATGGAGAGCGGCCGGTGACTACCGTTACCTGGGCAGTAGCAAGCTTTTTTGCGTCAGAAAGGACCTCTTCGGCTTCCTCAAGGAAAAGCGGGATCATCCCGACTCCGTTCTCAATCTGCGGAAGATCACCGTAACTTTCGAGAGGGGGAAAAGGGAGGCCGGCTTTTATGTAGAACTCATCGGAAAGGAAGAGAAAAGGCTCGCCCAGCTTTTTCGCAATATCTGCCATGCGAGGCTGCCAATCATTGATGAATTCAGCCGCGTACTCTCCGGTTACCGGATCAAGCTTTGGCAGCCCAAGGCGATGGCGGGTAATTCCGACCGGAACTATTGCCAGAGAAGCCACCCGGGGGTACAAGTCGGCCAGATCGGCAACCGTCTGCAGAAGGGCCGCATCGTCATTGATTCCTGGGCAGAGACCCACCTGGGTATGCATGGTTATACGCGCATCAGCCAACTCCTTCATCACTTCGAGGATCGGCGTCAGCCCCTTTTTCCCCAGGAGCTTTTCCCGAAGGGCCTGATCAGTTGAGTGGACCGAAATATAGAGGGGAGAGAGACGCTGTTCCTTTATCCTTGCAAGCGCATCGGACTCGATATTGGAAAGCGTAACATAGTTGCCGTAGATGAATGAAAGGCGGTAATCCTCATCCTTTACATACAGGGGTTTTCTCAGACCTTTGGGTAGCTGGTGAACAAAGCAGAATATACAGTTATTTCCGCAGGATGCCGGTTGTGGAGCAGTAAAATATATACCCAAAGGTTCATCATCAACCCGCTCGAATTCCACTTCCCACAGCTCTCCCGACTCTTTTCTGACCAGGAAAAGAAGGTCGTCACAGGAAGAGTGGAAATTATAGTCAATGATATCCATAAGAGGGTAGTCGTTCACCATCAGCAGCCTGTCGCCCGGCTCTATCTGAAGCTCTTCCGCGAGGCTCCCTTTTCTGACACTTTCGACCAGCAGCCCTTCTTCAGTCATCATTACACCCCAACAAAAAAAGGGGCTTCCCGAAGAAGCCCCGCGTATTAAAGTATATCAGTGGCCTGCTTTTTACTGGTGTAGCCTGAACTGACCATCCACAGAGGTCAAGAGGGCGATTGAATGCTTGTAGATCAATATGTCACCATGCACTTCAAGAAGAACCGAAAAGTTGTCGAACGATTTAATATAACCTTCAATAACTTCGCCCGAGATAAGCTTTACGGAGATTTTGACTCGCTCCTTGCGTGACTGGTTCAGAAACTGGTCCTGAATATTGAATGGCGCCTTTGTCATAACATCTCCTGGGAACTAAAAAATATATTTCAATAATAATAGCAAAAGATTTTAGAGAATCAAGAATATTAAAAATCAGGCTGCCGGTCCGTATCCGCCGATTCTGAAACTGAAGACACCTTTAAGGGAATATTTGGGTATCGGGGAGAGCATGGAATCATAATCTGTCAAAATTACCTCGAAGGATCCGCTTACATGGTCTGACATGACCGAGTCCGGAGCAAAAGTAATCGTCCCTTCTTCCACTTTTTTTGCAGATGACTGCTGACCATCCAGTACAGAAAAAGTTCCGGGGAATTTCTCGTACACCCCGTCAGCTTCAATGGAGAAAGTTTTGTTGAGATTCGGAAGCTGAGTCCCGGCTTTAGGAATATCTATCCGGATTACACTGCGCGAATTGATGTCGGTAACAGAAGCAGCAACATTTGCCTGGATTGACCAGAAGCTTTGATTGTCGGTCGAATAATAGAAATTCGGTAATACAGAAAACCTGTAATCACTTTCTGAAATCTGCAGGTAATTTGTCTTTATGATGTTCGTCGCAGTCTGATAAGTTGCCGGCGCAGGAGAAGCCGCCGCCGGATACGTAGTCTGGGAATCTCCGCCGCCGCCGCCACCGCCACACCCATCCATTGAGAGGCCTGAAAGAGTTACAACCGTGACAAGAACGGCTCTCAAAAGTTTCCGCTGAAGGTTGATCCCCTTATTTACCTGATGGAGATGCGCATACCCTTCCTCAACCAGAACCTCGCCGAGTTTTTTCTTTGAAAGCTGCTGTTTCTGGAGGGCATCAGCAAGCTGCCTACGCGTTATATAACCGGCAGAAATCAGGATTTCGCCAAGTCTTAACGGGGTTGACGGGGGTGCATCCGACTCCTGGTTCTGCTGGAACCTGAGAACAGAGTTGACCTGATTCTCGGTCAAGAGCCCCATCTTAACCAGTATGTTTCCAAGCTTTTCACCGGTGATTTTCTGCTCTTCAAGTGCAAAATCGAGTTGCTCGGCAGTAATCCTTCCGGTCATAAGGAGAAGAGAGCCAAGCATCTTCCTGATGCCTGCAGCCGATCTAACAGCATCATCGATAGTGGACAAATGGTCCTGTATCGAAAGGGCTGCTTCGAGGTCAGCCTTGTCGAGAACCCCCATATTGACAAGCACCTGACCCAGAAGCTCGTTAGAATGCTTCTGGACCTCCAGTGCAAGCTCAAGATCCTCCCGCTCTATAAAGCCGCCATCAATGAGGATCTGACCGATGGGACGTCTTGTTTTCTCTTCTGTTGACATTACCGCTTCCTCATGGATCAGTCTTCTTTATGTTAGTATAGCTCCGCTGTTCAAAAAAAGTACATTGAAAAATCAGCCTGCTGCTTCACTTCTCAGAAATTCTTCCACGCAAGCAAATACGCTTTCAAATATTAAAGGAGATTCAAACCAGATCATTTCCTGATCTTTTTTGAACCAGGTAATCTGTCTTTTGGCATAGCGTCGACTGTTTTGCTTTATCAGCCCGATCGCCTCGGAAAAAGTTTTATTACCGGCAAGGAAGTCACAGATCTCCCGATAACCAATAGAAGATAGAGACTTGAGAGCCGGAGAGAACCCCATCGAAAGAAGCGACTCTACCTCTTCAACAAGACCATCAGCGACCATATGGTCAACTCTGGCATTTATTCGTCCATACAGTTCACTTCGTTCAACATTTATTCCAATTTTCAAAGAGTTACACCATTTTAACATGAATCCATGCTCCTCCTGAAATTCAGAGATACTTCTCCCGGTTTGTTTAAAAACCTACAAAGCTCTGATTATCCTCACCCTATTGTTTGGATGAATTCTGGCCGCCGAGACCGGATCGACTTTCCGCAGCGTCTCAAGAAGGCTATTATTGCCTTCACGTTCAGCGATCCTGTTGCACGCCTCCCTGACAGACATATCGGCACCGGGAGAGTCAGCGAGTCCGGATAAAAATGCTTTGATATAAAGACCGGTACCGCCGACAAGAACCGGCAATTTGCCACGGGCATGGATTTCGGCAATGACACACCTTGCCTCATGCTGATAATTGGCTGCAGTGAAGTTGGCATCCGGATCAACAATCCCCAGAAGATGGTGTGGAACTCGCTTCAAAAGATCGGGTGAGGGCTTGGCAGTGCCGATATCCAGTCCCCGGTAGCACTGCATTGAGTCTGCATTCACCACTTCGCCGTCAAAACGCTCTGCAATCTGAACGGCAAGTTCACTTTTCCCGGAAGCAGTGGGACCTCCGACAATGACAACCTTCTGTTGGCCATTACCGCCGGACGTATTTCTTTCAATCATCCTTTTCATGCTGTTTCCAAGTCCTGATAACGGCTTCGGGAAGATGGGAGTCAACACTCCTGCAACCTTGTGTCAAATCCTGTCGTGTTTTAAATACTGTACATTTTATAACAAAGTTGTAACATATGTTTAAATTTTAAAAGGTTAGTATTTATAATTAAAATCAAAAACTCTCCGAAAAGAGCAAAACCGGGGCAACCCGGTGACGCAGAACTACGGGTCCGGAAAACGGATTGCCGGGTCGCCGAAGAGAGAATTCCCTGCCCACAAAAGTGGGCCAGTTATTTCTCTGCCCGCCTCCCGAATCGTTCCGTTATCCTGCTGATACTGGTGACTGGCCGTTTTCCGCCAGTTTCTCCGCCAAAAGACCTTTTCCCTGAGTTGTCGGTTGCGGCCGTCACGTTATTATCTCAACATTGTTGATTTTCTTTTATTTATTGGCATTCGTTTTAATGTATTTTTCTGGGCCAAAATTATTTTTTTTTAGTTTTCCCGAAGAAGAAAACTGTGGCCGATGAAACAGTGTTTTTCAACTACACAATAACATTAGTAATTATTACAGGTTAAATAATACCTGTTTAGTCTTTTTAGACATAACCGCTCTTTATTACTAACTTCTCGCTGTTTACACTTTTTCATTAACAGCAAATCTTTGCTTTCGGAATAGATGGTGCTTTATGTGTTAATTAGAACATTTCCCTGATTTCAGGTTTCTGGAAAGCCTGTCACCCGGAAAAAAGAGTTAAGAACCGACTCAATGAATAGTCGTTCAATTTCAGCAAGTTAGCCTTGCGTCGTACAATCTGCTAGCACCGCGAGTTCTCCAGGAGCAAACGGCAATGCTTCATAAATCAATGATGCTCGCCAAAAGACGGCCTGCCCCGGGGGTAAGGGGGACTTGTGCCCTGTTTTCGTTTTTTGCATTTCAAGTACCTGTTAATAGCGCTCCCAATATAGAGTTTGCATCGAAAACTCACGGTTCATCGATTGTCGAAAAACTTTTGTTCGTATCTTGCTGCATTCTGATTTCACTGTTCCTTGCCGACTCCAAGGCTACGGCGGCCATTACTGTAACCCCCTCAACCTGGAATATTGTCGGTCTGGACAGCAACAGTCCCTCTTTCGGCCCCCAATACTTTCCAGTAGGGGCAAAGGTGTGCAGCACGTCGGCAGTTTCAAACGTACCCGTCACCTTTAACCTGAGCAACATCAACCCGTATATTTCCCAACGACCGGGCTCGTTGTCATCGTTTACCATCCCTTCCATCGCTGCCGGAGCATGCGCCGACGCCTATTTTGAGGTCCAGGTAACCCAAACCGCTCTAGCTTTCGATACTAGCACCAGTTACTCCGTCACGACCCCCGGAGCTTCGACACCTGTCCCGCGCGAACTTTATGTGGAGCACCTGATCTCCCAGTCACGCAATTCGATCTCGGATGTAAAACTGAACGGTGCCTCGATCCCTGCAGGGGGCGCCATGAATCTTGTGGTCGGCAATACCTACACCATCGAACTTGACGGCGGCACCGCCACTCAGGGATATAACCAGTTTGAGGCTTTTATCAATTTTCCGAACACCATTTTCCAGATTCTCGCCGTCAACACTACCTACTCGGCAGACAACAACACCGCCAATGTTCCCAATCCAAACAGCGGGTTGTACGCCAACGCCTGCCAGTGGGACAACGATCCCGGCAGCCTCACCTATCGTTCCTGCATTGGCGGCGATTACAAGGCCGGGGGCAGTAATGTTGTCACAACCTACACCGTAAAGATTCTCAGCGGAGGCGGGACTACTCAAACGCTCAATACCCTGCTGTACGACTTCTCCGGCAGCAGTTTCCACTACAACGCCGACTACTCCACCAGCGCCCGCATAGCCAACATCATCGACCCTGCCAGTGTCACCATTTCAAAAGGTTTTTTCCCTAGCCCGACCAATGTGGCTAACGGTTCCGCACTCACCTTCACGATATCCAACCCGAATGCCGGCGCGGTGGGCGGACTGAACTTCATAGATGACTTCACGACCGTGGTGGTGGCTCCAGCCGGAGGAACCTTAAGGATGGCAACCCCATTGACAACCACGAACACCTGCGGCGGGACGCTCACCGACCACGCCGGCAATCCGCTGGCTGCCGGAAGCGCCGGGATTAAGCTGAGCGGCGGCACGGTCTCCGCAAACAGCAGTTGCATTGTCGAAGTCAAAGTGGCCCCTTCCGCAGGCTCCGCAGCCGGGACGACATATGCCAACACCTCCAACCATCTTTTTGTCAATACGCTGGATACCGGAAAGTTCGCCACTGCCACACTGATAGTCAATACCACCGCCCCCCCGGCGCCCCCCCCTTCCTCCTGTCCGAATCCGGTGGAACTGGCAAGGTGGGAGATGCTCACAACCACGACAGGCCCTGGCACAACCGGTCCTCCCTATACCAGAAGGGCTGGAGATGTCTCGACTGCAACAACGAGATTCGTCTCCGCATCCGGCGTTCAGTCAGTTGCCAATATTAATGGCCGGGCATACGCATGGGGCGGTACCGCACCAACAGCCGGAGCAAGCTGGTCTGAAAACCCTACAGCTCCGAACTATACCTTGAATAACTATTTTGAATTTGTACTGGATACCAGCAACTATGGCGGCGTCGGCGTTACTTTTGACTCAGGGCTCGATGCCAGCGGAGACTGGGCCAACCCTACCAGTCCCATATATGTTACCTCCAGTACCGACGGAACTACTTTTTCTCTGTTCACCCCATCACCAACGGTTTCTAAAAACTCGTGGTCGATCGGACTGGTCGCCACAGCTGCAGCCACCGGCACCGACAAGACGACATTCCGCTTCGCCACCAGCGGTTCCAGCAAGCCGGCCGGGGTATTCGCTCTCGACAACATCACTTTCACCGGTTGTCCCAGGGTCAAGCCCCCGGTCATGAAAAAACTTTTTTCCACGAATCCGGTACTTACCTCCGGCTTTTCCCAACTGGTTTTCACCATCAGCAATCCCAATCAGAGTGTCGATCTGACCGGAGTTACCTTCACTGATGTTTTCCCGACCTCGCCAGGGGCAATGACGCTTTATGACGCAGTAACTATCAATACCTGCGGCGGTACGCTTACCAGCAACAGCGGCGGCGTATTGGCTGCAAACGCCCCCGGGATAAAACTGACCGGCGCGACAGTAACAAAGGGAAGTTCCTGCACCGTTACGGTCAATGTGAAAGCACCAAATACCGGTTCATACGTCAACTCCACCACGGTATCCGATGCAACTGCGGGCAACGGCAATACCACCTCTGATACCCTGACAGTAAACCCGCCCCATCCGGTTATCTCACTTTTCAAAGAAGTGGCAACTTCCACATCGGCTCCCGGCCCCTCATCCATTTTGTGGAACTCCAATATTGCCCTGAAAACAGGCGACAAAGTCTATTACCAGTTCACGGTTCAGAACGACGGTGACGTGCCGCTGGACAGTGTTACCTTGACTGATGCTGACCTTGCTGCAGTCGATCCCGGCTTAAGCTTGTCCAATTGTATCTGGAAGAATGGCGATGATGTCACTATCAACCCTGTTACTCCATCTGCTCAGAACTTCTCGCTGGTAGTTGCCAATAACAGTAATAACCAGGACTTCGCCTACTGCATCATCGGGCCGATCTTCGCAGTCTCCGGGTCGAAGACAAACACTGCGACTGCAAACGCGATGTATAACAGTGCGGCAATAACGCCGGACTCGGATTCTGCGACATATAACGGGTTCGCCCCCCCTTCCGTGACCAAGAGTTTTTTACCCGTCAACATCTCCATCGGTGGCACCTCTGCCATGACCATCAAGGTAACGAACCCGGCCAGCAATCCCGGCAACCTTACCGGCGTCAGCATCAGCGACAGTTATACCGGCACCTTGAAGAACAACGCCGCCGGAAGTGTTGCCTGTAGCGGCACGGGCAGCGCCACCCTGACTGGCGGCGTCAATAACGGCACCACGGTCGGCTTCAATACCGGCACAATCGTCCCCGGCGGAACCTGCACCATCACCCAGAGTGTCACAGCCACCGCAACCGAAAACAACAGCACCGGCTCCCCCAGCTCCACCGGCATCGTGGTTCCGACCAGGGGGGCAGCCTCTATGGCACTGACCGGCACGGCCGCCGGCCCCGTCACCCTCACTGTCTCCAACTTCCCGACTCTGACCAAAGCATTCGCCTTGACAACAGTCGTTCCGGGTCAATCGTCAACCCTGACCTTTACCCTGACCAACTCAACCGGCAACCCGGTTCAATCCGGCCTGGCATTTACCGATACCATGCCCGCAAATATAACAGTTACCGCAGCAGCAGGCTCACAATGCAACGGCACTGTCAGCTTCACCGCAAGCAATGTCTCCCTGGCCGGAGGCAGCATGGCATCCGGAGTCGGCAGCTGTACCGTCACCGCATCGGTTACCAGCTCGGCATTGGGAACGTGGACAAACGGTTCCGGAAACATCAGTGTCGCCGGAGGCAATCTGGTCAACGGTGTGACCGACCAGAGCCTTCAGGTAGTCAGTGATGCCACGCTGACTATCCTGAAGACCGCCGACAAAGGAACTGCCAAACCGGGCGAGATCATCACCTATACCCTGCTGGTAACCAATACCGGCGGCGTTGTCGCCAGCAACATATCAATTTCCGACGTTCTCAGCCCTTATGTCGCCCTTGGCACCAATTCGTACCCGGCAGCGGTCGCTCCGTCAGGTCCGGTATTTGATTTCACCGGCACAGGGGCTCTTCCGACTCCCGGTACACCGCAGTTTTTCAACAATAGCGGCATCAGCATAACGCCCTCGGGAGCTTATGACGGTAATGTCGCAAAATGGACCCTGCCGTTCACCGGCACCCTTGGAGCCAATGGCGACAACTTCACTATCAAATACAAGACGCAGATCAAATAAAATTACCAGGAGGAATACGTTGATATCCGGAACTAACCCCAGGAAGAGAGCAAAGGACACTGAACTATTTTTCAAAAGGAGAGCAAGAATGAACAAAATTATCAAGATTTGCGCAGCAGTAGTTGTCACCCTGCTAATGCCGATAGTCGCATTTGCAGACCTTACACTGAGTATCAAGGCAGAAAAAGAGATCGCCGTTGTCAAAAACGGAAAGAACGAGCTGAAACGGGTAAAGGCCAAGAGTTTCGAACCTGGCGACACCGTTTTCTACACCATCAGCTACAAGAACACCGGAACAGAGGTGGTCACCAACGCAATTATCGATGATCCTGTGCCCAAGAACACCAGCTATGTGCAGGACAGCGCTGTTGGAGCTGACGCCGATATCACCTTTTCCATCGACAAAGGCAAGAGTTACAAGAAACCGCTCATGCTCAGCTACGAGATCAAGGGTAAGAACGGAGAGGTCCGCCAGGCAAAGCCTGAAGAATACACCAATATCCGCTGGACTATCAGCAAAGTCCCCCCAGGAGGGAGCGGTCATGTGGAGTTTCGCGTCAGAGTGAAGTAAAGGCAAGAGTCAGCTGCTGAAAAACTTTGTCATCAACAATAAGGAGGTATCGCATGGGAGAAAAGGTTAAGAGAAACAGATTGCTACATGGTGTAATTTCAGGGGGATGCCGGTCGGGGCCGCTCCCGAGGCAGAGAGGACGACCTGACGAACTACGACTTGATCCAGAGAATTTTTTCGGCACGGATGTAACTACAGATACTAACCGTAAACAACAACAGGAGGTAACAAAGATGAAACGTACAACAGAAAAAAGAGCGTCAGTAGGCCTCAGAACCGCACTGGCAGGTTTGGGCCTGATCGCCGGACTTATGATGCTCAGTCCTGGCGAGATCCAGGCGTCAGTCAGCGGTGGCGCCACCATCTTCAACGAAGCGACCGTAACTTACACCACCCCTACCATCCCGAGCAAGACCTCGAAGGGGAGCACCACAGTGATCGTCGCCACACAAGCTGCGGCACCCTATGCCACTGTAACGCCGCTCGTCCAGACTACCGGCGAAAATTCCACGGTAACCTACACTTACAGCATCATCAACCGGAGTAATGGCAAAAACGACCTGACCGTCCCCAATCCAACCGCTGCTGCCAGCGGTGTTGCTGGTGCTACTGCAAGCACTCTCGCCAGCAATACCCTTGCTTCGATGTGGGGCGGGATTATCCTCAGCACCACCGATAACGGCGCCGGAGCTGGCACAAGCACGATCACCCTGCCGGCCGGTACGGTTGGAGCAGCTGGCGTAGATCTCGTTGTCAACACCACCACCGTAGCAGTAGTTAGTGGCACGGGAACCGTCTACTACTACACCGTAACTGGCAAGACCAATGGTACAGTAGCAAGCTCGGCCAACGGCGGTGTAGAAACAAATGCAACGGTAACTCTCACCCCGGTGGGCGCTACACCTCGCCTTGACGGTACGATTGCACCTGCTGGTACGGTTATCGGCGAATACAGGACTGACGTATACACCCAGACCACCTCTACTCTTACTGGGGCTCCCGCTGACGGTACATATACGACCAATATAACAGTGACCGCCACCGATGCAGCAGCAGCAACGGCTGCATACACTACCAAGCCAGCCGACAACAATCAAACCGTCACTACCGTCAAGCTAAACCCGGTATCTGTCACCAAAACCGCAAATCCTCTCACCACGGTCAAACCGGGCGGCACCATAACATACACCGTGGTTGTTACCAACAACTCGTCTTCTGACACCACAGCGGCAACCATCGCCGATCCCCTGTCGCCATATGTGACTTACACCAATGGCACAACGACTCTTAACGGTGGTGCTGTAGCGGATAACGTCGGCATCCCTAAATTCCCGCTTTCCGGAGCCGGCATCAGCATCAAAAGCCCGGCGAGTAGCGGTGCCGGCATAATATCCGCCGGTGCATCTGCGACCATCGTCTACCAGGTGACGGTGAACCCGTAAACTTTTAACAGCGGCTTGGCTCCAGTGCAGGGTTTTCCCCTGCACTGGAGCACACCCGATAACAATGCAAATAGTACAGGCAACGATGAAAGCACGCACCTTCACATATTTCTCAATCTTCTTCGTGTTGACAGCACTGCTGCTTACGGCATGGGATGCATCTGCATCAACTGCCGCAAACACCAGGATTGTCAACAAAGCTACGGTAACCTATGCGGGTGGAACTGCTTCCGCATCTGTCACCGTTATCGTCGCCCTGGTTCCGTCAACTCCGAACATCAGGATCACCTCCGGCAAAGCTACCTATGCCGGCCTGAATACCCCGACGATTACAGATTCAATCATCATTACGGCAACGGCCAACGGCCCTGCTTCCTATACCGTCACTCCTTCGATATCTGTCGGCGGGACAACCAATGTCAACTCGGCAAACCCGGCATCGGTTAACATCAGCAACAATCCGGACACAGTGGTAACACTCGGCGCTACCGTAACCACGGGAACCAGCGGGCAGACATTCGTCACTGTTCCCGCGGCAGACGCAACAGGGAACGACAGCCCGGTTAACGGAATCGGCATCGGCTCCACAATACTCTTCACCGTACACGGCAATACCTATACACGGCTGGTGACCGGCACTGTCTATGATGCTGTCAGCAGCACCTACCGGCTCAACTGGTCCGATGCCATACCAGCCGCAGACATCCCGGCTGCCGGAGTTCTCGTGGCCGAACAGAAGAGTGTCAGCGTTACGGTGCTCCCGGGCGCTGTACAGACCAAAGGTGTACCGATCACGGTATCTGTACTGGGAAAAGTCTCGACCATTGGTGCGGCAGACGGAACTGCTACGACTAACCCGGTGAACAGCTGGACATCCTCCGAAGCGAACGCCTCCCTGACACAATACGTACGCAATGCTACTGCAGCAGTTGCCGGATCAGGAGCTGCCAGTTTCACCGTCAGCGGAGCCACTAACACCTATTACACCAGCGGTGTTACCGGCAAGCCTGGCGACACACTGGAATACGTGATTGTTGCAACAAACTATACCAGCAGTGATCTGGATGGAATTGCCCTGACCGACGTGGTTCAGACTGACCTGGTAACCTTTGTGACCGCCCCCGGCCCTTACAGCGGCAAAGAAATTTTCTATAGCGACACGAACGCACAGACTTCGACACTTGTCGCAGCTGGAACAGGCGCCAATCAGGCAAGCTACGTGGCACCGAATCTTGCCGTCAATGTGGGCCTGGGAGCAGGCGCTGGCACAACCGGAACTATCCCTGTGGGCAAGAGTGTTTCAATTGCCTACAAGGTGATCATCAAATAGGAGTTACAGGCAGCATGTTCTTAAACTGGATCAATAACCTCTGCAGCATTCGCTCCGGCCTCATGGCCGTTGAGCAGGGTCATGACACGGCCGTGTCAAGACCCGCTGCATGGGTCTGTCCAGTCAGCAGGGGAGTGACTCGGACGCTGATGTTCCTGTCTGTACTTGTCGCGGTCGCATTGTTGCCGTTGAATGCCATCTCCGCCAATTTCGGCGACAGGATCACCACCCGGGCTAATGTAACTTCCCGTGGAGTCTCTTTAGCTTCTACCTCAGTAACTGTCACGGTCTTCACCCGAACCCCGTCAACGGTAGAGTTTCTGAAGTATGCTCCGGGAGTTCCGGAAGCGATCAGCACTCATGTCCCGTCAACTTATTACACCAACTCTTCCGGCTCCTTTACAGCGTTGAGTCCCCCGTTAATTTCCGGAACCGGCAAAGCCATAGACCTTTCTTCTCCGGTACCATTGATTAAATCAGCAGTGTTCCACGCCGGTGAGCCGATGTTCGTACGTCTTACCGACCTGGACCAGAACATTGACCGGAGCGTTGCGGAAAGTGTCATCGTCACAATTACCGACCCGAAAACCGGGGACAGCGAAACTCTGAAACTCACTGAAACCGGGGTCGATACAGGCATTTTCGTCGGTTACATCCAGACGTCATCAACAGCATCAGGCGGCGCAAACAGCGGGACACTCTCCGTTTCCGAGGCCAGCTCAGTCAGGGCTCATTATGTAGACATCATGGACGGGACCGATTCTGCAGCTGACGCGGTTCTTGTCGACCCCTTCGGGATCGTCTTTGACACGAGGACAGGCAAGCCGGTTGACGGTGCAACTGTCCAGCTGCTCAATGCCGATGGAACAGCAGCAGCTGTTTTTGGTGACAACGGTCTTGTGACGAACACCTATCCGAACAAGGTAGTCTCAGGTAGCACCGCCACTGACAGGGAAACCAACACCTACTCATTCCCTCCGGGCGGATACAGATTCCCGTTTGTAAATCCCGGAAGCTATATCCTGAAGGTAACGCCACCGACCGGCTACAAGTCACCCTCTGAAATCTCTACGACAATAATCCAGTCTCTCCCTGGTGCGCCGTTTGCGATCCTGGAGCCGGGATCACGCGGCGAAATATTCGCGGTTCCTACAGGTCCGGCAATACGTGTCGACATCCCGCTCGACCCGAAAATCGGCTCTCTCTGGCTGAAAAAGAGTGCCGGCAAGAGTCTCGTCTCTGCCGGAGATTATCTCGGCTATGAACTTGTTCTCGAAAACAAGGATATCGAAGGGACGGTTTTCTCTCCGGTACTTATTGATAAACTCCCTCATGGATTCCGTTATCAGAAGGGATCTGCAAAGGTTAACGGGATCTCTGTTCCTGATCCTGCCATCTCTCCGGATGGCGTCACCATGACCTTTGCTCTGGCTGATATCCTTCCGGCCACTTCTGTATCCATCCGTTACACTGTTGCTATTGGCGCAGGTGCACAGACCGGCATCGCAACAAACACAGCCATGGCAACAGCAGCATACTCGGTCAAATCCAACAGTGCGAAAGCAACGGTTCAGGTTCAGGAGCCGTTCATGCGGAGCCGCAATATCATCATGGGAAGGGTTATCGTCGGTGCCTGCGGAGAAAACAGTGAAGACAACAAGAAAGGGATGGAAGGGATCGGAATCTATCTTGAAGACGGAACCTTCGTTATTTCCGACAAGTTGGGAATGTTCCACTTCGAAGGAGTGAAGTCCGGCACCCATGTTGTGCAACTGGATCTGGACTCGATTCCTGATGGATACAAGGTGCTTCCGTGTGAACAGAACAGCCGCTTTGCCGGGCGGGCCTACTCCCAGTTCGTCGATATGCAGGGCGGTACGATGTGGCGGACGGACTTCTATCTCGGCAGGCCGGAACTTTATCCCCTCCCGGCAGAAGCAGCAGCAGAGAAAGTAGTCTCAAGTGGCAAGGGAACTGAAGCAGAGCCTGCCACCCTCACTGGAGGCGGGGAAAAGAATTCCGGGGCTGCCGTTCCTGAACCCTACAAAGGTGAAATATCCCTTGAGATGATCAGCAGCCAAAGTGGTGATTTCATCGACTACCGGATACCGCTGCAGTCTGCCGCGGTTCTCTTGACCAATTTACGCCTGACGGTATTTCTTCCGCAAGGCGCCGCATATGTCAACGGCAGCAGCAATTTCAGCGACACTGTCATTGCCGACCCCAAAGTGACTTCCGGCAAGGTCTCCTACCATCTCGGCGCTGCAGGAGCTGACTGGCAGAAAGAGCTCCGTTTCCGTGTTGCCATTGGCCGGAAGGCCAAAGGGGGCGAACTGCAGACAAAAGCCATCCTTACCTTTGACAGCCCAGCGGCCAAAGACATTTCTGCTCCGGCCGTGGACAATATTCTCTCTCTCGTGAAAGAAGAGAACCAGTTCAATCTGCCGACTGTAGTTGTTCGGCCACAGTTTCCGACATTTGGCGCCGAATTGAATGAGGAGGATCGCAAACATCTGGATGAACTTGCCCTGATGCTGGGTCGCTTCAACATTGACAAGATCGACGTTGTCGGCCACACCGATAACGTCCGTATCGCCCCCCGCAGCCGCAATATTCATGCAGACAATACAGCCCTCTCCTTTGCCAGAGCCAGAAGTGTCGGCCGCTACCTGATCGCTGCACTTCACCTCCCGCCGGAAAAGCTCTCTTTGAGCGGCAGTGGAGAAAAAACGCCGCTTGCAACCAACAAGACCGATACCGGCCGAGCCATGAACCGCCGGGTAGAGGTAAATATTACGGCAACGCAAACGATCGAGACAAATCACCTCAAAATCATCAAGGAGAGAAGCGGCCTACAGAAACAGGAGACAACAAGCAGACCGGTCCAACTGACAGAGAAGACGAGCACCCTGGTCCGTCCTCAACTTGATCCGGGACAAGCCGGGATACTGTCTGCTTCAAATAGCTCCCGGGATGTAATAGCAGACGCCCCTCCGCCAGAAGCAGGCTCAGTCGAGCAGAATGCAACAGGGGACAAGGGTGTACAGCTGAAAAAGAGCTCCAGGACAGCTCATGAAAACAGCGAAGAGCATGCCGTACTGGCCTCCGCCCTCAATGACGGCATTGTTCACTATCGTATCCGTCTGAAAAATATCAAGGAGACCCTGCATAGGGCTACAGTCACCCTGGTCATGCCGAATAGCCTGCTCTACATGTCAGGCACAACTCAACTTGGAGGAACGACTGTTTCCGATCCCGAAGTGAATGGATCGATCCTTAAATACAACTTCACCAAGCTGCCTGATGAGAAGCGATTTGACCTGCGAATAAAGACATTCAGTGATGGCGATATTCCCAACAATGAATCGGCCAGCATGGTTTCAGTCATCATTTCGGACGAATCCGGCAAACCTTTGAAAACATATAGTGCAACCAGTGAGCTTTCTGAAGACATGGAAGAGATCATCAAACCGGACGTGGCTCCTGTCCAACAACAGCTGAACACCACTGAAGGGCAGCTACTATCCCAGGATCAGTCTTCTGTTAAAGAGGAGTTGCTTAAACCGGGCATCATCAGGAAGAGTGAGTACGAGGAATATCACGAAAACATCGAGAAGACAGCCGACTCTGCAAACGAGGCAACAAAAACATCGACAAAAAACGATAACAAACTTCATGTCAATGATGATGCCGGCATTCTTTCTCCGGCTGACGGCGCCTACGTGGCAACCCAGCACAACTCGGTCAGAGTCGTACTCAACTCGGCTCTAAAACCCGTTCTGTTGCTGGACGGTCAGGAGATTTCTGCAGAGCGGATCGGGTTCAGCATGGACGATAAAGAGAGCGAAAAAACTCTTTATGTGTATATCGGCATCGATTTCGGCGATACCGGGTCTCATACCCTGCAGTTGAAAGGTCTTGATCAGCTTGGAGTGACCCGCTTTGACAAGAGCGCCAAAGTGATCCGTACCGGTGAGATCAGTGCCATCAAGCTGGTTTCCGCCGACGGAAATATTGCCGACGGCAGAACTCCGGTCAGGATGAGGGTCCAGCTCTTTGACAAGGATGACAAGCCAGTTTCAGCCAATGCCGAACTTGTCCTGAAGAGTGAAGTATTGCGACCATTAACAGCAAACGGCAGTTCAGGACTTAATACCGGCAGCGGTGGGATCACGATCGACAGTCAGGGCTGGATGAACTTCCAGCCGGTTAACTCCAGCGGTCAATACCGGGTTCAGGTTTCCTACAACAAGGCTGTTCTGGATATTGATACTTATGTAAAACCGAAGATGCGTGACTGGATCCTCGTTGGACTTGCCGAGGGGACAGCGGGTTACAACACTCTCTCCGGCCATATGGAAAACCTGCAAGCAGCTGGCCAGGAAGAGCATCTGTACGACAAGGAGCGGCTGGCACTCTATGCAAAAGGGACTATCAAGGGCGAATGGCTCCTTACCATGGCTTATGACAGCGCCAAGCAGCGAACCGGCGTCTCCGGAGATGCCCTTTTCCAGACGATAGATCCGAACTCCTTCTACACACTTTATGGTGATGCAACAAGCCAGCTTTACGATGCCTCAAGTCAGAGAAAGTTGTATCTGAAAATCGAACGCGACCAGTTCTATGCCCTGTTCGGCGATTTCGATTCAGGCCTGACCATAACGGAGCTTTCACGTTACAGTCGCAGAATGAACGGCATCAAGAGCGAGCTCAGGACGAAATATCTTGATGTGACGGCTTTTGGCAGTCAGACAGAGCAGTCATTCATGAAAGACGAAATCCAAGGAGACGGCACTTCCGGCCTTTTCAGACTTTCCAGAACCGGAATAGTCCTGAATTCTGAGAAGATCACTATTGAGTCCCGGGACCGCTTCCATAGTGAAGTGGTCACCAGTTCCAAATCAATGAGCCGTTTCATTGATTACAGCATCGATTACGATTCCGGGACGCTCTTCTTCAAGAGCCCGGTACCAAGCAAAGACGAGCAGCTCAACCCGATATACATAGTCGTAGAATATGAGATAACCAACACAGGTAATGAAGCCATTACCTACGGCGGTCGTGCCGGAACAAAGCTGATGGATGGAAAGCTCAACCTGGGGGCAACCCACATACATGAAGGGCATGTTTCAGGTGACGGGAATCTCTACGGAGGTGACCTGACTGCACAACTGGGTACCGGAACCAGACTCAGAGCCGAAGCTGCCACAACTAGCAATGACGGGACTCTGGGGAAAACCGGCGGGGATGCTTACCTGGCCGAAATCACCCATTCTGACAAGACCAAGGACGCCAAGGCATACTTCCGCGAGCAGGAAGCGGGTTTCGGTCTTGGTCAGCAGAATCAGGGTGAATCCGGCACGCGCAAATTCGGCGCAGAAGGTGGATACAAGCTGAATGAAAAAGTGACCCTCAGCTCTCAGGCGTATCGCCAGTATACTCTTGCAACAGGAGCAGTCAGGGATTTCATGGAGTTACTGGCTTCTTACAATGAAAAGGAATACTCCTTGCGCAGCGGCGTCAGATACGCGAACGACACTTTACCGGACGGCAGTAACGCATCTTCGTTACTGGGCACGGCCGGTGCAAGCTGGAAAGCCCTGAACAATAAACTTACCCTGCGTGTCGACCATGACCAGGCTCTTTTCAGCAAGAACAACAACACCGACTTCCCGACCAAAACTACCCTTGGCATGGACTACCTGGCAACAAAGAAGGTGACCCTTTTCGCACAGGAGGAGCTGACCTACGGAGCAGCCGCAGATACGAACACCACCCGTGTCGGCATTAAGACCACCCCGTGGGCCGGGGGAAGCATCTCTTCCTCGGTGGTAAACGATATAAAAGAGAACAGCGATCGAACATTTGCCAATGTCGGCCTTGCCCAGAAGTGGCAGGTCAATCCGAGATGGATGCTTGATGGAGGCCTTGACCACAATCAGACCGTCAGGAAAAAGACCGGCTATCAGCTCGACCCGGCAGTGCCTCCGGCAATCGGCGGCGAGGATTTCACTGCTGTTTCTCTGGGTGCGAACTATACCGAGAAAAAACTTGTCTGGGCTAACCGGGTCGAATACCGTACCAGCGAAATCGATAACAAATGGGGAGTTATTTCCGGAGTAGTCAACGAGCAGGGACTTAACTGGGGTTGGACAACAAGACTTCAGATCCTTCATACCCAGACTGCAGGCTCATCGAGCAAGAGTGACGGCAGCTTGAGAATGGGCCTTGCGTACAGACCGCCGGTTACAGAGTGGATCATACTTGACCGGCTTGATCTGATCGCCTCTGAAGAAAAGGCTCCGCTATTTTCGACACACGGGAACAGGTTCGTCAACAACCTGAACGCAAACTACCACCCGAACAAGAAGACACAGCTCTCACTTCAATACGGAGCCAAGTATGTTCTGGAGCAGATTGACGAACTGGATTACAGCGGATTTACGGATCTCGTAGGAGCAGAAGGGAGATACGACATTACAAAAGAGTGGGACATCGGGCTTCGCGGATCTCTTCTCCACACCTGGGCAGTAAGCCAGTTCGACTACAGCTATGGGCCTTCAGTTGGTTATAACGTTATGGAAAATGCCTGGATAAGCGTCGGTTACAACTTTGCCGGCTTCAAGGACAGGGATTTTTCAGCTGCCAACTATACTGCCGAGGGACCTTTCATCCAGTATCGCTTCAAGTTCGATCAGAACAGCGTCAAAGAGGGGCTGAAAAAACTGGGACAGTAAGTCATGAAAGCATTTCCAGCAATTTATTGCAGATTCACCCACCTGCGACATCGCTTTACACTAAAAAAACGATAACAAATTGATCCCTGACTCAGCCGCAGGCAATCCTCTCGCTCCTGACGACCCTGTTCTTCCCGCTCCGTTTGGCCACGTACAAGGCATTGTCAGCCTCCACGATCAGGTCTCTCACCGAAGAAGCATTCTCGGGAATCAGCGCCAGCCCGATACTTACCGTGCTCTTGATCTGAACACCCTCGACTTCGGTCAGCTCTTCCTCCACCATGGCAAGGATCCGTCCCGCCACGTGGAGCGCTCCCACATGACCGGTATTGGGAAGCAGCACCGCAAACTCCTCTCCTCCGTAACGGAAAGCCAGATCGCTCCCGCGCACCGAATCAGCGATGCTCAGGCTGACTCTCTTCAGGACCATGTCCCCCACCGGATGGCCATATCTGTCGTTCACTGCCTTGAAATTGTCGATGTCTATCATGAGCAGGGCAAACTTCTCGCCATGACGCTCGAACTGATAACGCTGGCGATCAAGACAGGTCCGGAAATGGCGCACCGTGTAGAGGCCGGTCAGCTCATCGGTAATGGCAATCATGTATAGCCTGGCGTTCTCGAAAGCGATTCCGATCGGATTGATGACCGAATCCATGAACTTCAGCTTTTTTTCGGAAAATGGATTTTGCGGGGAACAGATTTCTATCAGGGCAAGCGGGAAATCCCCCTTGGCAATGGGGAGATAGGCCCTGGTCCGGTCGGAAGAGACCTCCTTGCCATGCAGCTCCCCGGCCTGCCAGCGACTGATGGCGACCGCCAGCATGCAGCCCGGTTCCGGACGGCTGCGGCGCTCCCCTTCATCTCTGGTTCGATTTACGACACGGTAATGGCCGTCCCGTGTCGGCAGCACGATATTGACCTCTTCGGACGCGAAGGTATTCCCCACGATGTCCAGCGTAATGGTTTTCAGGTCCTCCATATCGATACTCTTGCTGACGCTCTCGATAATGGCGTAAATCATGCTGATCTCGTTGCTCTTGAACACGACCTGTTCAATATAGCGATCGATGGATCTGGAAAGGTAGGGTATGAGCAGGAAGATGATAAGCAGGCAAGCGGATGCGGATGCCAGGATCACGAAGCGGATGCTATTGATGAGTGCATAGGTGGGCGCCAGGGAACAGTCAATGATCAGCTTGCCGTTTATCCGGTGCTTCCGCTCATGACAGCCGAAGCATTCGGGATTGTTATACAGGACGGTAACATTACGATGAACATCACCTTCCTTTCTGCTGATTATGGAAGTAGTACTGGCGGGCGGGATGCCTGGCGCGCTGTGGCAACCGCGGCACGTCTCATCCCTCACCGAGAGCTGTTTCCCTTTTTCCGAAAGGTCCGAGGAGTATGCTATCCGCCCTTCCCTGTCCAGAATGAATATTTTGGCAATATGCTTGTCATGCCCGAGTTGGGTAATGGTACTCTGGATCTCCTCAGGAGAACGCCGCAACATGAGGGATTTCAGGCTTGAGCTGATGGAGCCGGACAATTCGCCGGTGGTAACGGCATCGTTCTTCAGAAGATAGTCCCGTGTCATAACGGTTATGAAGAGCATGGAGAGGGTTGTCGAAACCAGGAGAAGCAGGATCAGTCCGGTAATGATCTTGCGCTTGAAACGGTAAAGCCACGCGTTTTCCATGTCGAATCCTGATGTAATCGGCGTTTGAAGTGCTCCGGGCAAAACCTGGAGAAAGCGACCCTATGGCTGATTGGCATTCTAGAAGCCTCATGAATAAAATGCGAGGAGAAAATGTGAATTGTCAAATTTTTAATACAGGTGGGGCTTTGACTGCAGCTGCTGTCCAGACTGCAGCCAGTCGTGGAAAAAGATGAAGATGCGAACGAACAGGGCGGCCGCTGCCACACCAATGGCGCGGGTGATGCGGGTAGTCGTTCCGAACGGTTTGTGTCATCAGCGCCAGCAGGAACCATTAATCGACAGCATTATCTCAATCCACGAGAATGCCTGAATCAAGACATACCTTTACAACGTGCGGATCAAAGTGCGTTCCAGCCAGTGACCGGAGGTGCTTGCGCACCTTTTCCACCGACCAGGAGGCGCGGTAGCGACGGTCGGATCGCAGCGCATCCCAGACGTCAACCACCGCGAAGATGCGTGCCACAAGAGGGATCTGTTCGCCTTTCAAGCCGAGCGGATAACCGGAGCCGTCCCACTTTTCATGATGGGCGTAGGGGATGTCGAGGGCAGAACGCAGATAGCGGATAGGGGAGAGCATTTCGTAGGCAAAAACCGTGTGTTTATTCATAATGACCCTTTCTGCCTCGGTCAGCGAGTCCTTTTTCAGTAATATCGCATCAGGAATACCCATTTTGCCGATGTCATGCAGCAGCGCGCCCCAACGGACCTGCACCAGCTCCGCATCGCTCAGTCCGAACACGCGCGCCAGCTTGACAGTCAGAACGGCAACCCGCTGCGTATGACCCTCGGTCTCGTTGTCGCGCAGTTCCAGTGCCCGCGACCACCCTTCGATGGTAGCGTCATAAGCCTGGAATATTTCGTTGTTGGAACGTTGCAGGTGATCGAACAGGGTGACATTATCGATCGCAATAGCGGCCTGGGCAGCCAGTGCCTTGAGGAAGTCATGCCACTCTTCATCGTGTTTGAGTGGAGTGCGCTGAAAGACCTCCAGCACCCCCATGACCTGTCCTTTCGCTATCAACGGCACTCCATGGTAGCTGACGAAATTCTCACCCGCCAAAAGTATCTTACGAAGAAAGTTGTCATGCTCCTTTGCCAGATCAGGAATATGAACGATGATCCGTTCCTGTGCGGCCTGCCCGGCATAGCCCTCGCCCAGGTGCTGGCGCGCATGTTCGATGGCTTTGGTGTGAAAACCGCGCCCGGCGACGAACTCCAGCGTCCTGGACGTGGAGTTGAACAACAGGATGTCGGCTGCATCAACCCCCAGCTGAACAACGACATGCGTAAGAAGCGTTGTCAGACTGAGATTCAGGTCGAAACTGAAATTTATGGCACGGTCAATTTCAACCAGGGCGGTCAGATGTTCCAGATGCCGCCTTATCCTTTCATCCGCGCACTTGATATCGCTGATGTCCGCGAACATCACCACAACCTGCTGCAACAGCCAGTTTTTGTCAAACTCGGGATAGGCATTCACCAACAGCCACGTGTATTCTCCGTCACGACCACGGATAATACCCATTACGAAATTTTTCAGTATCTGCCCCGTGGCGATCACCTGATTTACGGGGAACTCATCTACTAACATCCGGGTGCCATCCTCGCGGATAGAGTGCCACTCCGGATCGCGGGCGTCCATACCCAGCAGCTGATCCGCCGACATCCCCAATAATTGCGCGGCTTCCGGGTTACAGAGTACAATCCGGGTATCTGGGGAATGGACAACAACACCGACAGGTAGATTTTCGATCAACAACCAGTGAGCCTCCTGATTTTCAATCAGCGACAAACTGGTCTCATTTTTAGCCAGAATGGCTGCCTCGGCTCGCTTGCGATCGGTTATATCGATAAGGGCGAGGCGGCACTCCTGCCCCGAAGCTCTTGTAATGGCTTCGATTTGCACAAAGAGCGGGAAAATGCCTTCTCTCTTGAGCGTGACCTCACAGGACTCCTTGTCCTGGCTTGCAAGCACCTTCCCGAGAAATTCAGAAAAGACAGGCCGGGCTTCATCAACGACAAACTGTCCGAATTGTCTGCCAATTAATCGGGAGCGCTCCATTCCCAGGAGGCTGGCCCCGCTAAGGTTCACGTCTCGGATGGTCCCATTGCGATCGAGGGCCAGGTAGCCGACCGGGGCAAAATCATAGAGATCGGTGTACTTTTCCAGAACCTTCTCCACCTCATCACGGGCCTGGTGTAGCTCGACATTCTGCATTTCCAGCTCGATCTGGTGGACTTCAAGTTCATGGACGAGCCGCTGCATCTCTTCCCCGGTTTTGGGTTGATGCAGTTCCGCAGTTCTCGCAAGCAGCCGCTCTTCCGCTTGGCGGCGCAGTTCTGCGGCTTCCATTGAAAGTTTCCTGTCTTTTTTGATTCGCATTGCTGACCCCACGATTCAAGTGAAAATTATGAGTTATGAATTATGCAAACAGACCTGAAGACAGGCTTCTTTCATCTTCTCCGGTTACGGATTGATGCTGTCCCACCGTTTTCGCAGACAATCGCTCTTCGGCCTGGCGACGCAGTTCAGCTGCTGAAAGTTCCTGGTCTTTATCGATTCCCATAGCTGATCCTTTCCCCTTTACAACCCGGCATGCAGGGGCAAATCACTTTCCATAACGAAAATATATCAGCCTTTCCTTAAATGTCTCAAAACAGCTTCAACTTATTCGGTAGCAGAAGGCGACTGGTTGTCCCTTCACCTCTCAATGCAATGTCAGCATGTTGAGTATTTACCAAATACTGATACCAGACGATCATACAATATTTATCCACCCTTCTTTCCAGTTAGCCCAATACCCTGTTATTAAAAGATAAATTCAACCTTTAAATCATTTTCAGCTATTGGCAGGCTAATTGCCTTACTAAGTTCAAGATCCTGGTCATCTCACCCGATAGCGAGTTCTGATCATTATTGGCTGGGGGATATAACAATAACGAAGGGCTACGAAGTTTTTTTAATGAACTCAAAGAGGAGAGGGATACGTAGTAAACGGCAGGCAAGAAACAATCGTGATCTTAATAAACTTCAAAAGGGGATTTTATGAAAAAGTTTACTGCACCAAAAGCTTATCTCGTATCAATGTTGGCTCTGAGTGTTTTTCTTGGTAGCTCGCTGGCCTACGCAAGTGATCATCGTGGCAGTGATTACAATACTTCAGGCGCTAATACGCCGGTATCACTTGGATCCGCCGCATCATTCGGTGTTTTTGGTGGCGGCGCCGGGATGACCAACCAGGGGATTTACACGATAATTAACGGGAATATCGGCACCACAGCGGCTTCTACCCTGGTCACCGGATTCCACGACAAGAACGCCGTTTTTACCCAAACTACCGCTAATATCGGAAATGTGACTGGGACAGTATACACAGCAACCGCTCCTGCCGGTTCCGTACCGAACGCCATCGCAGCCGCAGCCGCACTCGATGCGCAAACCGCTTTTGACAAACTGTCTCCCGCAGCACTTCCCGGCGGAATAGATGTCTCCACATTGGGCGGCGGCGCCGGACAACTCGGTAACCGCACCCTCGCCCCCGGCGTCTACAAATCCGCACCAGGCTCATTTGCCATCCAAAGTGGAGATCTCGTCCTTGATGGCCGCGGTGATCCGAATGCAGTCTGGGTCTTCCAGATGGCAACTACCCTCCTTGTAGGCGGCCCGGGAGCAGCATTCCCCCAGAGCGTCCACCTGGTCAACGGCGCTCAGGCCAAGAACGTCTTCTGGCAGGTAGGCAGCGCAGCAACAATTAACGCCGCAGGTGGCGGCACCATGGTGGGAACTATAATTGCCTCTTCAGGCGCCACGTTCTCCACCGCCGGCAACGTCGAACCGGTAACACTGAATGGCAGAGCTTTGGCCCTCCATGCTTCGGTTACCATGGTGAACACCCACATCAACGTGCCTGCGCCATAAGAATGAAACAGTAATCGCTTTTCAACCAAGGTGGCGGTTATTTAAAACTAGGCCTCCGAGGTTTTAGAAACCTCGGAGGCCTAGTAAAGGGAGTACAAAATGTTTATCTACATACTTTTATTAGTTGCAATAGCAGTGACAACATATCTGGTTCAGTTTGTATTATTTAGTAATTCACGAAACAAAGTATTACGAAAGAATTTTCCTGTAATAATAGACCCCACACTGAGAATGGATTTGAGTGTTGGTACCCAGGTAGCAGAAGTTTAGTAATAAACAATTCTTATTTAAAATTGATTTTTAAAAGGGGCTTTTATGAAAAGAGTTGTTGGTGGAAAAGCTTATCTGCTGGTAAACGGTATATTTCACACTGTATTCGTTTTGCTTATGGCTATCATGATTAGTAGTTTGCCGGTTTACGGAGCGACTTCAATCGATCTTGGGGCGGCCGCACCGTTTGCAGGTTTCGGCGGCAACTCCGGTTTGACCAACCAGGGGATTTATACTGTAATTAATGGGGATATCGGCTCCACGGGTGCGTCTGCCTTGATCACCGGCTTCCACGATACGGGAGCCAATGTTTATACGGAAACGCCACTCAATGTCGGGACAGTGAACGGGACGATACGCTCAGCCACAGCTCCTCCCGGTTCCGACCCGGGCGTGATTTCAGCCGCGGCTCGCCTCGCCGCACAGAGCGCTTTTGATAATCTGTCTCCTGCTGCGCTTCCCGGCGGAATTGATGTCTCGTCACTGGGAGGCGCTGCCGGTCAACTCGGTAACCGCACCCTCGCCCCCGGCATCTACAAATCAGCGCCCGGCACATTTGCAATTCAGGGTGGGGATCTCACCCTCGACGCAGGCGGCAATCCGAATGCAGTCTGGGTCTTCCAGATGGCAACTTCCCTCACAGTGGGCGGCCCGGGAGCGGCATTTCCCCAGAGCGTCCTTCTGATCAACGGCGCTCAGGCCAAGAACGTCTTCTGGCAGGTCGGCAGCTCCGCCACGATTAACGCAGCTGGTGGCGGTACCATGGTGGGAACCATAATTTCTTCTGCGGCAACTACCTTTTCTACCGCCGGCAACGTCGCGGTAGTAACCCTTGAGGGGAGAGCGTTGGCTCTGAATGCCTCTGTTACCATGGTGAACACCCGCATTAACGTACCGGCGACACAGCAGCAGCAACCCGCCACAGTGAGTTCTACAATCCCTGTCAAAGGTGCCACAGCAGTGCCGATCGACAACAAACTCTCTGTAACCTTCAGCGAGGCAATGGACCCGGCAACAATCAACAAGTCAACATTTACCGTAAAGCAAGGGGAAGTTGCTGTTTCAGGCGATGTAACCTACTCCGGCGTAACTGCGGTCTTTACTCCATCAAGCTATCTTGAGCCTAACACCCTATCTACCGCCACGATTACCACCGGGGCTAAAGACCTGGCCGGCAATGCGCTGGCAACTGACTATGCCTGGAGCTTTACTACCGGTGCAGCCCCGGACGTCATCAAACCGGTCGTTAATTCCACCGTCCCTGTTAATGCAGCCACAGGTGTACTTATCGGCAACAAACTCACCGCAATCTTCAGCGAGGCGATGGACCCCGCAACGATCACCACGACAACATTTACCCTGAAGCAAGGGGCAACAGCTGTTACCGGCACGGTAGCCTACTCCGGCGTAACTGCGGTCTTTACACCGGCAACCGATCTTGCCGCCAGCGCCGTCCATACCGCCACGATTACCACCGGAGCCAAAGACCTGGCCGGCAATGCAGTGGCAACTGACTATGTCTGGAGCTTTACCACGGGTGCGGCCCCGGACGTCATCAAACCGGTCGTGACTATGATAAGCCCTGCTGATCTTGCCACAGGTGTGGCTACCAATAAGACAATCGCCGCAACCTTCAGTGAAGCGATGAACCCCTTAACGATCAGCACGGCAACATTTACCTTGCAGCAAGGAGCAACGGCTGTTTCAGGTACGGTGCTCTACAATGGCGTAACTGCGGTCTTTACACCGACCGGCAATCTTGTTGCAAACACCATCTATACCGCCACAATTACCACCGGCGCCAGGGATCTGGCCGGCAATGTTCTGGCAAGCAACTATGTATCCAGCTTTACTACAGCAGCAGCCGCAACCGCAGCAGGTCCCGCGCCGGTAAATCTTGGTACAGCCGGGAATTTCGTAATTCTGGCAAAAACAGGAGTCTCAACAACCGGAACCACCGCAGTAGTTGGCGATATTGGCGTTAGTCCTGTTGCCGCGAGTTACCTGACAGGCTTTTCGCTGATCGCGGATTCCACCAATACCTTTTCTACATCGGCTGTAGTAACCGGAAAAATGTACGCAGCTGACGATGCTCCGCCTACTCCAGCCATTATGACTTCTGCCGTAAGCGATATGCAGACCGCATTCACTGACGCCGCCGGCAGAACAACACCTGATTTTACCGAACTGGGCGCCGGAGACATCAGCGGGCTGACCCTCATTCCCGGCCTCTACAAATGGAGCACCGGAGTTTCAATAACAAATGGAGTTACTATCTCGGGGGGCGCAAATGACGTCTGGATCTTCCAGATAGCAGAAGACCTTCTTGTAAACAACAGTACCATCGTTACCCTGACCGGCGGCGCACAGGCCAAGAACATCTTCTGGCAGGTATCCGGCAAAGCGACCCTTGGTACTGCGGCTGACTTCAAGGGAATTATCTTGAGTCAAACGCTGATTTCGCTGAATACCGGCGCAAAAATGACCGGCCGGGCATTGGCACAGACTGCGGTTACCTTGAACGCAACTGCTATTACTGCGCCTTAGGCTGAAGGATGAAGGTTGAAGGCTGAAGGATTCAGACAACATTGGTTGTTTTTCCTAACAGTCTTCAGCCTTCAGTCTATCAACCTGATTTACAGCCTGAATTCCGGGGACATCATATATACCGGCCCCCTGAGGAGATCTAAAATGATATCCAGCGCTTCGTTCGTAGCAAATATTCAAAGCAAGTTGCCTTATGCAAAACTGTTTTGGCAGAAAAAACCCGGTCCTCTTGTTGACTGGCAAGCATGTGCACTGACTGCTACCAACACGCGTGACCCATCAAAAACCTTTACAATGACCTTTGATGATGGCTTGGGCGAAGAACCTCTGGATGACATTGTCAGGTCTTTCGTTGACAAAGCCCTTCGTGTTTTTAAAGGGTAAGGTAAGAGCGAAAAAAGGAGAGTGACCATAATAGAAGTGCATAGTGGCAAGTCAGTAATCAACAATCGTCATGTTAACAATTTTAAAGGAGTATTTATGAAAAGGTTTATGGAACAGAAAGCTTATCTTGTATTGATGTTAATTCTGGGTGTTTTTATTATCCTGCCGGGACACAGCGAAGCAACTTATAATAATGATGACCACATCCCCACCGTGAGTTCCACGGTCCCTGTTAACGGTGCCAAAGCCGTAGCGATCGGCAGCAACCTCTCCGCAACCTTCAGTGAGGCGATGACACCCGCAACGATCAACACGGCAACTTTTACCTTGAAGCAAGGGACAACGGCTGTTTCAGGCGCGGTGACCTACTCCGGTGTAACAGCGGTCTTCAATCCGGCAAGCAATCTCTTACCCGGCACCGTCTATACCGCCACTATTACCACCGGCGCCAAGGACCTGACCGGCCATGCACTGGCATGTAACTATGTCTGGAAATTTACCACAGGGGCGGCCACAGACACCACCAACCCGACCGTGACTGCCACAACCCCTGTTAAGGCTGCCACAGATGTGCCGATCGGCAACAAACTCTCCGCAACTTTCAGTGAGGCAATGAATCCCGCAACTATCACCACCTCAACATTTACCTTGAAACAAGGGGCAAATGCTGTTCCGGGTACTGTGACCTACTCCGGCGTAACCGCGGTCTTTACCCCGGCAACCTATCTCGCATCCGGCACCGTCTATACCGCTACGATCACCACCGGGACCAAGGACCTGGCCGGCAATGCGCTGGCAAGTAACTATGTCTGGAGCTTTACCACAGGTGCGTCACAAAGCACCTCAGCTCCCACCGTGATTTCCACACTCCCTGTTAATAGAGTTACAGGTGTGCCGATCAGCAACAAACTCACCGCAACCTTCAGTGAGGCGATGGACCCCTTAACA
>JBGQLM010000014.1:0-37784 GCA_041500085.1 Geobacteraceae bacterium
CCAGAGAGCCGCGCAGGGGGGTGAGAGTGAACCCGTGATCGACTGCCAGCTGCTGCAGAGTGGTACGTCCGGCACTGCTGCTGATGGTTGGTAACTGCCATAAAGCGGCCACAGCATTGAAGGCGGCTTCCGGCCCGGCGGGGAGCGATGCCAGGGGGGAGGGCGGTGGAGTTGCAGTGCTGTTCTCCATAGGGATGTTTCCCGTGGATAGTGCGGATGTGCTCTTCACCACGGGTAAAGCCGGTTTTGCTGCCGGGGGCTGTAATGCCGGTTTGCGGTCGTAATTGCGGATAATCCCGGCATTTCCAGGGGCAGCCGCAAGGTGCAGCCCCGACTTGGGAGATATTGCTCTCCAGGTGGCCAATAGTCCCAGAACGATGAATACTCCGGTCGCAAGCAAGGCAACTGCAGACACTATCTGCCGCAGCGACGGCCGCCAGCCGGGCAGAGCCGCTTCCTGCAGCTCTGCCAGCGCTTTGCCCACGACAGTCGTGTCGATTTGCTGTGTATTTTCACCATAGCCCACCAACAGTGCCCGGTCACAGGCGATGTTTATAAGTCTGGGGGAACCTTTTGAAAAACGGTAGATTCTCTTCAGTGCGGTCTCGGGAAAGCTGATCCACCCGCCACCACCGGCAATTTCAAGCCTGTGTCTGATGTAGTTGCAGCTGTCTTCAAAATCCATCGGCAGGAGGTGAAATCTTACGGTTATCCTTTGGGCAAGTTGACGCAATTCAGTCCTGTTAAGGAGTTTCTTCAGTTCCGGTTGTCCGGCAAGAACGATCTGTATCAGTTTGTCTGATTCCGTCTCAAGGTTAGAGATCAGCCTGATCTGTTCAAGCACTTGTGGAGCCAGATTCTGTGCCTCATCAATAACCAGAACGACTGTTCTGCCCGCACGATTTTCAGCCATGAGAAAACGGTTAAGCTCTTCCAGAAGAGCGCCGTTTTCAAGACCTTCATGCGGGATTGCAAATTCACGGTTGATGTTTCTCAGGAGTTCGATTGATGAGAGGCAGGGGTTGAGGATCAGTGCTGTGTGGTGGTTTTCATCATCGAGTTGCTCAAGGATGGTTCGCAGGACTGTGGTTTTGCCTGTTCCGACTTCACCGGTAAGCTCGATGAATCCGGTATGATTTTCGATGCCGTAAAGAAGGTGTGCAAAAGCCTCCTTATGGTTCTTGCTCAGATAAAGGAACCTCGGGTTAGGAGTGATGTTGAACGGTTTTTCCCTGAAACCGTAATAAGTGCAGTACATTTAACCCCTGCTACTTTGCGGCTCTGCCTGATGAAGGCACAGCCGAAGGGGAGGTCCCTTTCCCCTTGGTAATGGCATTGAAAATATCCAGCCCTTTCAGCATTTCAACAGCGCGGAAGAGCTGATAGTCATCAGCAAGTTCCTCGCCTGGCTGTTTGACTGCAGGAGCCTTTAACGTAGGGTCTATAAGCTTTTTCGGCTGATCAGCTTTTTTGGGAAGATCCATTTCCTTGTCGCCTTTGAAGTGATTCTGCAGATCTTTTTCCCTGAACTCTGCAGGAGCCTCCTCTGCGGAATCTTTCCCGGGAGTTTTAGCTTTTTTGGAGAGATCCTGCTGTGCAACAATGATGTCCGGAGTTATCCCCTTGGCCTGAATTGAACGTCCTTTGGGTGTATAGTAGAGCGCAGTCGTGATCTTGAGACCGTATCCGTCACGGAGCCCTATGACGGACTGGACTGAACCTTTCCCGTAACTCTGGGTGCCCATGACTATCGCTCTCCCACTATCCTGCAGAGCACCGGCGAGAATCTCCGATGCGCTGGCGCTTCCGCCGTTAATAAGCATGACAATAGGGTAGTGAGGCTCTTTTGCTCCGACTTTTGCATAATGGCTCATCTTTGAGCCGGGTGTTCGCCCCTTCATGGTAACAATCGTTCCGTCATCCTTGCCCTCGCCTATGAAGCGGTCAGCTACCTGCGCCGCTGTGTCGACCAAGCCGCCCGGATTGTTCCTCAGGTCGATGACAAGCCCTTTGAGCCCTTCGGGGTTTTCGGCGTGAAGGTTTTCAAGTGCTTTTACAAAATCTTCGCCGGTTCTTTCCTGAAACTGGATTATTCTTATATATCCATAGCCGGGGAGCAGAGTCTTGCTTCTCATGCTCTTCGTTTTGATGATGTCCCTGGTGAGAGGAAAAGTCAGCGGTTTTTTTTCTCCGTCCCTCATGATATGGAGAGTTACTTTTGTACCTTTTTCCCCCCGCATCAGGGATACTGACTGATTGATTGTAAGGCCCCTGGTAAGTTTGTTGTCAATCTTCCAGATATAGTCGTTCGATTTTATCCCTGCGCGCCAGGCAGGAGTGTCTTCTATCGGAGAGATGACAGTCAGCTTACCGTCCTTGACGTTGATCTCGATGCCAAGCCCGCCGAAAGAGCCAGCCATGCTAACTTTCATCTCCTTGTAGGGCTCAGGGGTCATGAATGCGCTGTGAGGGTCAAGCTTGGAAAGCATCCCTTCGATAGCTCCCTGCATGAGCTTCTTGTTGTCGACCTCTTCAACATAGCTCTTTTTGACAATGGTAATAACCTCTTTCAGGAGCTTTAACTGGTCTTTCGAAGAAGTTTCGGTTCTATTTGATCTAAGATCCCTGTAAAGGCTTATTCCAGCGGCAGACATAATAGAAAGCCCGACAATTAAAAGAATTACTCTGGTTCTGATGCTCATTGATACAGTACGCTCCCGATTTTTTTCCTTGAACACCCATCTAGCCACAGGTCTGTTTGTAGCGATGAGAATATTACATAATAGGCGGAATCCTTGATAATGAACAGATTTTTTAATTGTTTTTTTGGATAATACACGAATTTCCTGATATAGTTCATTGAAAAGAGTTCATGCGTGCAAGGGGGGGTAGTTGAGTAGTGTCTTGATTGAGCTTTTTGTAATAGCTATTTTAATCATCGTAAACGGTTTTTTCGCCTGCGCAGAGTTTGCAGTCATATCCATCCGTAAAAGCCGTGTTGCTCAACTGGTTTCAGCCGGTGACCGCAGGGCCCAGATCATAGAGGGGCTGCAGAATGACCCGCACCGGCTGCTTGCTGTTGCACAGATCGGCATGACGGTTGTCGGGGCTACCGCTTCTGCGCTTGGTGGTGTAATTGCTGTCGAGCACCTTAAACCGATTCTTCTGAATTCTTCTGCCATGATCATCAGAAATGCTGCCGAGCCGATTGCCGTCTCCATTGTGGTGCTTCTCCTTTCATATTTCATCCTCGTAGTCGGTGAACTTGCTCCGAAGGCTATCGGGCTTCAGTATGCCGATCCTGCCGCACTCCACTTTGCGAGACCACTCGATTTTATAGCGCGTGTCGGAGGTGTTGTTGTCAGCCTTCTTTCGCTTTCGAGCAGGGGAGTGCTCGCTCTTTTCGGAATAAGTGGAAGAGCTCAGGGATTTATCAGCAGGGAAGAGATCCAGCAGATCGTTTCGGAGGGACATGAGGCAGGTGCCTTTACTGCCGCAGAAAGCGAGTATATCAAGAATATATTCGACTTCACCCATACAACGGTACGCGAAGTCATGGTTCCAAGGACAAGGATTGTGGCTATTGACCTGGATCAGCCTTATGCAGAAATCCTGCGTACAATCCTGGAGAGCCAGTATTCAAGATACCCGGTTTATAGTGGTGATATCGAGAAGACAGCTGCATTCATTCATGCCAAGGACTTTCTCGGCCAGATGGTTGCTGACCCCTCATTTGATGTCAAGTCGATACTGAGACCTCCGCTTTATGTTCCCGAAGGGAAAAAAGTCAATGATCTGCTGAAAGAGATGCAGCGCAGACGTGTTCATCTTGCCCTTGTAGTTGACGAGTATGGAGGACTGAGCGGGATGGTTACTACCGAGGATCTTCTTGAAGAGCTGGTTGGAGAGATCGAGGACGAGCATGATATCGGAGAGCCCTTGAGGGTTCAGGTGCTTCCGGACGGCAGTTATCTTCTGGATGCGCTTTTTTCAGTCAGTGACCTTGAAGATCTGCTCAAGGTTTCGTTTGAAGGTGACCTGCAGTTCGACACTGTAGCAGGGATTATCCTGCACAAGCTCGGACGTTTCCCGGAAAAGGGCGAAGAGGTGGAGTGGGAGGGTTATCTGTTCGTATCCGAAGAGATTGCCAAGAATTCTGTAACAAGAGTGAGAGTCAGAAAAGCCGGGCTCCCATCATAAGGAAGCTTTCCCCCTGGCTGTTACGATCGAAGCCAGAACCGAAACCATGAGCACCCCGAATATCACCCCTAGCGAAAAATGAATCGGAATCTTGTACGGGGTGTGAGTAAGCAGCATCTTTATGCCGACAAAAGCCAGGATAAATGAAACACCGAGTTTGAGATATGCGAACATCCCCATCACATTTGCCAGAAGATAGTACATCGACCTCAGACCCATGATAGCAAATGCATTCGACGTATAGACTATCAGCGGATCTCTGGTGACTGAAAGGACTGCCGGAATCGAGTCGATTGCAAATATTACGTCGCTGCTCTCAATAACTACAAGTGCGAGAAAAAGAGGGGTGGCAGCTGTTATTCCGCCTCGGCGAACAAAGAATTTATCGCTCCTTATCCGCTTGGTGATAGGTATGAAGCGCCTTATTATCCTTACGACGAGGTTTTTTTCGGGTTCCAGCTGTTCCTCCTTGCCAAAACCCATTTTGATCCCTGTTACAACAAGAATCCCCCCGAAAAGATAGATGGTCCAACTGAAGCGCTCTATCAGATCTATCCCTGCAACAATGAACACAGCCCGCAGAGCGAGGGCCCCGATGATACCCCATTTCAGAATTTTGGGCTGATGCTTTTTGCTGATATGAAAGTAGGAAAATATCATTATGAACACAAAGAGATTGTCTACAGAAAGGGATTGCTCGATCAGGTACCCTGCCAGAAATTCAAGGGCCCTTTCCCTCCCGAGCTCGTAATAAACCCCTATGTTGAACGCAATGGCAAGGGCCACCCAAACCGAGGTCCAGGATGCAGCTTCCAGGAAGCTGATCTCATGGCTTTTTCTGTTGAATACCCCGAGGTCCAGGACGAACATGATTCCCAGCGTGACTGCAAATCCGGTCCAGAGTATTGATTCGTTGTTCAAGTGGAACTCCTGTATTGGATTGCCTTTAACGGCAGCTAACCCGGCAGGCAATGCTATTGTCAGCGCAAAGGTTGCTTTTAACTCCTGCAGACCGTAAAATATACCCATATATCGAATCTGTGCAAGGCCGTTGATGTCCGATAACCTCATTGAAAAAAGATTTCTTTACCTGATTCTCCTCTCGATCTCTGTTCATGCTGCAGTTTTCTTCGCCATACTGAACCTGAAGGAAGAGAAAAAACCCTTTGTCAGCGAACCGTTTATGGTCGATCTTGAGGGGCTACCCGAGATTCAGGTCACAAAGCCAGACATTTCTCCCGTCCGCAGGCATTCAGAAGATAAGCAGCGAGTGCCCGTGGAGACGGCTCCAAAAGGGGATGCCCCGGTTGAAAAGCTTTTCCAGGGGCTGTTCAACAACAAACAGCCCGCATCAATACCCGCTCAATCGCCTGCAGACTCCAAAGCAAAGCTGTTTCAGCAGTCCGATTCTGCCGGACGGGAAAGGTCTTCAAAAGATGAACTGTTCAGGAAAAAAGAGCGTACTAACTCTTCTGAAGTCACCAGTTTTTATCCGGGTGCTGAAAAAATGGCGAGACTTGAGGACCTTTATCGCAAAAAATACGGCCCCGAGGTTGCGGATGGAGAAACAAAGTTCCTGAATACGGATGACATCCTTTTCGGATCTTTTCTGAGGCGTTTCGAGACAGCAGTTTACGGTGTCTGGAGGTATCCGCCAGAGGCAGCTAAGATGGGGATTGAAGGGGTTACCCCTGTAAGGATAACCTTCAACCGGCATGGAGAGATAGTGGCGAGTGAGATACTTCAGAGTTCAGGGAGCAAAATTCTTGATAGCGAGGTAATCAGGACTCTTGAAAAAATCGGACCGGTCGGATCGTTTCCGAAAGGGTATGAAAAAGAGACTTTCAACCTTATTGCCTTTTTCCACTACGGGATCAGCCAGGGGGCAACCCGTTCATTGCGCTGATTTACTTGCAGGGGGGCGCTTACATCGAATATCCGACCCTGAAGGCTCCCCAGTGCTTTCCATCCAGATAGACCGGTGACGAGATATCCCACATCTTTTCTCCTGTATCCCTGACATAGGCCTGAACAAGTATCTCCTCAATGTTTTGTGCGGCGGCTAGTCCGACCGGATCGTTGAATATTCTTTTTGTACGGTTGCCCATTTTGTCTTTTTCCGGATCGCCCGTAAGCGGGTTGCTGTATTTCGTATTGTGGGTGGGAAGGTAGCCGTTCTTGTCTACCAGTACGGCGAAAACCACCTGGTCGTCATCCCGCAGGAACTGGTCCAGTGGCTGCTGGATGTTCAGGTCTGTGTATGAATCGTACGCTGTCCGGTATTTTTGTGGGGATGTATCCGGAATGGGGATGTAATTTGTGTCGAACAGTTGTGAGCGTGTAAGGTGTCCGAGCTTGAGCGCTTCGGCAAGTATTCCTGAGATGGTGGCAGCACCTTCTGCGGCACTTTTGCGTCCCTTTGACTGAATCTCCTCTTCTATGAGGTATCTGAGCTGCTCGGAAATACCATTTATGTCGGTCACCGCGCGTTCTGTCTCGAATGTACTGTCCGCTACCTGTTGAGCTACGTCCCTGACTTCGTTCATGGTTGCAGCTATCTGCTGGCAAGCTGTTGTCTGCTGTTTTGTGGAAAGCGTAATTTCTCTTGCTGCCTGAGCTGTTTCATCAACTACCTTCATCAGACTTGCGAAAGAGCGATCCACCTTGTCGACAAGTCTGCTTGCTTCATCGACCCCCTTGGTTCCATCCTCGGTAAGCATGATTGTACTGTTCGTGGCCCGACGGATCTCGGTTATCAGCTCTCTGATCTGCCTGGTTGCGTCTACAGTCCGCTCTGCAAGGCGTCTTACCTCTTTCGCAACCACTGCAAACCTTTTGCCGTGCTCTCCAGCTCCGGCTGATTCTATTGCGGCATTCAGCGCCAGAAGATTGGTCTGGTCACTGATCTCATCAATAATCTCGATTATTCCGCCGATCCGCTGGCTGTCTTCTCCGAGTCGGAGCATACTTTCGGCAATCTGCTTTACCTGTGTTCTCAGGTCTTCCATCCCGGCAATTGCAGCTCCAACGTCCTCGGAGCCGGATTGGCAGGTGTGGTTGGCGTCTTCAGCGAGGTTTTCCACAAGCCCGGCGTTATCCATGATCTGTCGCGCAGTAATGGCGACCTGCTCGGCAGTGGCAGTCAATTCCTGCACTGATGATGCCTGTTGTGATGCCGATGACGACTGCTGAACGCTTACGGCTGTCAATCTGGACGATGACGCCGCAAGCTGGAAAACCGCATCCTTCATCGTTGCAAAAAGCCGCTTGCTTTTATCAATTTCGGACTTCAGGTTTTTTACGATAGTTGAGGTCATCCGGTTAAATGCTGCAGAGACGGTGCCGATCTCATCATTACTTACAATCGGGATATTCTCGCCAAGCTGACCCTGCGCGATACTTTTTGCCGCTTCGGTCAGCATGTGGAGGGGTCTTATCAGGAGAGTCACCACCGCAATAATGGTAATTGAAGATATGATGAGCATCAGAAGCATCGCAAATATTATGTGCGATCTGAGCTGGGCTATTTTGGCCTCAGTCGTTGACATCGAGAAACCAACCCGGAAAGCCCCCCAATGTTTCCCCTTCACATATACCGGGGCGGAGATGTCCCACATCTGCTCACCGGTATCGCGCCGGTAATCCTGCTTGATGAACTCAAGAGTGTTTTTTGCTGCGGCGATCCCCACCGGATCATTATAGATCCGTTTCGATCTGCTTGCAGCCTTGTCCTTTTCCAGGTCGCCGGTCTGAGGCAATGAGAATTTCGTGTTGTGCGACGGCAGATAATCATTCCGGTCCACAAGGGCGGCATATGCGACCTGCTCGTCTTTCAGGAAGGAGTCTTCGATCTGCGGGATCACCCTGTCGAGGTAGGAATCGTATTTGGTCGAGTATTTCGCAGGGGCGCTCCCGGGAATCTCTTTATAGTTGGTATCGAAAATCTCATCCATGCTGAACTTGTTGTCAGTGATTGCCTCTGTCAGGACTCTTTCCATGCTGGCAGCACCCGAGATCGCCAATATCCGCCCCTTGGCAAGCATCTCTGCATGCATGTTCTCGCTTCTCCACCGCACAAAATAAACGGTGAATGCCGACATGATGACAATCATGACGATTATAAGTATTCCTGCAATTTTTACTGAGAGTTTGCCGGTCATACTTCCTCCTGCTTTTCATGAGCAGAAGCAGCTTAACAAAAAATGAATTTTAAGTAAATAAAATAGCGTTATATTTTAAATAGCTGTATATACTGATAGCATTCAGCGTGGTATGTCTTTACTTGTCGTTCAAGGCAATGGACTCAATTCTGTTGAAAATGTGGTTTTCAGGTTATAATTGTGATAATAATTAAAAATATCGCATTTTATGGAGTTACTGATGGAGCAGAAGAAGCAGCTGGGTTCGATCCTTCTTGAATCGGGCCTAATATCGCCAAAGACTCTGGAAAGAGCGCTTGAACGCCAGAAGGGGAGCGGAAAGAAACTGGGGATAATTCTCGAAGAAATGGGGGTTATAACCGAAGAAGAGTTGATTGATGCCCTTGCAAAACAGTTTGGTTTCAAGATTGCCAAGAAATTTGCCGGGTACTCCTTCCCAAAGGATATTCTTGCTTTAGTTAATTCGGACCTGGCTGTTCAGAAGTCTCTGTTCCCTCTGAAAATCCATGACGGGTTTCTTGCAATAGCCGTTACCGATCCATTTGATATTGAAACCTTTGATTTTATTTCTAAAAAAACCGGCTACAAGATTTTGCCGGTTCTTGCTGCACGGCATGAGATTATGGAGGCCATAACCGGGCACTATCTGAAAGAGGGTGAAAGCGCTTGGCCGGGTCAGCCCAAGATCCTGGTAGTAGATGACTCTGGTACTGTAACTGCACTAATAAGTGCGGCTCTCAAGAAAGAAGGGTATGCGGTTTTCGAAGCATTCGACGGGGTAGAGGGGCTTAAAGTGGCATTGGAGGAGAAGCCGAATCTTGTGATCTGTGATTCAATAATGCCCAGAATGGACGGGTTTGCATTGCTGAGAGCCCTCAGGGCAAACAGTTCCACAGCCGGTATCCCTGCAATTCTTCTTACTTCCAAAGCAAGCGGAGAAGATGAGAAGAAGGCATTTGAATCAGGTTTTCTTGATTTTATCCCGAAGCCTGTACAACCGATAAGGATCGTATCACGTGTAAAACATGCTCTTGAATTAATTGATGCGATGAAGAAGTGAGTTTTCTCAGAATTGGAGATTCGGTCTGAATACTAGAGTGAAATTGTCCCGGTCTCTGTCCCTCAATGTTCCTGAGTAGTTCTTGATGCTCTGCCAGATCATCCCCACATCAATTTTCAGTGCAAACCTGTAATCTTTGAGGGGCAGTTTCTTTCCGATAATATATTCCTGTTTGAGGATGTTCCCGTCTTTGAGTCCGAAATCCCATTTGAAGTCAAAAGTGCTGTTTTTCAGCCATGACAGTACAGAAGAGTTGAAGTCGAGATTGCTTCGCTTCAGTCCCAGGTAGACCGCATCAGCGATATCCTTGTTCTCATGCAGTTTGGAACCGATTCTGAAGCTCCAGCTCAGCTTTTCGTCACTGAAGTTCCTTTCTCCCTTCAACTTCCATTCAATCTCGAGCGACTTGTCATTGATAAGTACATTATCCTTGATGTGCTGATCGGCAATTGTGAACAGGTAACCCATATACCCTTTATTAGTGCCGTAACGAACCTCTCCTGGTTTTACAAATTTAACGACATCCCCGAAAAAAAGCGATAAAGAGTAAGGCTCTTGAAACCCGGCTGTTACTGAAGCAATAAAATTGAAGTCATTGCCGAATCCCGTGCTGTCATAGAATCCACGGTGATTGGTTTTAATGTAGGTGCCGAGGATCGGCATTGGGAAAATACTGGCCTCGACCAGCATGAAGCGAGGAGTGAGCGAATTGAGGAAAAGCCCCTTGTAGACTTTTGTTTCATCTGATTCTCCGACATCCGGTATTGCTTTGTCTGTAAGAGGGATATAAACACCCAGATTCGAGTAGTATTGGTCAAGCTCGTAATCCAGCTCTATCTCTGCTTTCCTGGAGGGTTCCTTGTTTTCTGCCGGTGTCTCTTCTTCACAGAAACCATTCAGCGGGGAGAACGTGAAGAGAAGGCAAGAGAGCAGAAAAAGTATGAATCGCATACCCTTAATCTTGTCTGTCAGAGGATTTCAGGAAAAAATAAATTATCAGAAGAAAAGGAAGCGGCATGAATGCCGCTTCCAGATTACCTTTGAAGAGCTGCCAGGTTGCAAATGCGATCAGGCAGAGAGTAAAGCAGATTATGAACAGGGCCAGCGGTTTTTTCATCATTGCAGCGGTCAGTTGTCGTACGTAAGCTTTCGCTCTAGGTCCATTGAATGCGACAGTCTCTTCGCATCCTCCATGGTTATAAGGTCCTGCTTGTAAAGCTGGAGCAGGTGCTGGTCACGAGTCTGCATCTGGTAGAGGCCTTGCCCGTTCTCAATATGCTTCTCGATCTCTTCAAGGCGACCCTCGCGGATGCATGACTGAATTGTTGTGGTAGATCGCATGATCTCGACGACCGGGAAGATATTCTCTCCCGTCTTGTCCTTGATCAGCCTCAGGGAGACAATGGCGACAAGGATGTCGGCTAAACGTTGGCGAATGATCTCCTGTGACTCGGGAGGGAAATTGCCTAAAAGTCTGTTGATAGTGGAGACAGCGCTCTGAGTGTGGAGTGTCGAGAAAACGAGATGCCCGGTTTCAGCTGCTTTGATGCAGGAGTCAATAGTCTCCTTGTCACGCAGCTCGCCGACCATTATCACGTCGGGATCCATGCGAAGTGAGGCTTTGAGGGCCGCATTGAAGTCCTCCGTGTCTATCCCGACTTCACGCTGGATTATGCAGCTTTTTTGAGATGAGAAGAGGAATTCGATTGGATCTTCGATCGTGATGATGTTGTAGTTCTGGCTTTCATTGAGAAGACGGATCATTGATGCCAGGGTGGTTGATTTGCCGTTGCCGGTTGGTCCGGTGACGAGAATCAGCCCGTTTGGAGCCTTGACGATCTCGGCAAGGACCTGCGGGAGGTTGAGCTCCTGCAGCGTGCCGATATGCGGAGGAATGACCCGCATAATGATTCCATAGTTTCCCCGCTGGCGGAAGATGCTCACGCGGAAGCGGCCACCGCTGGGGAGTGAGTAAGAGGCGTCAAGCTCCTTCATGTCATTGCTGAGCTTACGGCCGTTATACTCAAGAACTGTTGCGGCGATGAACTCCGTATCCTTTGGTGTCAGGTTCGGCAGTTTTGAGCGGATCAACTGCCCTCTTCCCCTGAAGAAAGGGGGGTTGTCAACTTCGAAGTGGAGGTCCGAGACCTTTTTCTGAAAGGCGATTTCCAGAATCTGATTCAGTATCTTTGAGTCCATGTTTGATCCTTCCCTGTAAGAAGAGTCGGCCTTTGCGGCACGTTAATCATTGATGCTGCGATTGAAGCATTTTTTCGAATTTTTTGCGGTAAAGGGCATTCTCATACACAAGCCCGGCATGTCTCAGCAGCGCCGATATCAGATCGGTCTGGATGTCCGCCTTGTGCCGGCCACCAAAGTCTGCATATGTAACGGCAACAACCCTCCCGAGACATTTAAGCGGGGCAACCAGAATCTGTTCGTAAAGAGGTTTTTCGATCTGACAGTAAAGCTTTTCTTCGAGCAGTTCGTCTGCACCCTCTCCAAGGAAGAGATTGCCGCTGGCAATAACAGCATGAAGAGGGGAGCTGCCTTCGCCAGGCATGCTTATGACGAGTGGCTGCGAAGTTCCCGATCGTGCAATGGAGGTGCAGGTAAGCTCCGATTTGCGGGAGGTGAAGGTGACTGCACGGGCAAGGACCGATGAGATATAACGGTCAATAACATTGGTAATCTCTGCCAGTTCCTTGGAGGAGGAAAGCTCATCCATGCACTCCTTGAAAAGGACTGGCAGTCCGCGGCTGGCATGAGCCGAAGCCGCTCTTACGCATATATTTAACATCTCCAGAAAACGGATCGAGTCATCAACGAATGAGGCGCTTCGTTTGATTCCGTCGGGCTTGGGCAGAACGGCTCTCGCTCCTGAGTTCAGCGCCTCGATGACCGTATCGAACCCGGCATCTTCGACAAGGTGGTAGACGATCAGTCCCGGGTGTCCGGCCAGGACTCTCCGGGTCATCTCGGCCATGCTCTTTGTCGATCCTTCTTTCGAAGAGTCGATCAGGAGGACCGGCAGGAGCTCCTTTGAAAAAGACTGACTGATTATGTGGTCCAGATTTTCTTCTTCATCCGTTGAAAAGGTGAAGAAGTTTTCCTGTTTGCAGCGGGTCATAACCGTATGGCTAATAAATTCGTCACTGCTGAAAAGAATCATCGCCTGTGTCGGAGGTGCGTCCTGCCCAGGAGAAGCTGCGCTGCCAGCGGGCAGTGGAGGGCGGGAGAGATAGGTGAAGAGCCTTGCCTGATCCTCCGGGGGGATGTCTTCAAACATGCTGCCGAGCTTTTCCCGATGAACGATTGAGGGGTCGTGCACTCTGACTGGAGTAAAAAATCCGGGGATGGCTTTTTCCAGATCATCGAGAACATCAAGTCCGAGGTCATCAATCGAGATGATGGTGTCGCTTGAAGGTGCGTCCGCGATTGGCGCACTTTCCACCACCTCTTCGTCTTGGAACGTATTATCCATCAGAGTCCCGTCGCGCTTCTTCTCGTCATAGATGCGCAGCGCATCCATCAGAACGTTCTGGGTGTTGAGGTTCAGCTCAAGTTTCATCTTCTCGGGGATGTACCTGTATTCATCGGAAATGACAGTAGTATCAACATCCAGCTCGAAAATCCCCTCTGTCCAGGTCAGAACCTCGACTATTGTGAGCTCGATCAGGGTTTCAAGCCCTTTGAAAGCATCTTCTTTCTTCAGTTTTCCGCTTTCTATGAGGGATGCTATTAAAGGGACTCTGGCGGTACCTGCACTTTTCTGTTCAGACAGGCTGGAATCAAGTGTTTCACGGGTGATAGCGTTCATCTGGACGAGTATCTGTCCAATACGAACGCTGTTGTTGGAGTGGTTTGCACTTACTATGCAGCCGTCACTGAAAACAAGCTGGCTCTCTCCCTTCTGACTTTTAAGGCAGAGGGTACCAGATTTTCTGGTGGCGTGAAGCAACTGAATTACATCCACTATGGGGAGGTGCTCAAGATCACCGACAAACGACATTCGTAGCCGACCTCTCAATTAAGTCTTGTGAACGCACACTATAGCGCTAACTTAGGCTCCGACACAAGAGGCTTTTCATCTTCGGGGGGGAGCTGGTGCAAAATAAAAAAAAGCCCCGGATTTCTCCGGGGCTTTTGGGCAGATTTCGTAATATCAGAATCAGATTCTGGTTACGTTTGCAGCCTGAAGACCTTTAGGCCCCTTGACGAGGTCGAAGGTTACCCTGTCGCCTTCTGCAAGAGACTTGAAGCCGTCACCTGTAATTGCTGAAAAGTGAACGAAAACGTCATCGCCGCTTTCCTGCTCGAGAAAACCAAAACCCTTGCTGTCGTTAAACCATTTTACTGTTCCGTTTGCCATTTACTTACCTTCTCCTGATGTTCTTGTTTTGATATGTCCGGGATAATCCACGGCTAATGATATATATCAAGAGAAGTTATCCGGTGTCAAACAGATTCGTCGAGGTTTATGCAGTTTTGGCTCGTTTGATGCTCTATACATTATGAAGGTAATAGATAATTACCAACAAATCTCTTCTAAGGGGGCGAAATCATGAGGAGTGCACTGATATGTGCCGCTTCGGCGGCAGAAGTCGACCGCCTTAAATTTATGCTGAGCGAGCTCGGATTTGCTGAATTTTTAGCAGCATCTGATACCGACAGGGCGGTATTGCTTGCCAACGACCATCTTCCGGATCTTGCAATTATTGATACAGATTGCAGGGGTAAGGATCTGCTTTCCGCTATCGTTTCTATCAGAAAGGGTCATCCTGTCCCCGTGATACTGGTTGCAAATGCTTTTGAGACAGACTTTCTGGATAAGGCCATAGCTGCCGGTGCAGGCGGATTCCTGTCCAAGCCGTTGCGTCCGGAGGAACTCTGGCCGGCAATCGAGTTGGCCTCAGTTCATAACCATGAGCTTATGGAACTCAAGGAAAAAGTTGCCGAGCTCGAAGGGGCGCTTGAAAACAGGAAAGTGGTCGAGCGGGCTAAAGGTCTTCTGATGAGAGAGAAGGGGCTTAGTGAGCCTGATGCCTTCCGCAGGATGCAGAAGCTGGCCATGGATAAGAGGACTTCACTTAAGAAGGTCGCTGAGGCAATTCTTCTGACGGAAGATGCAGGGTTTAAGAGAGCCGATTCCAGTAAGTGAGTGAGGATTCGGCAGGCCATGCCTGATATTTGGGCAAACATGGGAAAAAAAGTATGTTTCATTCATGCTGTTAATCCTCATGCGCTGCGCAAAGAAGTATAACTAGTCGTAAATACGACATAATACTAAATGGCACAGCTTATGCTAAACGATAATTCATAACAACCTGGACTGCACAGCGGTGTGCATGACGTTTCTGGCAAAGGCAATGGCGCCATTCCTCCCGCAGGTGGATGGCGCTTTTTTTCGACACTAATTCGAAAGGGGGAGATGAAGGGTTTTATCCGGCAGCAAAAAAATTAACAACCAGATCAATGAAGTTCCACATTCAAAGGAGAATTGAAAAATGAAAAAAATCGTACTTGCATTTATCGCTACCGCTCTTACGCTTCTGGCAGCAACAGCTGCAATGGCAACTCCATCGACTACGTACTGGACCCCGATGGTCATGGACATTCAGGGGTACAAAGTCGGACATCTAGGTATCGACAACTATTTCGCGGTTGAGAAACCCAAAACCGATTCCGGCGCAGTTAACGCGTTCGGGACGGACGTAGGTCTGACAGTTGGCGTATTGCCGTTTGAAAAAATTCAGATGGAAATCGGTATCGACGCCGTTTATCCAACAACTGACCCTTATTTCTTCAATGGAAAGATCGGCGCACCGGAAGATGCACTTTTTAAAGGCGCTCCAGCCCTTCAAGTCGGTATTTTCAACGTAGGAACGAAAAACAAGGTAACCAATCAGGATATCGTCTATGGCGTGATCGGGAAAACTATCCCGGTACTGGGACGGGTGACCGCAGGTCCGTATATCGGTAACGCCGCAGCGTTGAAAAATAAAGACGGCAATACAGAGAACACCGGCTTCATGGTGGCTTTTGATCACGGATTCCTGCCTGCCAAGGATGCAGCCGGCAGCGAGTACAGCAAGGTAGTCTTGGCTGCGGATTATGCCTCTGGCAAAAATGCCATCGGCGGCGGCGGCGCCGGTCTCTATTACTACTTCACCAAGGACATCAGTTTTCTGACCGGGCCGGTATGGTTCAACGAAAAGGCGATCAACGGCACCTGGAAGTGGACGACTCAGATCGACATCAATTTCCCATAAATCCCGTATTGCTGTGGGGGAGTCAGCTCCCCCCGATTTTGAAGGGACAACAAAAAACAAAGGAAGGGCCAATGGCGCCCCTTTCGATCCTCTACGAAAGGAGAGTACCATGTCAAACGAACAACAAGCTACCCGTGGAACACTGGGCCTCACAGGCCTGACAATGAACGCGATGGCACTCATCGCCCCTGGCGCCTTCCTCTGGCTCACTTTTCAGATGCAGTCACTTTACGGTGCCCCGATGGCAGGCTGCGCCATGTGGTTCGGCATCCTCTTTGCGCTCCTGCTCTGCCTTGCCACGGCATACAGTTATGCCGAGCTGTCAAAGCTATATCCCGGCCCAGGCTCTTCGTACCTCTATGCGGAACAGGCGTTCCTCTCCAAGACGAAAGCGTTCAAGTTCGCCCGGATCGCCAAGTTCTTCACAGGCTGGGCGAGCCACCTCTATTACTGGGTTTATCCCGGCGTAATGGTCGGCGTGACGGCGCTTCTGGCCGGGTTTCTGCTGAACCAGTTCTGGCCCGACACTTTCAGCGGTACCTACAACAGTCCGCTCTTCATGTGGCTTTTCTGTATCATCTTCTCACTCGGTGTGGCTTATATCGCCTTCCGCGGGGTGACCGGAACGACTGCTGTCAACGTGGTGATCAATATTGTCCAGATTTCGGCGCTGCTGGTCTTCTCCGTGATGGCAATCGGCTACCGTTCCCAGCATCCGCAGGGTTCTACCGGTTACCATCTCTCCAACGGCGTGGCCGTAACCTATCAGGTTGCCCAGGAGCAGGTGAAGGACGACAAGGGACAGCCTGTGCCGGTGATGGCAGATGGCAAGCCAACTCTGGACAAGGACGGCAAGTCGGTCTACCAGATGCAGGACATGAAGGATGAGAAGACCGGTGACCCGATCGGCGCTGACAAGGACGGTAAGCCGGTGGCTGATCCCAAACTGGCCGTGCCCTTTACGGTTGACTACTCTCCTGAAGGAGCGATCACCAAGGACGACAAGGGGGTCGAGACCTTCAACTACCACTCGACCGCCAAGTCGGTCGTCTCACCCCACGGATTCAACTTCATCTTCATTCAGGCAGCCATCGCAATATTGATCCTGGTCGGTTTTGAAACGGTCACTGCCATGGCAGACGAGGCGAAAAATCCGAAAAAGGACGTTCCGCGGGCGGTACTCCTCTCGCTGGTGATCCAGGGTGCAGTCTGCTACCTGATCGAATACTTCGCCGCGAACTATATGCTGCACAACGGCTACACCATGCCGAACGCCGGTGCTTCAGGTGCGCCGCTGGGCGACATGATGGTTATCGTCGGCACGTGGCTCTTCGGCAGCGCTGCTGCCGGGAAGGCATTCATGCTCGTCCAGGCATTCACAGTCTTCCTGGCGCTGATCGGCACTACCCTCTCCTGTCTCTCCACCGGCGCCCGCGTCACCTACGCCATGGGGCGCGACGAGGAGGTTGCTTCGCACTTCGGCTTGCTGCACGGCAAGACCATGTCTCCCTACAAAGCGATCTGGGCGCTCGCTATAATCTCGGCGATCATCGGTATTGTCACAGTAATGGTATACCAGGGTGGTACGACCCCTGCAGCCCTTGACAAGCACAACTTCTGGTACAGCATCGGCATCTTTGCGCCGGAGACTTATACGAAGCTCCCGAACACGCTCCTCATCGTCACTCTGGTCAGCAACTTCGGCACGTTCCTCCTCTACATGTTCACCTGTATAATCGCCATGGTGGCCTTCAAGGAGCACCACACCTTCAACGGCTTCAAGCACGTGGTCATCCCTGTTCTGGGGCTTTTTGCGAACCTGGCCATCATGCTCTTTTACCTGATCGGGCCGTTCACGGTGGCCGGGATGAGTTGGAAGGAGCCGTACATTGCCCTTGGTGTCTGCGGTCTCTGGGGTGTTTACGGAGCGCTCTATTTCCTCAAGGCAAGCAAGGCCAAAGGGAAAGAGGTTATTCTCACCAGCAAACCGGTGACATCGCACTAACAGGCAACTCAGTCTCTCCCAACGGGAGCAAATTGGACGGCTGCCATTACGGGTGGCCGTCCTTTTTGGTTGAACTCATTTCCTGCCCGGAAAGAGATTGTTCTTGTAGTGCTGCGGGCGAAATGGCATCAGGTGCTTAACATTCAAAGGGGAATGGTATGAAACATGGCGAGAGTGATTCGTTTCTGGGTGGGATAGTCAAATCGATGGGGCTGGTGTTCGGCGACATCGGTACCAGCCCCATCTATACACTCACTGTCATCTTTGCCTTGACCAAGCCGACCCAATGCAATGTATACGGCATCCTGTCGCTGGTGGTCTGGACCCTTATAATCCTTGTCTCCGCGGAGTACGCCTGGCTTGCCATGAGCCTCGGGCGGAAAGGGGAGGGTGGGACCATCGTGCTGAAGGAGATTCTGGTCAGGCTCCTCAAGCCGGGGCGGCAGATCGCCTTCGTCGGCTTCCTCTCCTTTCTCGGTGTTGCGCTCCTGCTTGGTGACGGAGTGATTACCCCGGCCATCAGTATCCTCTCTGCCGTGGAGGGGATGGTGCTTATCCCCGGGCTTGAAAACCTCCACCAGTGGACCCTGATCCTGACCGCTGCCATGATTGCGGTCGGGCTGTTCATTTTTCAGTTCCTCGGGACCGACAAGGTAGCAAAGGCATTCGGGCCGCTGATGGTCCTCTGGTTCGTTGCTCTGACCGTTTCGGGGCTCGTCTCCATAGCCGCTTACCCCGGCGTCCTGAAGGCTGTCAGCCCGTTGTATGCAGTCAGGTTCTTCATGGACAATGGCCTCTCCGCCTTTTTTGTCCTCTCCGAGGTAATCCTCTGCGCTACCGGTGGGGAGGCGCTCTATGCCGACATGGGCCACTTGGGAAGGCGGCCGATCATCAGGGCGTGGTACTTCGTGTTCGTCGCCCTCGTCATCAACTACCTGGGCCAGGGGGCGTATCTGCTCAATCATGGGATGGATAAGAACCTGCTGTTCGGCATGGTGCAGTGGCAGGCTCCAATTTTGTATATCCCGTTCCTCATCCTCACAGTCATTGCGACCGTCATTGCGTCCCAGGCCCTCATCAGCGGCGTCTTCTCCATCGTCTACCAGGGGATTACCACCCGCATTATGCCGCTCATGAAGGTGGATTATACCTCAAGCCATATGAAATCGCAGATCTATATCGGCTCCGTGAACTGGTTCCTGTTGATCCTCGTCATCTTCATCATGCTCATCTTCCAGAAATCGGAGAACCTGGCAGCTGCCTACGGGCTGGCAGTCACCGGCACCATGACCATAACCGGCGTCATGATGACTATGATCTTCGCCCATACTACCAAGAAATGGAAAGTTCCTTTCGCTCTCTTCGTTACTCTTGTTGATGTCGTCTTTCTCGTCTCCAACCTCAACAAACTCCCTCATGGTGGCTACTGGTCTCTTATCCTCGCATCGGTGCCTCTCGTTACCATTCTCATCTGGACCCGGGGACAGCGTGCTCTCTACCGTGCCCTGAAGCCGCTCGATATCGAGACCTTCATGCTCAGCTACGAGCAGATTTACGCTAAAGGGAGAAACATCCCAGGCACCGGGCTCTTCTTCACCAGGGAGTGGAATGTCGTCCCTCCGTACGTAGTGCACTGCATGATCAGGAGCAACATCATCTACGAGCGGAACGTCTTTATCTCCATCATCAGGACAGACGAGCCGTTCGGCCTGAAGACACACCTGAAACCGGCAATCGGCCCGGGGCTCGACGCCTTCGAGATCAAGTCAGGTTACATGGAGGTTGTTGAAATAGACAAGATCCTGAAAAAGCATGACATTAAGGAGAAAGTCATCTTCTACGGGATCGAGGACATTGCCACCACCAATCCGGTCTGGAAGGTTTTTTCGGCGATCAAGAAGCTCACTCCCAACTTCGTCCAGTTCAACAAGCTGCCTGCGAGCAAGCTGCAGGGAGTTGTGACACGGGTGGAGATGTAATGCCCTCCTTCCTTGTATCGCATGCTTTATAATCAGCAATAAAAATGCTAAGGTGCTGTCATTATGGAACTAACGTACGCTGAGCTCTCATCTCCGGGACCGGTCCGCGAGAATAATGAAGATTTTGTTGGCTTCTGGCAGCCCCAGACGCTTGAAGAGAAGCGGAACCGGGGCGCTGTAGCGGTCTTGGCCGATGGCGTCGGTGGGCTCGACCACGGCGAAGTGGCAAGCCGAATGGCCGTTGAGACAGCAATTGCGAACTTCCGTGAAGCGCCTGAGGGCAAGACACCGCAGCAGCTCCTCACCCAGATGTTCAACGCAGCCAATCTGGCGGTGTACGACAAATCCATGGAGAACCATGGCAAACACCGCATGGCGACCACTCTCTGCATCGTGGTGATGCGCAATAACGAGATTGTCGTGGGCAATGTCGGCGATTCCCGTGTCTACCTTGTCCACAAGGGAGAGATCAGACAGCTTTCCACGGATCATTCTTATGTCGGGATGCAGCAGAAATTCGGCTTGATCTCCGAGCAGGATGCGAAGACGAGCGAGCACCGCAATGTCCTGACGCGCAGCGTTGGGCAGGATCCGGTGATCCGGATCGATGTGGAGGAAACTACGGCATTCAAAGGAGACCGGGTCGTGCTCTGCTCCGATGGACTCTATGCTTACGTCGCCGACAGCGAGATTGCCGACATCGTATCGCGTCTGTCTCCTGCCCAAGCCTGCCGCCAGCTCGTGGCTCTGGCCGAACAGCGGGGTACGGACGACAACCTTTCCGTCCAGGTGCTTCAGGTCAACGACGTAGAAGAGCTCTCCTATTACCGCGGCGCTCCGGCGTATCACAAGCCGCCCGACTTGACGACCGGCTATGAGATTTCTCCCGGGCAGACCCTTGACGACCGGTTCTTCATCGTGGAGACCATAAGCCGTAGCGGCATGGCGAACATCTTTAAGGCGACCGACCTGAAGACCAAGGAAACCGTGGCAGTGAAAGTGCCTTTCATGCAGTTCGAAAGCGACCCCGGTTTTTACGCCCGGTTCGAACGGGAAGAAGAGATCGGGCTTCGCCTCAATCACCCATACATCCTCAGGTTCATCCCCGTAGAGGAAGATCGCAGCCGCCCCTATATCGTGACTGAATACCTCAGCGGTTACACTCTGGCACATCTTCTGAACAGCGTACGGCCGATGCCCGAAAAAGATGCCCTCAAGCTCGCGAGCCGTGTCTGCGAGGCACTGGCGCATATGCATGAGCACGGCGTTGTTCACCGCGATCTTAAACCCCAGAACATCATGATCTGTTACGACGGTACGATCAAGATCATGGACTTCGGCATTGCGAAGGCCCAGGAGGGGCGACGTATCACCTTTACCGGCTTTACTCCGGCGGTGGGGACACCGGATTACATGGCGCCGGAGCAGGTCAAGGGGAAGCGGGGTGACGAGCGAACCGACATCTACAGTCTTGGCGCCATGCTCTACGAAATGGTGGTAGGCATGACACCCTTTGCGGGGGAGAACGAAAACCTCTTCGTGATCATGAATGCCCGTGTTACCGGAGATCCGGAGGCACCGCGCAAGCGGAATCCGAACGTCACACCGCAGTTGGAAGAGATCATCCTTCATGCCATGGAACGTGATCCCGTAAAACGCTACAATACAGCAGCAGCAATGAAGGCCGAGCTCGACAATCCCGGCTCGGTCCAGCTCACCGGGCGATGCGACAGGCTGCAGACGCCGGCTCAGTGGAAGCAAGGTGGAAGAAAGGTCCTCTGGATTGTGCTGGGGGTGTTGGCAGCGAGTCTTGTCATGACCCTGTTGGTGTTGCTGATAATGCACCGCGGACAGGCACATTGACAATCGGGACATAAATTAATAAAGGAGACGAGTACATGACTATCTTTGCCTGGTTCATTTTTATTGTTGCAGCTGTCCTGGAGGTGGCCGGCGATGCCGTCATCAGGAAAGGGCTGCGCGGCAACATCCTCTGGTTCATACTTGCGGGTTTTCTTATGCTGGGCTGCTACGGCGTGGTTGTAAATACCGTCAGGTGGGACTTTTCCAGGCTCCTGGGGGTTTACGTCGCGGTTTTTGCCGCGGTAAGCATTCTTGCCGGCCGTTTCGTGTTCAGGGAGACGATTCCGCTGACTACCTGGCTCGGACTCGCCATCATTGTTGCAGGTGGTGCTGTGATCCAATCAGGACAGAATTAGCCGGACAAGAAGCACTCTCCGAAGCACCTCACATTCTTTTTTGTGATTCATAACTCCATTAACCCATGGCATGGCCTGTGCAGTTTCATTCCTGACAGTCAACTGCACAATGTCGTGCATATAAAATATTAAAAGGTAAAGGCGCCTTTTCACTTTGTGGTGAATGGCGCTTTTTTGTTTTCAACTCCCTGAAAATACTGGCTGCAACGATTGCCAGACCCGATAAAGATACTAGAGTTGTTATATGTTAAATTAAATACTGCTAACTGATGCGTGGTGGTAACGAAGACTTAGAAGCAAGGTGAAGTTTATTTCGTCGGCAAGTGTGCCCGCTTTCTAGGCAGCCAAGATCAGGGTAGGCATCAGTTTTTCGATCATGAAAATGGAGTACGAAGTGAAAGAGCTATACATAAAATATCTCGCCATTCTTGGCGTTCTACTGTTCATGGTCCTGGCTGCTTCTTCGGCATTTCCTGAAGTTAACCCGGCAACTTCTTCCGGAGCTAAGGCGACTGTTGCTTCCTCACCCTCTGCTCCAGCAGCGACTGCAGTGCCTGCAGCCGACCCGGGCGGCACTGCCACCGGAGTTGCTGCCGACCTTGCAGGCGAGGGCGTCAATGCTCTATCTTTGGACGATCTGAAAAGCATGGCCAAGACCGAGCCTTTGGCCGCCAAAGTTGCTGAAGCCGTTGGCCACAACCGGGTATCGATCAACTTTGCCTGGACTGTTATCTGCGGCTTCCTCGTCATGTTCATGCAGGTCGGCTTCGCCCTGGTGGAAACCGGCCTGACCCGAGCCAAGAACGCCAGCCACACCATGGCGATGAACATGATGATCTACTGTATCGGCATTCTTGCTTTCTGGGCATGCGGCTTTGCCCTGCAGATGGGAGGGGTTGGCAGCCTTCCCACTCTCGGTGGCGGACAGGTGCTGAACGGAGAATTTGCTATCCACCTGTTCGGCAAGGAGTTTGGTCTGTTCGGGACCAAGGGATTCTTCCTGTCCTCGGGAGTCTATGATGTGGCAGTCTTTGCCATATTCCTTTTCCAGATGGTCTTCATGGACACAGCTGCCACAATTCCCACCGGAGCAATGGCGGAGCGCTGGAAGTTCTCGGCCTTCTGTGTCTACGGTTTTATCATGGCCGGCATCATCTACCCTCTTTTCGCCAACTGGGTCTGGGGAGGGGGCTGGCTCTCGGCACTCGGCACCAACTTCCATCTTGGCCATGGCCATGTCGACTTTGCCGGCTCATCTGTAGTGCATATGACTGGCGGGGTCTGTGCTCTTGCCGGGGTGCTCGTTCTGGGACCGCGGCTCGGCAAATACGGCAAGGATGGCTCTGCACGCCCAATTCCAGGCCACCACATCCCGATGGCGGTCACCGGCACCCTGATCCTTGCCTTTGGCTGGTTCGGCTTCAACGCCGGCTCCACCCTGGCGGCGACTGATCTGCGTATCGGCGTAGTGGCTGCCAATACCATGCTGGCAAGCGCCGCAGGCGGCTTCTCGGCAATGCTTTTCATGTGGCTCAAGTATGGCAAACCCGACCTCACCATGAGCGCCAATGGGCTCCTTGCCGGGCTTGTTGCCATCACAGCGCCGTGTGCCTTTGTCAACTCGGTTTCAGCTGTATTTATTGGTCTGGTAGCTGGACTGCTCTGCTGTCTTAGCATTACCTTCTTCGAACGGGTCGTGAAGGTGGACGACCCGGTGGGTGCTATTTCGGTACACGGTGTCTGCGGCGCCTGGGGGGTACTCTCTCTCGGCCTCTTTGCCGACGGCACTTATGGCGGCGGTTACAACAATGTCAAGGGTCCAGTGAAGGGGCTTTTTTATGGCGACTCAGGACAGTTCATCGCCCAGTGCATAGGCACTCTCACTAACATTCTCTTTGTTTTCGCCCTTTCCTATCTCGTTTTCAAGATGATCGATCTTGTCATCGGCATGCGTGTAACACCGGAAATCGAGTACGAAGGGCTCGATCATCACGAAGTCGCCGTGGAAGCATATGCCGATTTCAACCAGAGGAAGACTCCGTTTGCCTGACTGCAAACCGCTTCGACTTATATATAATGCCGGATTTATCATCGCTATGCTCGAAATGAAGGCAGAAAAGGGGGGGCAAGATATAAATTGATTATGTAACTGTGCAGAATCACTGAGTAAAAATGTGGCACACCCTATGCTAAAGCTAGGAAGTGAGAGCCGATGCTCAACAAAATCATATCTAGATGGAGGTAAGCAATGAAGCTTGTCGAAGCCATAATCAAACCGTTCAAACTTGACGAGGTCAAGGATGCCCTGAACGAAATCGGAGTCGAAGGAATTACCGTCAGTGAGGTGAAGGGATTTGGTCGTCAGAAGGGGCACACCGAACTCTACCGCGGGGCCGAATACGTGGTGGATTTCATTCCCAAGGTGAAGATCGAGATCGCCATTGCCGACGACTTGGTAGCCAAGGTTGTAGAGACCATCGAAACCACTGCCCGGACCGGTCGTATCGGTGATGGCAAAATATTCATAATACCCATTGATGAGGCGGTCAGGATCAGGACCGGCGAAAAAGGAAACGAAGCTATCTAGCTCGCAGACAAACATTATTCTTGGAGGTAGTCACCATGGTACAGAGTAGTATCAATCTCAAGGCAAAGGGTGCCTCGGCACCTGCCGGCACCAAGCATTTCCTCGTCATTCTTTCTTTTGCCATGATCGCGCTCATGGCTCCACTTGCTGTTCTGGCCGAAGAGGCCAAATCTGTTGCAACTCCATCCGCCGCTCCAGCCGTCACTGCACCTGCTACACCAGCCGCAGCGCCAGCATCAGTAGCTGCTCCTGCTGATCCGGCTAAGCCGAAAGATGTCGCCCCGGTTCTCAATACTGGTGATACCGCATGGATGCTCATTTCCAGCGCACTGGTGCTATTCATGATCCCTGGGCTTGCATTCTTCTATGGCGGCATGGTCCGGCAGAAGAACGTCCTTTCGACCATGATGCACTCCTTTGTCGCCATGGGGATAGTAGGCGTACAGTGGGTAATAATAGGCTACTCGCTCTCTTTCGGGCCTGATGCCTTTATGGGGCTTATCGGTAACACGAGCAAGATGCTCCTGAATGGCTTGATTACCTTTGGCAAGGACGGTAACCCGGTCTATGCCCTTTTCCAGAACGTCACGACTGAACCCGGCGCCATACCAGAGTATGTTTTCGCCATGTATCAGTGCATGTTCGCCATCATCACTGTTGCTCTTATTTCCGGAGCCCTTGCCGAAAGGATCAAATTTTCCGCCTATTGCCTTTTCGTACTGCTCTGGACAACACTGGTATACGATCCACTAGCCCATTGGGTCTGGATGACCGATGGCTGGCTCTTCAAGAAGGGTGCGCTCGACTTCGCCGGCGGCACGGTTGTTCACCTCTCCTCAGGTATATCGGCTTTGGCAGCTCTTATATTTCTCGGCAAGCGTCACGGATTCCCGACCGAAAGAATGGCTCCGCACAGCCTGCCGCTGACCATGCTGGGGGTTGGTATGCTCTGGTTCGGTTGGTACGGATTTAATGCCGGTTCTGCCATTGTCGGCGCCAACTGCTCAGATGCAGCCGGCGGACTTGCCGGACTTGCCATGACTACTACCACCATCGCTCCTGCAGCAGCAGGCCTCTCCTGGATGGTCGCCGAATGGATCCATTCCGGCAAGCCGTCTGCACTGGGTTTTGGTTCCGGTGTGGTAGCCGGGCTTGTCGTCATTACTCCGGCTGCCGGTTTTGTACAGCCGGGAGCTGCACTCATACTGGGCATTGTCGCCGGTCTGGTTTGCTACGGCGGTGTAATGCTGAAGGCGAAGCTCAAGTACGACGATTCGCTCGATGCTTTTGGCGTTCATGGTATCGGTGGCACCACCGGCGCCATACTTACCGGTGTATTTGCGACTGTCGGTGCCAAAGAGCTTCTTGCAGGCGATGTGAAGCAGTTTGTAACACAGCTGATTGCTGTCGGCGCTGCCGGAGCTTATGCTTTCATAGTCACCCTGGTCATTGCTTTTGTCCTGCATAAGACGATTGGTCTGAGGGTGGAGAAGGAAGACGAGATCATGGGTCTTGATCAGACTCAGCACTCCGAGAGCGGTTATAACTGAGGCGTAGAAAACAGATATTGGAAGGGTCGAAGGCCGGAGCCGCTGCAGAAGTGGCTCCGGCCTTTGACTTTCAGGGCGCATTCAGTTCGGCATATTTGCATACTGTCACTGTTGCCAAATTGAAAAGATTGTTGTAAAGTTCTGAGCCGATAAAATAAGATAATCGCAGTGACGTTTATGGTGAAATGACGGCGACGATGTGTGCGAACATGCCGAATTTCTTGCAGTCGCCATAGACATCTTGCAGGGCTTCTATCTCGCACCGACATAAATCACGTGTCTCACGCGACAATTATGTTAAAATACTGCCTTGTTGTCCTTGTTGTAACATATTATAATATCGTAATTATTCCCGCAGAAGTAATGCATCATTAGGTGGCGATGGATTTGCATGTATTTCAACTGAGGGCATATCGAGCCGTTATATGGCGTAGCCTGTATGTATGAATGCTAAGCTTGCTAAATAAAGGCTTCTGGACTGAAATCAGGGGTCAGATGTACGCTTGATGGATTCTTTGTCCACGACCAGGTGGCCAACGGGAGAATCTGTTGAATTATTCCTTCTTCTTTCATCTGCTTTGCTGCTTATGCTTAGATTTACTATGCGAACAAATTTTCTGATGCGAGTGAGGTCACCATGGTTAAGATAGTCGTCACTAAAAACAGGGGTATGAAGCTATGGGCGAAGTTTGCACTGGTCACCGTGTGTACCTTGCTGTTCAGTGTGTTCATGTTTGAACCTGCTTTCGCAATAAATCTGTCCATCATGCACAACAGCAGCAGCACCAGTAACAAATATGGCTCATGGGGTCTAGATAAAGACTGTTACTGGTGCCATTCCAAAAATACATCCAACATCAAGCTGATGGGCAAAACCATTGAAACGCCAATCGGTCCCAGAAATGTTGTCTATTACAAGCTTTACGCCGCGTTTAACAACGAGACCGGCGTATTGGGCAATGATTCCCGTACGTATGCAACAAAGGCTTCCACCAATATATGCGAGGTCTGTCACCACCAGACATCCTTCCATCAATACAGCAGTGAGAAAGTTCAAGCAGGACATTTCGACAATGAGCAGTGCGTTAAATGTCACTCCCATGCGGACGGTTTTAAACCGAGCGGGCATCTGGTCCCCTATTATGCAGCTTCAGGAGTTGGCCATCCAACCTGTTCAACAGTTACCGGCTGTCACGCCAATGTTGATACTGCCGCGCTCTACCCGACCCCAGGCTTGCCTCCCGATTGCCGCTCGTGTCATTTCAAGGCTGACCCCACTGATCCTGGCAACGGCTGCGGCAGTTGTCATGGAGCTGCAAGTGCAAACAGTACCGGCGAACCCTCCGGTACTGTTTATCCGGACGTTGCGGGGAGTCATGCCGCACATACGGCTATTAGTGGCGTTACCTGCACCGACTGTCATACTGTCGGCGGTGCCGGTGGTAAAACGGATCACGGCAAGGGAAACAGAGGTGCAAACCCGGCGATTGTAAACCTTGCAGGAAGCTTTGGCTGGAATGCCGGTAATTCGAAATGCGCCAGCGCCACCTGCCATGTCAGCGCCTACAATTCGACATCAATCATGTCTCCGGCCTGGGGGACGTCGGCAGGATGTGCAGCGTGCCATACTGGTACCCCGGGAGCATTCATTGCCTATGGCGCTCCGGCTACCGGCAGCCATAGCAAGCACATGCAACTCGCCGGCACGACCTGCGGCCATTGTCACGACGGGGCCGTAAGCGGCACATTCGGCGGCAACAACCATGCCGACGGCAAGATAGACGTCACCAACGGTTATCCGGCAACATCAAAGCATGCGCCAGGCACTTACACCGGTACCTGTTCCACCGCTTCCTGTCATGCGAGCCCATACAGCGAAAGTCCGACAACTACGCCCGTCTGGGGGACTTCCGCAACCTGCAATGTCTGCCACAACGGCATCGGAGTGTTCCAAGCTAACGGTGCTCCTGCCACCGGTAGCCATAATGCTCATATGTCTCTAGCCAATGCAGCCTGTAGCCAGTGCCATGAAGGCGCAATTAGCGGCAACACCGGTGGATACAACCACCAAAATGGCAAAGTTGACGTGTCTAACGATTACGCCGGAAGCCCGGTTACCAAACATGCTCCAGGAACCTACAGCGGCTACTGCATGTCGGCCTCCTGTCATGCCAGCCCTTATGGTACCGGGGCGGTCGATTCACCGGTCTGGGGAACCGCGTCGGGCTGTGCCTCCTGCCATAATGGCGCAGGTGCATTCAACACATATACTGCCAACGGCGCTCCGAATACCGGCAGCCATGCCAAGCATATGGCTCTCAATAATGCACTCTGCAGCCAGTGCCATGCCGGAGCGGTAAGCGGCACAAACCCCGGTAATCATCATTCCAACGGTTTCGTCAATTTAACCGGCGGCTATACGGCGAATCCGGTTCCCAGGCATCCAATCGGCACCTATGCCGGGACCTGCGCCAACAGCTGCCACACGAACGGCAACGGCACGCAGCTTTCGTCGCCGAAATGGGGCGTTGCCATGCCTGCCAACTGCAGCGGCTGCCACGGCGGAGACGCAACAGCGACCCCCGCTTCAGCCGTTCTCAGCACAGGCAAGCACAGCTCGCACATGAATAATTACTCGACTCTCGGCAGGGGCAACAATCTCATGTGCGCCGAGTGCCATGCAAAGACCGTTTCAATGTCGAGCAACAGGGTAATCACCAGCCCGGCCAATCATGTCAACAGTTACAAGGATTATTCAGGTGCAAAGGCCGGCGGCAGTGCCAATTATGTTTCCGCAACCGGCGTATGTTCTACTGTCTACTGCCACAGCAACGGTCAGCAGGTGCCGCGCTATAAGAATATGACAGGGAGCAAGGCATGGGGAGGCGCGGCAAAATTAAACTGCAGTGGCTGCCACGGTAGCGAGCCGGGGGCAACATGGAGCAGCAACTTTGGCGCTCCCAACTTTCCGAACAAGTACGATGGCACGCTCAAAACAGCCAACAGCCACGAAAGGCACACACTGATATCCGGAACCACGGATTCCACCGGTTGCGCTAAATGCCATGTAACAACAGTTGACAGGCAGGTTCCCGGCAAATTGAGGAACTATTCAACAACTCACCTCAACAGGTCTATTGACGTATCATTCGCGATTTACGGTTTCTATTCGAGCAGCACAAAGTCATGTACGACCTACTGCCACAGCAATGTCCAGGGGCCGGCAGGTGTCGGTAACTCAACAGCTTATGCGAAACCGGTCTGGGGCTCCAACAACACAATGAACTGCGCCAGCTGTCACGCAAATATGGCTACCCTTACCGAAACTCCCGAGAATCTGCAGCTCGGCAGCCACAAACGTCACACTGTCGATGCCTTGTACACCTGTTCAACCTGTCACGGCCCATCCTACAGTCCAACCTCGGCAGATGTGGTAACCCATGCCGACGGCAACATAACCATTAACTTCACCGGGGTCAGGGCTTCGGGTACAACCTACTCCCAGTCGCCGAACAATCTACCGGGCGGTGGTTACGGCACCTGCTCCACCAGCAAGTGCCATGGCCGGGCAACCAGAAACTGGGGCATCAGCACAACTGCGGTCGAGTGTGAAAAGTGCCACGGTTCTACAAGGACAGCCCAGGTAGACGGCGTATTCAAGGACACGGCCGGCAGCCCTTCCAGCCCCTATGTCGGTACCCACATTTCTCACCTTGCCGGCACTCATAACCTGACAGCGCCTTTGCAGTGCAGTGAGTGTCACATAGTGCCGTCATCCATCAACAGCTTCGGCCATATGTCTTCTCTTCCTGCCAGAATAGCCTGGGGCGTCCTTGCTGTAAGATCCAGTATCGTCCGGGGCGGAGATGCGTTCAAAACTAAAATGATCCCGGCCTATGACCCTGAGACCAGAACGTGCAACAACACCTACTGTCATGCCGGCGTGCAGATCAGGGATGAAGTTACCCATGTAATAACCAACCAGGGGTCGAAACCCAACCCGACCTGGGCTGACAGCGGCTATCTTGGTGGTACCGGCTGCACCATGTGCCACGGCTATCCTCCAAAAGGGCAGCACCCGACCAGCGTCAACTGCCACGCCTGCCACAACCATATTGATGAGTCCAATATTTCCATGGCTGACAAGACCAAACATATGGACGGTAAAATCGAAGTAACAGCCGATAAATGCCTTGATTGCCACTCTTCCTACGGCTGTTCTCCGGAAGCTGCAGCTGCCGGCACATGCTACAGCAGGGAGCTCGTCGGCGGCCATAAAACGCACACCAACTCCGAACTGTTCCTCGCCGGAAAGTCGCTGTCAGCCGGTGATTACATAGACACAAGCTGGATTTACGGCATAACCTATAAAAAAGGATTCCCGCAGTATGCCTGCGGCTTCTGTCATCCGATGAACAGTGCAACTCACAAGAACGGTACCATTGAGATCGATCTGGATCCGACCCATGCACTCCGCGGCTCCGTAAAAACGAAGAACCTGCCGAGCGGGACCGTCCCGAATGGCTGGTACAGCACCTGGCTTGTTACATATCAACCGAACAACAGCGTTGTCTGCAATAATGTCTATTGCCACAGCACCGGATACGTATCGCAGGCAACACAGCAGTACCAGTACAAGCAGACTCCGGACTGGTACTATGCTGACAAGAATGGCGGGACCAGCTTCTGGGCAGGTGTTGACAAGTGCGCCCAGTGCCACGGCAATTCGCCGAACACCGGCGGCAGTGAAGGCTCAACCGCTCACGCACGGCATGTGGTTGCCAATCACTACAAGGATGTATTCGACAACTACAGCGCCAAGCTCAAGCCTGCAGGAGTGGCCGGTACCGGTGTAGTTCATGGCGACGCGGCAACAGCATCAACACTCAACTGCAACATCTGTCACTTTGATACAGTAAGGGATTCCTACAACGACAAGGGGAGCATCTGCGTAGACTGCCACTCAACCGTCAGCAAGGGGGTCATGTCTATTTTCTCCGGTAGCACCAAGCATGTAAACGGCGATATTGACGTAGTATTCATGGAGCCGTTCAACTTCAAATCCAAGGCTCAGATCCGTAACCCCATCAGTTCTGTGCAGTCGGTCTACTCCAGCTGGACAAGAGTCAAGGGGTACAAAACCTACAGTTCCTACGATCTGGCCAGGCATAAGCCTAATTATAGCGGCGGGACCTGTTCGACTGCCTCCTGTCACAACGGCACCCAGATGGAATGGCGCACAAAAGGACCTCTATCCTGTGCTGCATGCCATGTCGGTCTGCCGCAATAGGAGGAGATATTATGAACTGCGTGCATGTCAAACAGATAATGAATTATCAAATTTGTGCAAAGGCGGGTGAATGCGCATGGGAAAAATAATCGTGAAAAATATCAGTGGGATGGGCTGGAAAACGAGAATCGGACTCATTGCGATGTTAACCCTGGTGTTCAGTGTGCTGATCTACCAGGTCTGGTATGGAGTGAAGCAGTCGGAAGCGGCGATAGTAACACAGACCCCGTGGACGAATGCATATCATAGTATAACGTTGCCTAATGCGACCAACGTTCCCACATTTGCCGTCAGCACAGCCGGCAAAAACCGGATGCTGGTGGTAGCCCTTTCCTACCAGGCATCCAGTAGCGCTGCACTGACCGCAACAAGTGTTACGTATGGCGGGGTTGCAATGACAGCTGCTTCTGCAAGCGACGCAGCTACAAGTGCCAGCATGCATTCACTGATTTATTATCTTAAAGATAATGCCATTATGGACGGCACCGCAAAACAACTTGCAGTAAATATCACCGGTGGTGGTACTGCTGTCATGAATAATGTCTGGTATGCCGTATTCAACAACGTAGATCAGGCTGCCACACCTGCCGCTTTGAACTATAACAGTGGAGCTACAACAGTTACCACAGCCGGGTTTGCTTCTCCATACCTGACTGTGGGTGCCAATGACCAGGCGGTGTTGGTTGCCACCGCAGCTCGAACAACAGTCGCACCGACATATGTAGCACCTACAAACTGGACAGTTACCAACTCCCAGGCGAGTGGAGCAACCGGACTTGGTCTTGTTGCAACACGCAACGTACAAACAGCCTTGGCTGATCCTGCAAGCTTTACTTCAATAACTAATGCGCCTCGCTGGGCTCAGACCGGCATAAGCATGAAAGCGGCAACGACAACTCTGGCCACAGGAGCCGACCCTGCCGCGACTACCATAGCCCCCGGCGCAGCGGCGACGGATGTGAATACCTTTACCTTAGTGACCGGCAGCGCCGGCACCACAGAAGCAGTAACCTCGGTTACCGTCAATTTGTCGACCAATGCCGGTGTCGGCAGGCTGGCGATCACTGACAGTACAAATACCGAACTTGGGTTCACCACAACACCTGTGACCGGGTCCAATACCATTACCGTCAGCGGTTTGAACGTTACCAGTACCGCTGCCACTTTCAAGGTTCGGGTCACCCCGCTGTCTCACACCGCAATGCCGGCGGTACCTGGTGCGTCATACGCTATTACAGCGCCAGTCACCGCATGGGCCGGGGGGAACATCCATGCAGGTTCCGACACCAATACGAATGCCCTTACCATCGACAACCTCTCTCCCGGAAACCCGACCTCTTTTACCGGGACTGCGGGCAACAACACGGTTAACCTGACCTGGGCAGTGCCGGGTGATGCCGACTATAGCCAGGTGCTGGTCCTGAGAAACACCTCTGCAGTTTCCGACACACCTGTGGAAGGAACCGCATACTCAGGCGGAAATACAATTGGCACGAGTGTGGTACGCCTTGCGTCAAACGCTGCGTCGCTCAACGATTCAACTGCGGTCAACGGAACGACCTATTACTACAAGATCTTTGCAGTGGATTCACGAGGCAACTATTCAGCCGGTGTGGCTGCCGGGCCTTATACCCCGCTCAGTCCTGACGCTGTCGCCCCTACGGTTGATCCCGGTTTTGCGGTTACAACGCCGGTAAACTCTACGACCGTGCCGATCACCACCAACTCCTTCAGTGCAACCGATAATGGCGGGGGTACCGGCGTGGCCGGATATCTCATAACTACCACTTCCGCACAACCGTCAGCCGGAGCTGCCGGGTGGACATCATCGCCGCCGACGACTTATACTGCTGCCGGGCAAGGTTCCTATACCCTCTACCCATGGGCAAAGGATGGCGCCAACAACGTCTCCGCTGTTTACGGCTCCCCGGTGACAGTTGTCGTTGACCTTGCAAAGCCGACAGTTTCTGCCTTCACCGTCTCCACACCGGTTGCAACTCGTACTATTCCGATCGGCTCATTCATCGCTTCGGATACCGGCGGCAGCGGTATGGCAGGATATATGATCACAACCGGCACCTCTCCTGCAGCCGGCGATCCGGGATGGTCCGGTTCTGTGCCCGGCACATATACGGTCGCCTCTGATGGCACCTATACCCTTTATCCGTGGGCGAAGGACGCAGCAGGCAACGTCTCCTCGACATTCGGTTTCCGTACGGTGCAGGTTGATACAACTGCGCCGACAGGGCTTTCATCGGTCGCACCAGCCGACGAGGCCACTGCTATGCCTACGACGACCGCACTCAGCTGCTCGACTGCCTCTGACGGTGGTGTCGGCGGAGTACTCTACTATTTCTCCATTACGGCCTCCGGTTATTCACAAAACAGCGGCTGGATTTCAAGCACGAGTTTTTCACCATCCGGCCTTGTACAAGGAAAGACGTACACCTGGAGTGTCACGGCCAAGGATGCGCTCGGAAATACAACCGCTGCTACGACCGCCCGGACATTCACCACCACTGCACCATGTGTGCGCAACGATCCGACTCTTACATTGCTTACTTCCGGTGGGGGGATTGCCACTACGGTCTCCACTGACAGCGGTACGTCGACCTACAACATGAGGCTTATCAACAACGATTCCGGTGATTGCGGCAGTACGGCATTCAATCTGTCAATAACTGACACAGACCTCTATAGTGTGTTTAACGACTCCACGTTCGACAATGGCTTGACAACCAAAACCATTACGCTTTTACCCGGAGCAGAGCAAACTACACCCGTTACTGCAAAGGCAACTCCTGGCGAGGACAGCGGTGTAGAAAGAACCATTGTGACCTCGGCAGCCGATCCATATCATGTTTTATCTGTAACTGGTTTTGTTCAGACCACACTCAATGTGGTTACCTGCCAGGCCAAAACACCGCTGCTGATCGTCGGCCCTGATTCCGGCTACCTTAACAGGGGTGGCAAGATGGTTTACACCATCACGGTGAAGAACACCGATACCGGTGCAGGCTGCTCTCCGGTCATCTTCAATCTGAGCAAGGTATCTGAAAGCAACAGTACTGATTACAATGCCTCGCAATTCAGTGTGCCTTCACTGACTCTAAACTCAGGCGAACTCGGTTCTGCGACATTCACCGTAACTGCAAAATCGACGGCAGTAAAAGATGCCGTCAACGGCTCAATCATCAGTCTTGCTGCGAGCGGGCATACATCCCCCGGCAACGTAACAGTCACCTCGAAAGTAAACAATCCCATGCTCCATAACTCAGACAACACCAGCTCCACCAAATGGAGTGTAAGCGGCGGCTGGGGTATTCCGAACGGAAGGTACGGCGAGATCGACTGTAATACCTGCCATGTGGGAGGCGGCGGCGACACTTCAAATATCAAGCGGGTAAACGAGAAGATCTTTACCCCTTACACCTCAACCCATCAACACTTCCCCGGTGAAGGTGTACCGGTAGCCTATCGCCGTTATATCGGGGCTACATCCGTTCAGCCTATCATGGGCTGGGATAACGGCACAACGCCGCGGACCAATCCGACCTCAACCAGGATATGCGAAGGGTGTCACACCTATGATGCAGCCGGAACAAATGGTGTGAAAGCGCATCCGTTTTCAACCACGGCAACTCTCGGCAGCCATTTCAACACAGACGGCAAGGACTGCACCAAGTGCCATAAGCATAACGCCGGGTTCTCTTCTAAGAATATGCTCTGCAACTCCTGCCATGGCGACTCAAACGTCGCAACGATTACAGCAGCCAACAGGTATGTTGTTGCTCCGCCGGTATCTACAACAGGCAAAATTGGCACAATAACCGGCAACGGCCAAGTCAGCAATGATCCGAAGGTCGGCGCACACCAGACCCACTTGAAGTTCCTGAACGGTTTCAGCAACTACAGCTCGGTCGATTTCCGCTGCCAGAGCTGCCACGGGCCTCTTCCATCCGACTATACTCATGGTCTGACTGCCGGCAGCTCCATTCCGGCATTCCAGGCTCTGGCCACTAACCGGGGAGCGCGGTCAGCGTCATTCAACACCGGTAACCTGACATGCTCCAACACCTACTGCCATAATCCGGCTGGAACCGGAGGAACACTTGCTGCCGCAAATGCAGGCGCAGCGGTCTTCCCGAGCTGGACCAGCGCAACCTATCTGAATGACACAACTCGCAAGTCCCAGACCAACTGTAACAGATGCCACAAGGTGCCGGGTGACGCAGGGTTCACTCTCCAGAGCGTGCATGGTGCAGGCATGACTACCGATAATTCACATGACTGCTCCGGCTGTCACGGCCACAACGGCGATGCTTCAGGCCCGGTCGGACAGCGCCACATGGACGGCATCAGGTATGCGGCCGGCGATTGCAACACTTGCCATGATTATGATACGGTTGGCGGAACTTGGGGCGTCAATAAAGCCACCAACTTCGGCGGCTATTCACCGGTAGCTCAGGGTCTGGGAGCCCATGCCAAGCACATTGACTACATCAAGTCACGGCTTTCCCTGGTAACTCTTGACCCGACAAATCAGACATTCGGCACAGGTGTTCCGGCACAGGTCTGCGGCGCCTGCCATACGAACAATGCCCAGAACCATAACATGGGTGGTACCGGCGATACTACCGGCCGGATGATAAACTTTGGCGACGGCACGTACAAGATCGGCGGATCAACCGGCACCAGCTTCAAGCTCGTCTCAAATCCTCTCTACAATGGTACGAGCGGAACCTCATCCCAGACTCAGGGGAAAACCTGCTCCAACATAAGCTGTCATTACTTAACGACACCACTCTGGTCGACGTATTAAGCGCGGGGGGATACATACAATGGGAAAAGTCTTCAAAAACAAATTGCATGGAATGGGCTGGCATATGAAAGCCATCCTGATTCTCCTCATATCATTGACCTCTATGTTTGTCATGCATCTGGGAGGTGGGAGTCCTGATCAGTCGTTTGCAGCAGGGATTGCTAATATTGCTGACTGCAGCGGCTGCCACGGTTATAAAGCCGGCTATGCCAGGCCTGTTGCAGACGGCAACAGTCGCAATAACCCTGAAGGTACACTCGTGGGATCTCATAACAAGCATGTCATAACCAATGGTATTGACTGTGCGGTCTGCCATGTGACGCCAGCCACAACAACCAGTTCAGACTTCAAGCACGCCAACGGCCTGATCCAGATGCAGACCACATTCGGGACCCCCTATCTCGGTTCGTACTGGAGAAACTCTTTTGCCGTGTACACCGGCAGTATCGCCCATCTCGGCACATGCAGCACAAACTGCCACGGCTCGGCAACACCCACATGGGGCGCAAGTCTCGGCGCCGTCCAGTGCGCCAAATGCCATAGCGACACATCCGCTACCAGTACATTTGTAGATACGGGCGGGGTCAGCTACACCTGGGGGGGGGCAATTAACAGCAATCTCTCCAGGACTCACGTCAGCCACCTTTATGATAACCCGAACTATATCGGCACGAACCTCATCTGTAATGATTGCCACAACGTTCCTGCCACCCCGATGGCTGCCGGGCATTACGACAACACCATCCATGCCACGGTAACATTTCACAACCTGACCGCTGTAAAAGGGGGGCTGTCGCCTGTCTTCAATGCAACAACCAGGAAATGCAACAATACCTGGTGCCACGGCGCCGGGCTTACCACGAACAAGAATAATTTCATATTCGGCACTGTTACTGCGCCCTCCTTCGCTACCCGCACTCCTGCGCTCAACGCGACCAGCGCCGACTGCGGCAAGTGCCACGGCTACCCGCCCGGCGATACAGCGGCTGGCCAAAATCACAATGGTATTACACTCGGGACTCAGTGCAAGGGCTGCCATTCGCACGTCAATGCAGCCGGCACAGGTTTTGATGACATCACCAAACATCTTAACGGCAAGGTCGACAGCCCTCTCTGTACGGCCTGTCATAACTCGGAAAAATCGGCCGGGACAACAACGAGGATTGCTGTTGTGAAGCAATTCTCCTATACATCCCATCATGTCCAGAATAAGGTGGGCGGGGTTACGGTTGCCGACTGCTACCAATGCCACTGGGAGGCTGCCGATAGCACCGGAACAATCGACAAAACTTATCATAGCGGCACCTCAAGCAAAGGGGTAAGTCTTGTCGTCTGGAACAGCACCACTCGTCCTACAGCCTTATCCTCCGCCACCTACCGTTCCTACACTGCTAACGGAACGAGAGCCCAGATCAAGAAGCTCAACGACGTATGCCTCGGCTGCCATAACGCTGTTAACGCGTCTACTGCACCTTTTGTAGCCGGATCAACAACCGACAAGTACTCGCCTGAGCAGAGGCTTACCGGCAGTACTCTTAACAAGTCCAAGACCAGTATTCTTTCCCGCTACTCCAGTTCACGTCTCGTACAGTGGAGCATGTACGATTATTCTTCCGCAACTGGCGGCGCTCAGAGATTCG
>JBGQLM010000015.1:0-36574 GCA_041500085.1 Geobacteraceae bacterium
AATCTCCTGGGATATGCTCGATGCTCCACCTTGAGAGCCCCTCCCCGCTATTAACGAGATGCCCAGTCGCATAAATAACATGAAGAGGGTGCCCACCCGTTATTTGGTGCATTAGGTGAGCGCTTTCAGCCAGCTCTTCTTCAGCATGACCGTCATGTCGCATGAACAATCGCCCACTTGCAATTTGGGCTTGCAGGTAGTGCATCAATGAAATTTCCGACATGGCCGGCAATAACTTCCAGTTCACTCGGGGCGCATGAGTTAACAACCGGTCGGGTAGCTGCGTGTCTGCCACCGGCTGCGTACCTACGACGAGAACCAAGTTGTCGGGAACGGGAATGAGTTGTTTGAAAAGTTCGTCAAGTGGCCGCTTGTCAGCTGCATACTCGCGCCAGACATGATCCAAGCCATCGATCACCACCACAAATGGTTTATTCAGTGTTTTGTAGTGATCTGCGCACGTGACCAAGGCCCCAAAGAAATCTGCCTTCCCTGCTGTATTAGCCCCAGACTTAGCATGAAAGCGCGCAATCTGCCCCAGAAGGGATTCTTGGACAATGTACGGCGAAAGCCTGTCGTCAGTTCTATCTGTCAGGGAAAGGAAGTAATGGTGGCGAATAAACGGAATTTCGTGTGTCTCAAGTGTTTCGCACACAAAGCTGAGGTACGTGCTCTTGCCTCGGCCGGGCGGTCCGGTAAGCACAATAATCTGCTGAATACCGGATTCAATTCCTGCAATAAAATCCGTGTGAAAAACCTCGTCAGGAACTTCATAACCCTCTGGGATGGTAAAGTCCTCGGGTATTGGACGGGGACGGTGGGGAGAGATGATGCTTCTAACTACGTCGAGTGTGATCCAACCATCGGGCGGAGGCTGCTGTTCCAAGAACGTCCACCGACGAGCCCGAATCAAAAGCCGGTCAATGCCATCACGGTCTGTAAAGCGCTGCAAAGCATTAATGACAGCGTTGTTAAGGTTAAGATATCCCTTGTCGCTATGAACAACTTTCAACAGTGAAAATAGCCAATCAGCGTTCTCTCTGCTGCCCAATACCGCTTCTATGCGGCGTTGCACATCTTCAGTCGCTTTGGATATGTTAAGATGGGTTCCTCCGGCCAAACTTGTTTCAATATTACGGTCGGGAATTTTGTTCGTGACGAGTTGGACAGTACCAAGCTTTTTTTCATCGATTTTCTTTAACGCATCAAACCATTTCCTCAGATTTGAACGAGAACGAGCTGTTTTCCCGCTTACTTCAAGAAGCCATTCCCAAGTGAATAAGTTGTCTGCTGGATTAGGCGTATACTTCACTTGCCAATAATCAAAGCGCCCATCCGACCGCTCCGCAACGATGTCATCGAGACTCTGCGGGGCATCCTCCGTACACTCAAACATGATTCGCTTGTACCGACTTGGCGCAGCTAACCAGTCGCATAATAAATTTACGCCGTGCAGGATTTGGTAATCAAATCCGACGGGTGTTATGGCCGCATTCTTTACTTTTTCTTGAGGCATGGTAGATCCTAATACTAGGAGGGAATGCTACAAGTCGTGAACTGCGCTGTTATCTCACCGGAATTCCCACAGGTTACAGACACCCTTCGTCACGAACAGGTTAGAATAGCTTCCAGCGTCAACGCTTTTGCTTGCTGTCAAACATCTGTCCGAACCTCCTATTGCTGCCCTCTGATTGGCATCCAGACCGTACAGATCGAAGGTGACCCGGTTGCACTCTTCGGTATCCCCCAACCTGGCCGCCTCTTTCAATTTATCCTGCAGTTCCACCGGCACCTCGCTCCAGCGCGGCAACCTGATCCGCCGCAGGTACTGAGCCTGGTAGCGCAGGTAGCCCCCTCGCATCTGCGTCGAGTAGACACCGACAAAGAGGCGCGCTATGCCCGACCGCAGGACCGCCTGGAGCGCCCTCAGATCCCATTCGGCAGAGGTGATGTAGTAGAGATTGTGATGCGGATAATACTGTCCGGTCTCGTAAACTACGTTGGCCTCCCCCTTGATGTCCGGGATCAGCAGCTTTTTCTCACTGAGCAGCGGGGGAGAGATCCGGTCGATGGTCCGGTACCACGCATGGGGATTCCGCTTGGCGCAGTTCCTTGCGGCGATTACGTCCCGCCTTTCCTCAAAATATCTCTTCAGCTTTGGATAGCTATCGAGATTGACGGCAGTGCCGTCGTCGTTGAAAGGATTCAATACCCCTAGACCCTGCCATTTTACCGAGCCGGACACGATATCCTTCGTCGTTACCAACGGCAGCTTGCGGTCAGGCTCGACGTCCAGCTCCTCGAACCTCCCGACGTACGCCTTGTCCGCACCCGTGGCGACACCGATCCCCACTTTGCACCCTGCTTCCTCCAGCAGCGGAAAAGACGCCTCCAGCTTCCGCACGATGTTCAACTGATCCAGCGAATCGAGAATCCACGGTTCACTGCCGCTGATGACGTTCCCCACCTCAATGACCGGAACAGACGTGGAACCTTCCCCACCGGCAAGTACCGAGGCAAGCCGGTCCAGCACTGAAGCATCGACTTTCGGCCGGTGAGCAATTCTGGTTTTTCCGCCCCGCTCCCGGACAATGACAAATATGGCGGGGTAGGCGGACACCTCGGTAAGGAATGCCTGGGTATCCACCATGTCAACGTAGTATTTAAGGTGATACCCCCTGGAAACCAGGGCTCTGAGCGGCCCGCCATACTTGTTCTTCATCCAGCGGTCGGCGCAGATGAAACCGAGAATCGCGCCATCTTTCAGAAGCTTCAGGCCCCGTTCAATAAAGGGGATGTAAAGGTCGGCGCGATCGTAGATGGTCTCATAACGGGAGCGATACTCTGCCATCAGCCGGTCCGGAATCAGTTCCTGCCTGACGTAGGGAGGGTTGCCGACAACGAAGTCGAAACGGGACCGGATGTCGGCAAGAAGAAAGTCATCGTTCTTGAGCCAGTAGCCGAGAAGAGAACAGGTCTGCTCAAGGTCGAAGCCGAACCGTGACAGCAGCTCCGTCAAACGTCCCACCGTTTCGGAAGCTGCATCGGGATCGATTTCGAAGCCTGTGATCGCGCTACGCAGGTCGTCAACGGCCGTGTCGTGGCTGTTTGTGCGGAAGTACGACGTCAAGAGCCTTTCGACCGCTCGGACGAGGAAGTCGCCGTTGCCGAATGAGGGTTCAAGAAGGGTGTATTTATGGAGGGGGTAATCGGGAAGATAACCAGCCAGGTCCAGGATGAAATCGACCGTTTCCAGGCGGGTATAGACTGCCCCACGTTCTTTATCGAGTAACGGAGCCTGAGGGAGGGTTTCATGGTAATTCCAGAGGGCAAGTTGTTCAAACACACTGTTTTCGTTCATCATCGCCCCTGGCCTTGAAATGCGGCTAGTGTAGACGGTGGCAAGGTTAATTGCAAGTTTCTCACCGCTAGGCATTTCAAATCAGCGGCAAGCAAAGGCAAATCCCCCTGAATCCCCCTTTGTCAAAGGGGGACTTGATCTTGCAGGAACTCCCGACGACATGTTAAGGTATCCGGACCTCACAACTCAATTCACGAAACAGCAAATAGGAGCACCAATGAAGGATGAAAACCAGTTCGACCGCGCCATGGGGATCATGCGCCGTTTGCGCGGTCCAGGCGGCTGCCCGTGGGATGCGGAGCAGACCCATGACTCATTGAAAAGATACCTGATCGAGGAGTGCTATGAGGTCATTGAGGCGATTGACAAGGCCGATGATGGGCATCTGAAGGAAGAGCTCGGCGACCTGCTCCTGCAGCCTCTCTTTCACGCGGCCATTGCCGAGGAGCGGGGAGCCTTTACGATTGACGATATCCTGGAAACACTTTCTGACAAGCTGGTCCGCCGCCATCCGCATGTCTTCGGCGACCAGGAGATAAGGACCAGTGATGAACAGGTGGCCAACTGGGAAAAGATCAAGAAGGAAGAGAAAGGAGAGGAGCGCAAATCAGCCCTTTCCGGAGTCCCGCCACACCTCCCCTCGCTGATGAAGGCGCAGAAGATCACGGAAAAGGCGGCCCGGGTCGGTTTCGACTGGGAGCATACCGACCAGGTATATGCGAAAGTGCTTGAAGAACTGCACGAGTTGGAAGAGACCATGGTCAGCCGCGATCAGGAGCGGATGGAGGCCGAGCTCGGCGATCTCCTCTTCGCCATAGTGAATCTGGGCAGGTTCCTCTCGGTGAACCCGGAAGAGGCCCTCAGGAAGACCATCAACCGCTTCGAATCACGCTTTGGCCATATCGAGGATACGCTGCACTCAAGAGGGGTGAATCTGAAGGATGCTTCGACAGAGGAGATGGAGAAACTATGGGAAGATGCTAAGAAACGGGAACTGTAAACCGGAAGGCGGGATCAGGGATCAGGAAAGTCTTTACAGTTCCCAGTTAACCGTTCCCGCTTATATAGATCCTACTGTTTACTGCCTTTCAGCATCGCCCTCCCGACCCACTGATTGGCAAATTGCCATGCTGTCCGGCCGCTCTTGTCACCTTTTACGTGTGACCAGTCTATAGCCTCTTTCACCAGCTCCTTTGTCCACTGAATGACAAAACTGTTTCTTGACGCAAGCCTCTCCGTCCACTGCCTCGCAACCTCAACATACTGGTCCTGGGTGAAAGGATGAAAACCGACCCACAAGGCAAACCTGTTGGAAAGAGATATCTTCTCCTCGACTGATTCGCCGTGATGGATTTCATTATTGACCATCATCGCGCCCCGATTGTCGCTCTCGTACTCCGGAAGGAGATGCCGCCGGTTTGAGGTGACGTAGATCAGCACGTTGTCCGGCGGGGCATATACCGAGCCGTCAAGAGCGCTTTTCAGCATCTTGTAGCTCGACTCTCCGGTCTCGAATGAGACGTCGTCGGCAAAAATGATGAACCGGTAGGGTTCCCCCCTGATCTCGTCCACGATGTCGGGAAGATTAACCAGATCGTTCTTGTCCACCTGAACGAGACGCAACCCCTGAATCGAGTATGAATTAAGAATAGCTTTCACCAGAGAGGATTTTCCGGTCCCTCGCGTCCCCCACAGAAGGATATTGTTTGCCGGATATCCGGCCAGGAACTGGCGGGTGTTGTCCACCACCACCTCTTTCTGGCGATCGATGCCGAGGAGGTCGTCCAGTTCCACGACCGCACCGCCAGCCACCCCTTCCAGATGCCCGCTCATCGCATGCCTGCGCCAGACAGCAGCTTTAACACACTTCCAATCTACTTGCGGAACAGGCTTGGGCAAAAGCTTTTCAATTGAGGTTAACACCCTTTTCAATTGCAGTTCAAGTTCCAGGTCCATTCTCTTTCCTTAATTAACTCAAATTTGATTTATTTGAAAATATGGTGATATTTCAACTAGGTAGAAGCTTCTCAACAAAAACTGTGGATAACCTGTTGACAACCATGTGGATAGATCGGTAAACCGATATTTTATACGGTTGTTTTTACTCATTGCCTATTTATTAGGCAAAACATATTCCATGTAATTACAGCATGTTACGATTACGGGTCGTCAATTCAATGGGTTAGAAGAGGACTCTTTAGGTCCTTTGCAGCAAATCATTGCAACAGAATATTTTTCTGTTCATAACAGCTCGAAATCATTCACCCCTCTTCACCTTTCCAAATGAAGAAAACATAACCCCCTCCATCTCCAGAAGCAACCTCTTGGTTGACACTCCTCCCGGAGCAGAGTACCCGCACATAGAGCCGTCAGAAGAGACGACGCGATGACATGGAATGATTACCGGAAGGCGGTTCGCAGCCATGACACTACCCACCGCGCGTGAAGCACGGGGAGACCCTGCCGCAGCAGCGACCTCGGCATAGGTGCGCACCTCTCCGAAACCTATACCGGCGACATAGCTGCTGACCGCCTTCCCGAAACAGCTCAGGTGTTCCAGGTCGAGCGGCAGGGAAAACCCTGTCAGCTCTCCGGCAAAGTAACCCTGGAGCTCCTCTGCAGCCTTCGCCGAGTACCACCGGTTCTCTCCCGAAGCCGGATATCGGCTCAATATTTCCGCCCTAAGTTCTGATTCACCAAGACCGGCAAAAGGGAGAAAAATCTCGACCAGGCCGGATTTTGACGAGACCACCCCTCCGACACCAAACGAAGATGTAAACACTGAATAGCCTGTTTCTTTCATTTCAACCTCTTGCGAACTTTCTTTGGATGAGACCTTTCAGTTCGAGAGCCTCCTCGCTCTTCAGGAGCAGAGAAAGCCCGGCATATATGAGAACTGCGACAGTGACGGCGCCGCCGAGCACAGCTGACTTCAGGACCTTTGCGCCCGGCTGAGACCAGTCGACTCCGCGCAGTAAGACAAGTGCGACAAGACAGGCCGGTATGGAAGCCACAGCACCCTTAACGGCTGCCGAAACAATCCTCCTCCCCCCGAATCCTCCTATCCTTTTCTTAAGCAGATACATAAGGAGCAGCATGTTACAGAGTGCCGAAATAGATGACGCCAGCGCCAGCCCGGCATGAAGCATATAGCGCATCAGCACCAGACTGAAAACAAGGTTGACAATGAATGCGGCAAGAGCCGTGATAACCGGCGTCCTGGTATCCTTCATGGCATAAAATGCCGGTGCCAGTACCCTTACCATTGCAACGCAGGAAAGTCCGAGTGAATACTGGACAAGGGCGATCCCGCACAGCCCGGCCTTGGCGTAATCAAACTCCCCGCCCATGAACAGGAGACTGAAGATGGGCGTTGCACAGATGATAAGCCCCCCCATGGCGGGGATGGTTATAAAGAGAAGCAGTCGAAGCCCGAACTGGAGCGAATCCTTGAGAGCCTCGATATCCCCTTCTGCAGCCTGCCTGCTCATGGAGGGAAGTACCGCCTGAGCTACGGACACCGTGAAGATCCCCTGGGGGAACTCGAAAAGCCTCTGTGCGTAGTAGAGATATGAGACACTGCCCTGAGGGAGGAATGACGCCAGGATATTCCCTACCGTAATATTCAGATAATAGACCCCTACCCCGAAGATGGACGGCGCCATCAACAGGGCTATTCTCCTGACTTCCGGATTCCCGAAATCAAACCGAAACCTGAAGGCAAATCCCTTACGCCAGAGGACCGGAAGCTGAAGCAGCAGCTGCAGCAGCCCTCCGGCAAGGACGCCTGCGGCAAGTGAGACGATCGGGATTTTGAACGCCCCGTGAAGAAGGAGCGCGCAGAAGATCATCGACAGGTTCAGGAATACCGTGGATATTGCAGGGGTGAAAAAATGGCGGAGGGTGTTCAGTATCCCCATGCAGAGTGCGAGAAGACTTACAAAAAAAATGTACGGGAACATCAGCCGGTTAAGAAAGACCGTGAGTTCGAGCTTGCTCGGCTCTGCAGAGAAGCCGGGAAACATGATCCGGACAATCAGTGGCGACAGGATGATGCCGGCTATGGTAATCCCGGCCATAAGGATCGTCAGGAGAGTAAAGCAGGTATTGGCAAGCTCCCGTGCCTCCACCTCCCCCTTTCGGGTGTAGCATTCGGAAAAGGTCGGGACAAAAGCCGAGGTGAGCGCCCCTTCAGCAAAAAAGCGCCGGAGCATGTTAGGAATCTGGAATGCTGCAAAAAAGGCATCAGTAGCAAAGCCGGCGCCAAAAAGCCGGGAAACTACCATATCGCGCACCATCCCCATGATCCTGGAGAGAACGGTTGCCGAACCGAGAACGCCGGCGGCGCGGACTATATGTTTTTTCTCAGACACTGCAAAACCCCGAAAAACCTGCCGTAATTACATACGGTCTGACTCTGTTTTTACGGGGTTTTGTAGCATAGTATGCCTGAAAAGTATAATCTTATCCGATAATCTTTGTCAGCCGCACCTTCTGCTTCTCAAGCCGGGCCTGACCCTCGTCAAGAATCTTTACAAGCTCGACCTTGGCTTCATGAGCAAGATCTTTCCCCTTGTCGAGAATATCCTCGGCTTTTTCGCCGATGGAATCCATCATCCCGTGGACATTACCGGCAAAATCATCGACAATATCTTCTGCCTGCTTACCCAACTTCCTCCTGTAGCGGGACAGATCACGTCTTGTCTGCTTGCCTGACTGCGGCGCATAAAGAAGTGCGACAGCCGCTCCGAGCAGCCCTCCGGCGACAAGCATTATCCCTCCGACCATTGCATTTTTCCTCATATCGCATTCACTCATGATCGACCTCCGTTTATTGCATAAGATGCCTCTTGCTAACTGAAGTAAATCTTACCGCATATTTTTTATCTGTAAACTACATGAAAAAATTGACCGTCTGTGGTCGCACGCCTATAATCTTACCCTATGATGTTTATTGAGGAGAGATCACGCAGGCTGCCTGCCGAATGGGAAGAGCAGGATGGGATCCTGTTGGCCTGGCCACACAAAGATACCGACTGGGAGCCTGTGCTCGAACTGGTTGAACCGGTATTCGCCAGGATAATCTCGGCCATCAGCCATTACGAAAAAGTGCTGCTGATCGTTCCTGAAACAGGCGCGGCGGTCAAGAGGCTACTGGAAGCGGACACACGATCAGACAGGGTAACCTTCATCGAAACACCCACAAACGATACCTGGGCAAGAGATTTCGGCCCGATAACCGTTTACGAGGAAGGATCTGCGCTGCTGCTTGACTATGGGTTCAACGGGTGGGGGCTCAAATTTGCGGCTGACCTGGATAATCAGATCAACAGTTCACTGGCGGGAAAAGGGCTCTTCAGCGGCAGTATGCGGAGAATGCCGCTCATCCTTGAAGGAGGAAGCATCGAGAGTGACGGAAACGGTACACTGCTCACGACTTCCGAGTGCCTTTTGAACCGGAACCGGAATCCGCATCTGTCAAAAGAGGCTATTGAAACAGCACTTTCATCTCAGCTCGGCACAGATCATTTCCTCTGGCTTGATCACGGCTATCTCGCAGGAGACGACACGGACTCCCATATCGACACTCTCGCCAGACTCTGTCCGAATGATACAATTCTCTACGTCTCCTGCAATGACCCGTCCGATGAGCATTTTCAACAGCTGTCTGCAATGAAAGCCGAACTGGAAAACTTTCATACCCGCTCAGGGTCGCCTTACAGGCTGACTCCGCTCCCTTTACCGGCAGAGTGCCGGGACATGAACGGAGAGAGGATTCCTGCGACCTATGCCAACTTCCTCATAATCAACGGAGCCGTACTGGTGCCGACCTACAACTGCAGCCACGATGATGCGGCTCTCGCGGCTGTAGGAGAGGCTTTTCCCGGCAGGGAGATCATCGGAATCGACTGCAGCAGCATCCTGCTTCAACACGGCTCACTCCACTGCATTACCATGCAGTTGCCGAAAGGAACCCTCGCATGAGCAATCTGACTGTTGCACTGATTCAGCAGAGCTGTTCCGAAAACCGTACCGCAAACATTTCAAAAACCATCTCCATGATTCGAAAGGCCGCAGACAGGGGAGCAGAGCTTGCCATCCTCCAGGAGCTGCATACTTCGCTCTATTTCTGCCAAAACGAAGAGACTGCGAACTTTGACCTTGCCGAGCCTGTACCAGGACCAACTACGGAAAAACTCGGGGCAGTTGCGCGGGAGCTGGGCATCGTGATTGTCACCTCAATCTTTGAGTTCCGTGCGCCGGGTTTATATCACAACACGACTGTCGTGCTTGAACGTGACGGATCCATCGCCGGGAAATATCGTAAAATGCACATCCCGGATGATCCGGGTTTTTACGAAAAATTCTATTTTACCCCCGGAGATCTCGGCTTCACCCCTGTCAAGACCTCGGCAGGAACTCTCGGTGTGCTTGTCTGCTGGGACCAGTGGTATCCTGAAGCAGCAAGGCTTATGGCCCTGGCAGGGGCTGAACTGCTTATCTATCCGACTGCTATCGGATGGGACCCATCTGACCCGGAAGATGAAAAGGAACGGCAACTGGATGCCTGGATGACGATACAAAGAGGGCATGCCGTGGCAAACGGAATTCCGGTAGTAGCGGTAAACCGGGTAGGCTTCGAAAATGACCCTTCAGGCGCAGGAAAAGGGATTGTTTTCTGGGGAAACAGCTTTGTGGCAGGATGTCAGGGAGAGCTGCTGAATCAGTCATCCCGGACCGATGAAGAGATTTCTGTAGTCAGCATAGACATGAAAAGAAGTGAAAAGATCCGCCGTATCTGGCCGTTTCTGCGTGACAGGCGGATCGACGGCTACAGCGGGATACTCAAGAGATACATTGATTAAAGTTGAGCACGGCTAATATATCTGCTATAAAGTAACAGATTTTTAATTCGTTATCCTGAGGTTGTCATGAACAACTTGAAACTGGGACAGAAACTTGTTGGCCTTTTTCTTATAATGGCTTCGATCGTCGGCATCACCGGCTTTACCGGCATATTCAGCCTCAACCGGGTCGGGCATACGATTCAGGATGTCATCATGATCGGCTCCACACAGTCGAACCAAGTCGTCCTGATGAAGACAACTCTTCAGGAGTGCAGACTTCACCTCGTGGAAACGACAACCATTCAAAAAGCCGAAGAGTTCGAAGTGATTAAAGCCGATTATGAATCTAAACGGGACAGATTCAACGGTTATATCGATATAATACTGAAAGGCAACCAGAAGCTCGGCCTGCCTGCTGCAGTGAAAGGGAGCCCCCTTGAAGAGCGTGCCAATGCCGTTTCCAAGACGTTCACGGAATTCAACGAGACCGCGGACAAGCTCCTCAAACTTAAGGAGTCCAAACTCGGCAGCGGAAAAAACGGCGCTGCAGAGAGTGAAATCCTGACGATAATCAGGACGGAACTGCCTGAAAAGACCGATCTGGTAACTGCATCGGTGGATGATCTGCTGGTGACGGTCAACGGAATAATGAAGCAGGCAAACAAGGATGCTTCATCCATTCAACACAATGCCCAGTTTGGACTGGTTATCGTAATCATCTGTGCAATCCTCTCGGCAATAATCTTCGGCACGGTGGTATCAAGAAGCATCGTGAAGAGAGTACGGAAGATTGCGGATGCCCTGGCAGAAGGCTCCAAGGGTGACCTTACGGTAACGCTCGAAGACAGGTCTGCTGATGAAATAGGAACCCTGGTCAACGATTTCAACCTGATGACAGCCAAACTTTCCGAGATGGTCAGCAAGGTAAAGCTCTCTATCAGGGAGTTGGGTAATATCACATCCAGTCTCAGGGATGTCTCCCAGAAAAGCGTGGCATCAGCTGAACTTCAGTCAGGTAGCGTGCTTCAGACATCGTCAGCCATCACGGAGATGAACTCCTCGATAAACGGGATTTCACATGCTATCGACAGCCTTTTTCTCTCTACATCGGAAAGTTCTTCTTCGACTATGCAGCTGATTGCCAGCATCGAAGAAGTTGCCATGAATGTCGAGACGCTCTCCCAGGCAATAGAGGATGTCAGCTCTTCCATTACAGAAATGGCTGCCTCAATCAGGGCGATCGACGGAAGCGTTGCCAACCTCGTTGACGCATCTGTCACTACAGCCGACTCTGTTGTTTCAATGGACTCTTCAATACGGCAGATTGAAAGAAACGCTACTGACAGTGCCAAGATATCCAGTGAACTGCTTAAAGATGCAGAAATCGGGAGAGCATCGGTCGATGCAACAATTGCCGGCATGTCGGAGATCAAGAGATCTTCGGTGATCACATCCGAAGCAATCTCGACACTTTCCGAAAAAGCGAGCGATATCGGATCAATACTCTCGGTCATTGATGAAGTTGCTGAACAGACGAACCTGCTCGCCCTGAACGCGGCAATCATTGCCGCTCAGGCAGGTGAACATGGCAAGGGTTTTGCTGTTGTTGCCGAAGAGATAAAAGAGCTCGCAGAGCGGACCAGCAGCTCGACAAAAGAGATCGCAAAGGTCATAGCAGCTGTGCAGCAGGAGGTCCATCGCGCCGTTGACTCCATCTCCCTTGCCGAGCAGAGCATTGCCGACGGCGAGCAGCTCTCCTGCCAGTCAGGCGAGGCTCTGGCAAAAATCCTTGCCGGAGTGGAACTGTCCAGTACGCAGATAGTGGAGATTGCCAAGACTACCGAATCTCAGGCTAAAGAAAGCCAGCAGATCAAAAAAGCCATAGAGCGTGTTTCGGAGATGGTCACCCAGATTGCAACCGCAACGGGTCAGCAGGGGCGCGGTGCAGACATGATTATCGCGGCAACAGAAAAGATGAAGAGTCTTAACTCCCAGGTTCGCAACTCTACTCGTGAGCAGAGTACTGTCGGATCATTCATCGGGAAATCGACTGAGAGTATCTCGGTAATGATAAGGAAGATAAAGCTGGCAAGCGATGAACAGTCAAAAAGCAGTTCCTTGATCATGATCTCTGCAAACGAGATACAAAAGTCCACTGACAATGCACTTGAGGCCAACAGAGTGACCGATGAGTCTGTCAAGAGACTGTCGACCCAAAGCGATCTTCTGAAAAAAGAGATGAACCAGTTCGTTATTGTCGAAGCCGACTGACAGCAAGCCGGTATAACCTTTCATACTTCAGCGATGCATCCTCCCAGGTAAACCTTTTCTCCATGGCATTCCGGATGAGCCGGGTTATGGCTTCCCTGCTGTTGTACCATGTGTGGACTGCCCACCCAACCGTATCAAAAAGCGCCCCGGGATTCAGGTCATTGAATTTGAACCCGGTTCCTGTGACTTCCTTTTCGTTGAAATTATCCACACTGTCATCAAGTCCCCCGGTAGCCCTTACTATCGGCAGGGTACCGTACCGCATGCTGTACATCTGATTCAGCCCGCACGGCTCGAAAGCCGACGGCATCAAAAAGAAATCAGCACCGGCCTCTATCTTGTGGGCAAGAATATTGTCATAACCGATGACGACTGCAAGCCTGTCAGGATGCTTTGCTGCCTCCCCTCCAAAGTAGAAGTGCGCCCACGGCTCCCCTTCGCCGAGCATCATTATCTGGAGGTCAAGGCTCAGCAGGCGTGGCAGAGCAGCGGCCAGGCAGTCGATACCCTTCTGTTTGACCATCCTGCTGACAATACCTATAAGTGGGACTTCGGCCAGTTCAGGGAGACCGACAAGCCTCTGTATCTCTGCTTTGCAGAGGCGCTTGCCACCAGGATCTTCAGCAGAGTAGTTTGCAGCGATAAAGATGTCATTTTCAGGGGCCCATTCTGAATAGTCAACACCGTTCAGAATACCGAAAAGATCCGGAGCTCTCTCCTTCAGCACACCCTCAAGCCCCCAGCTGAAAGCAGGTGTCTGGATCTCGGCGGCATAGCCCTCAGAGACAGTCGTAATTATGTTCGCATTATAGATTCCACCTTTCAGCAGGTTTACCCGATCATCTTTCTCCAGCCCCAGAAAGGTGAAGTGCTCCCACCCGACCCCGAGAATCTCCATTGAAGAAGGTGGAAAACTTCCCTGGTATTGCATGTTATGGATCGTAAGGAGAGAAGCTGCGCCGCCAACGTAAGCATCATCTTTATAGGTGGTATTCAGCAGCAAAGGTATCGCTGCCGTATGCCAATCATTGGAATGAATCACGTCAGGCCGGAAATCAATCATTTTGCAGAGCTCAAGACTCCCTTTGGAGAGAAAGATGAACCGCCTGTCATTGTCAATAAATTCTACATTATCGACATCGTATAGCCCCTTCCGCCCGTAGTATCCTTCATGTTCGAGAAAGTAAACCGGGATATCGCTCTCAGGGATGCATCCTTCATAGACGGCACAGTACTCGTTACCAACGCCACCCATCGGCACGACGAGAACACCGGGCAGAAGGGAAAGAGCGAACCGTTCCCTGTCAATGGAATAGTAGCGGGGGATTACGACCCTTACGTCATGACCGAGTTTTCTCAGATATCGGGGAAGTGAACCGACAACATCGGCAAGACCGCCGCTTTTTGCAAAAGGGACCGCTTCGGATGCGCTTATGAGTATTGAAAATGCCATTTACATACCTTTCATGAATTACGGGCTAACGTCAGTACTCTTATATCAGCATTGACTCTAGCTGCAAAAACAAAAAAAGGCGACCCGGAAGTCGCCTTTTAAACTTCTGTGCCGCAGGGCACTAGTTCTTTTCAACAGCCTTTCTGGATGGTCCGTTTATTCTGATGGCAGCGGCAAACTCCATCCAGAATATGAGATAAATCGATACCATCAGGGAAAGGCCGATATTCTGATTTTCCGCACCCAGGGCTTTTGCAAGAATCGGTGAGGCAAACCCTGCTCCGAGCGTGCCTGTTGCCCGCTCCAGCATGTAAAAGACAACCAGTGTGACAGCCGTACCGCCGAACATGAGCGCAAGCCCCCTGCCGCGCTTAATCCAGTACTTGGGAGAGAAGCCGAACATCCTCATGAAGATAACAACCCAGATGATCCAGACTGAGTAGTCAACAGCAGCGTCAGGAAGCGCTAATTTGTTCTTTACCAGGACAACTTCCAATATCGTTACAGCTCCAAGAAGCGTGAACATCCAGGAGAACTTCTCGTCTGCCTGAGATACCCAGTTACGGCTGTCCGGTGGCTTGATCTCTTTTATCGAGTGGCTGTGGGTCCCGAGTGCGGAAAAAAGTATGGCAAACCAGATCCCGCCATTATGGAACAAAAGGGAAGCGTGATTGCCCGCGATATTTGCCACCCTTGCCATCGGCTCACGTGCAAAATCGGCCGCGATACGCATCAGGAAGAGATTAGCAACAATGGAACAGGTCATTATAACTGTTATGGTGAATATGCGTTTGGGGAGCAGATAAGGATCGACCTTGTCGGGAAACCCGAGGATGAACGCAAACCAGATCAGGTACATGATGAACGGTATCCCGTAGCAGATCCCGTAAACAGAGTTGCCTGCAAAGTCGCCGCTCTGCGCATAGATAACCAGGTTGTTTGCCGGATCGGCATCCGTGTTCACCGCAAGCACCTGATCCTTGGGCATTTTCTTTAGATACGGAAGAATTCCCATCATGTACCAGCCGTGATCACCCTGGGTAGTATCGACAACCCAGTACTGGTCGCCCATCATCTCGTCCAGCCCTTGGAACATCCGCATGGAGAAAGTCGTGCAGAGTGCGACAACAACTAACAGGAGAATCGAATTCTTTAGACTCATCGGGTTCATTATACATATCCTCCGCAAAAACAGTTTTGAGTTGTGAGTGTTGAGTTATGATTTTAAAGCTCATAATTGAAACTCAAAACTGGCATTTATTCCTTGTGCGTGGTCCAGAACATGGATACCGCATTTGCTGCGAACAGCCCGTAAAGCCACATCGTGTTCCAGGCAGGACCGGACCAGTGGCTGCCTCGACCGCCACCGACAACCCCGGAAGCAACGACGATACCTATCATTGCAGTAAACGAAACCATTGCAACTGCGCGGAGAATGGCACTGTTACGCCATGTATGCCGCTCCAGCTCTTCGATTCGTGACAGAAGTTCAAGCTCTCTTTCGCTCATCTCTCTTCTCCTTTAACAGTTGGATTATTAGCAGGCAGAGCAGCGGCAGGGCCGCCGCCAAAACCGGAAACTGACCAAAATGCAGCGTCATATTGTAAAGCATGAGAAATCCCCTTTTACTAGTTGAGCCCTGTACACGGAATCATGCCGGTCGGCAATCGATCCACCAGCTCCTGATATTTTCTGCAGCCTGAAAACTGACTGCTGCAAAAACGTATGATCATATTGACATCATGGGTCGAAATGTAGCCGCACCCAACGTCGCAGAAGTCTTCATTTTTCCCGAAATAAGGGCAGATTTTTTCAGGCATCTCTGATCCTCTGGATTTCTTTTGAGCACCGCTTCTGGGGGTGATCGTCATCACCCCCCATTTTGAAGCAGGTGCATCAGGAGTAACCATTAACCACTTACCTATAGAGCAACCGCTGTACCAAAGAAAATAAAAGCGGTTAATATTTATAAAAGTGCTGTTATTACGGCCTATTACATTAGGCTGAAAATGTTTTTCATAAATTATTACCCCTGATTTCTTTGCAAATGTGCAAATCCTGATCTGGAAAATCGACGGACATTTGCCGCAAAGACGCAAAGGGCTCAAAGAAATTCAATCATTACAAATAACAGAAACATAAACAAAAGAGTCCAGCCTCATAACCATTTGAGTTACTTGACATTATTGCGTCTTTGCAGCTCAACCGCTTTCCGGAAAATATCTGCTTACAACTCTTTGCGTTTATGCAAACAAAAAAGCCGGCTTTGCAAAAATGCAAAACCGGCTTTTCCAACCCCAACCCAGCCAACTACTCAACTTTTCTTCAAGAAACCTACCAACCCCATGAGTGCAAGCTTGTACCCAGCGGGGCCAAACCCGGCTATCTGCCCCAGAACAACCGGCGCAATCAGGCTCTTGTGTCTGAATTCCTCTCTGCTGTACACGTTTGACAGATGTACCTCAACCGTCGGGATAGCCACTGCAGAGATTGCGTCACGTATCGCTACGCTGGTATGAGTATATGCAGCAGGATTGATTATTATCCCGACAAATTTTCCGGCAGCCCTCTGGATTTCGTCCACGATCTCGCCTTCGGAATTCGACTGGAAAAATGAAAGGGAAACCCCGAACTCAGAAGCGGACTCTGAAAGAGCCGAATTTATCGATTCAAGGGTCTGTGAACCATAGATTCCGGGTTCGCGCCGGCCCAACAGATTAAGGTTAGGCCCGTTGATTACAAGTATCTTCATTTCCATTCCCTATATCCGGCTTGCTGCATTGTCTATTTAAGCTCGTCACTAAGTTTGACTGCCTCACGCGAAAGGAGATACCTTCCTTTGCCGTAGTTACCGTCCGCGGTAATTACCAGAGCAAGAAAAAACTCTTCGTTTATCACCCTTACGAGAACCCTGACCCTGTCTGTGGATATCGAGACCTCCTGCATATCACCGTTTTCCAGAAGATCCACAGTCCGCTTTATATCCCTGAGAAGGCTGGCATATTCGACAGCCAGAAGCTGCAGGTCAATCGAACTGTTTTCGGTCATATATTCATCGATCGGGATACCGTCATAGCCCATGATGATGGCGGCCAGTCCCCCACTGACACTCTCTGTGATTGAAATTAAAGACTCTTTGTACGGCATTCCCTGACCCCCCTTATATTCGCCAGCCAGCCATTCAGAGCATCCATAATACTTTGTAAACGCGCAGGTTCTTCGTCTGCAGTAGCTACAGAAGCATTCAGATGTTCTTCAACATCCATCTTTCCAGAAACTGGACGTAACAGCTCTTCAATCCGCGCGATAATCACCTGATTATCCGGGTCGACCTGAAGAAGCTCCCGGTAGACTTCAACCCCCTTTTCAGGAAAACCCTGACTGACATAGAGTTCAGCGATCGTTGCAGACGCTACGGATGAAGAAGAACCGGCAGCAGGCTGACCATCATCGTAGAGAGGAGGCGGGGTCTCCATCAGATACGGCTCAGCCCTCACGGCGTCACCAAGTGAAGGTCTTTCAGGGTCAGCTGAGAATGGACTGATTATCGGCTCATCACTACTCTCCACCTCAATCTGGTCGTCTGTAAGTTCAAGAATGTCCGCATCGAGAATCTCTTCATCTTCAACTTCATCTGCCGGAACCGGCAATATTTGAAGAGTATCCAGAGAACTTGCTATTTCAAGGCAGCGCAGGGCGGCTGACTCATCGCCATCTGCAAAGTAGATGTCAGCCAGAAGTCTCTGCGCCTCAATATTTTCAGGAGTTATCCGAATGACTGCTTCGAGCGCCCTTTTTGCATCATCCTTGAGAGCGCTTTCAAAAGCGGCCCGAGCAAGAGCCATCTGCCCGGCAGCAAAGGAAGGATGAAGGTCACACCCTTTTCTTGCGACTTTTAGAGCGTCCTCAAGAAGTCCGAGTTCCCGGTAAATGTCGGAAAGAGGAGCAAAGCTGTAGGCACCGGGATCCTTCCTCAGTATATCCTCGAACCGTCTGACTCCAGCCCATAACGAAGCTTTATCCTTCATCATTTCAATCTCCTGTCATGCTGCCTGCTGGCAGTCACTAAACAGCGAACCAAGATCCGTCACCTTTTCGATGACGAAATCGCCAATACCGCGATTAAAGATGAAATTCACTCCATCGTCACGCTTTTTCTTATCATGAGCAATAATTTTCTGATAATCCTTCAAAGGAAAATCTGGGAGCTCAAGTGATAAACCAAAGCGGGCGATAAGACCTGTTATTGCGTCACGTTCCTCTGACGTAGAGTATCCACGCATAGCCGACAATCTGGCAGCCTGCGCCATTCCGATAGCGACAGCCTCACCATGCTTGACAGATCCATAACCTGAAAGGGTCTCGACCGCGTGACCTATTGTATGGCCGTAGTTAAGTACTGCCCGCAAGCCACTTTCACGCTCGTCCTTCTCCACAACGGCGGCCTTGATCCTGCATGCCTCGGATACCACATGAAGCAGGACCTTCTTCTGCCGACGTTTTAACTCCTCGACAGATCCAAGAATGTACTCAAACAGACTTCTCTCCAGTACGAAGCCGTACTTGAGGGTTTCAGCAATTCCACACAGATACTCCCTCTCGGGAAGGGAATCGAGCGTGTCAAGATCGATAACGACCAGAGACGGCTGATAGAATGCACCGATAAGGTTTTTACCAAGCCGGTGGTTGATACCCGTTTTCCCGCCCACGCTGCTGTCAACCTGAGCCAGCAGGGTGGTCGGCACCTGAACGAACGGGACACCGCGAAGAAACGTCGCAGCGGCAAATCCTGCCATATCTCCGACAACTCCTCCGCCCAGTGCTACAATGAATGCCCCCCTGTCGAGGCCAGCCGAGATAAGTCCGTCATATATCATATCCAGCGTCGAGGAGTTCTTGTACTCCTCGCCATCAGGAATTTCCAAAACAATGGCCTGATACCCTTCCTTTTCTAGCGAACTCCTCACCTGGGAAAGATAAAGCGCTGCCACGGTAGGATTTGTGATAACAGCACACTTCCCTTTTAGCGGCAGAGCTCTGCAGAGAGCACCAATTCCCGAGAGAATCCCCTCTGCTATATGAATACTGTAAGACCTTTCATCAAGTCCGACCCTGAGATCTTTCACTAAAATCCCCTTACGTACTGGAGATAGCCGTCGAAATTTCTCTTCGTTTCAGTCACTGAATCCCCACCAAACTTCTCCATGAATGCAGACGCGATCTCGAACGCAACAACAGCTTCCGCAACCACTGATGCAGCAGGGACTGCACAGACATCAGAGCGTTCGACCGACGCTTCGACTTGCGCCTTGGTATCCATATCAACCGTTTTCAAGGGGCTGTACAGAGTCGGAATGGGCTTCATTGCGGCACGAAGGATGATTTCTTCGCCGTTGCTCATCCCCCCCTCTATCCCTCCTGCACGGTTGGTCCTTCTCATGAATTTCTTAGCTGCTGGATCATAACTTATCTCGTCCTGAACCCTTGATCCGGGTGATGCCGCTGCAGCAAAGCCGATTCCGACTTCGACCCCTTTTATCGCTTGAATGCTCATGAGGGCCATGGCAAGCCGGGCATCTAGTTTTCGATCCCACTGCACATGACTACCAAGCCCGGGTGGGGCGCCAGATACGACCACCTCGACGACCCCGCCGACCGAGTCCCCGGAAGCTTTCATTGTATCGATATGAAGCTTCATGGCTGCTTCTGCCTGTTTATCGTAGGTAAAAAGCTCCGAAAGGGCGGCTCTGCTAACAAGTTCACTCACAGGCACATCAGGTCTTTTTGCCTTAATGCCGCCAAGTTCGGAGACAAATGCAGTTATCGATATTCCGAAGGGTCGCAGAAACTCCTTTGCTACAGCTCCGACAGCAACCCTTGCAGCAGTTTCCCGCGCACTCGAACGTTCAAGAATGTTTCGTGCATCACGAACATTATACTTTATAGCTCCGGTCAAATCGGCATGGCCGGGGCGAGGACAGGTCACCCTGATGCTGTCGTCAACGAAAGCGGACTCCGGCGACATCTTCTCGCACCAGTTCTCCCAGTCACGATTGACAATTGAGAGGGTTACCGGTGAACCAAGCGTTTCACCCCACCTCACCCCGGAAAGGATTTCGACCCTGTCGGTCTCAATCTTCATCCTGCCGCCGCGGCCATACCCCTGCTGCCGCCTGGCAAGATCGACATTTATTCTTTCAGCCGTCAGTTCAATCCCGGCCGGAAGCCCCTCTATGATCGCTGTCAGTCTTGGTCCATGCGATTCGCCTGCTGTGAGATACCTTAACATCTCTTTCCTTTCGATAACAAATACAGCTGAAGTTAAACTAACCTTGATCCCTGTTTCAGTTCCCGTTTCCTGCTTGCTCTTTCACTTCAATCTGCTTCAGCAACTGATCGGTTTTCTGGTCCCTGGTCTCCACATTCTTTTTGATATTGAGGGCATCTCTGCGCAGGGTTCCGAAAACAACTCTCAGTTCCTGAATATACATGCCGTACAGATAAACTCCGCCGGTTAGGACTAGCAGGAGAAACAGGGCAGTCCACGCCCTACGAAAACCGATAATGTGAGAAACTCGCCCAAGAAGAAAATATAGAGCGACAAGACCGGCAATAACAACTGCGGTATTGATATATTTCTTTCTATCGCCTGATGATAAAGGCAGAGCATTATTCTGCTCTTTAATTTGTGGCATTACTGCCTGAACAGCAGAAGCGGGGTCTGTTGTTCTCCTCTCGACCTCGGGCAGCAGTTTTTTCTGAACTGGAACATCCTCCTTGACCATGGTCATGGAGGATCTAAACTTTTTGGGTACACTTTGCAGGCTGTTTGTAATGGTGATCGATCCGGAATCATCGGTGTACTTGTAGATATCCGCAAACGCAGCAGATGAAATGAAAACACATACCATCACCAGTTGTAACACAGCTGCCACGGACCGCTCCTGTTACAAAAATGCCAGGGATAACCCTGGCATTCGATTTAAATTTGGTATTTCGGACAAGAACTCCCCCCGTTATGGAGTTACCGTGAACCCTGAAGATGCAAACTGAGTAATAGTTGCACCACTATCAGGGTCAGTAAATGAGGCCTTCCAGGTAACTGAAACGACGTGAGAAACCGATGGAACTACAACGTCTATCGTCACCTGCATCGGCACTTGCCCGTTCGCATCGGTATTTTTGGTAAATGTGTTAGGAGGTGCGCTCAAGGTGCCGCCGGGAAAATCATTCCAGAAAAGCACATCCCCTGGAGAACCATTGACAATGGAATCTACGCTGATGGTAACCGGAATATTGTGAAGCGGGGTATTGTCGCCGTCAACCACTTTAGCAATCATACCTGAAGGGACGATTCTAAGGGTGGCACCAACTACACCGCCGCCGGCAAACGAACCAGTTGCAGGAGCAGTGAACGTCATGGCAGCTGGACTGACTAGAAATGTCTTCGTCTGGACAAGATCGCCGACCTGGGCAGTGAGAGTAACTACTGTCGGTGCAGTAGGTGCCTCACTTACCGGACTTATCGTGGGGTTTTTGGTCAATATGCACGTAGCCGTACCGGAAGTATCTGTTTTAACGACTCTTGTTCCAAAGATTGCCGGTTTGTTTGTTGAAAAGGTGATCTCAAGACCTTGCAGACCACTTCTTAATGGATTTGCATATGTAGCTTTAGCAGTAACACTCCCTTTCAGGGACATTTGTGGATCGACAGTAATGGTAAGACTGCCGGAATTATTGCTTTCACCACTGCTACCACAGCCGGAAATTATAAACAAAAAGGCGGCTATTAACAGCCATAATAGTCTAGAACCACTTCTCATTTTGCCTCCAAGTCTATTTGAAAATCTGTTATGTACAACAGCAACTATGGAATAGTTGTCTCATCAGCTTTGTACGTCATCCTGTTTACCGGTGTTATCGCCAGGCTGTCCCCGTCCATCTCGAAGACGGTCCAGAGCGTACCTCCCCTGCCTGGCGGGACATTGAATGTATTTACCAGAGTGCTGCCATTGTAAACCCTGACTTGTGCACCAGAAAGAGAGAGAGCAAAGCTGCTGGTCTGCGCCTTTCCGGAAAAGTCATGAACAGAGTAACGATATACGCCCGCAGCATGTACCGGTATCGTTACCGTTTCCGGTCCAAAAGCAACAGTATTGTCAACATCGAGACTGGCAGTTGTAACGGTATCAGAGTAAGTCTTATTTATATAATAGACATGAAACCTCGTCGGCGGAGCATCTGTCGGACCAGTCAACTGACTGTCCAGGTCGCGCTTGGTGCCCCATGTCAGAACAATTCTAACAAGACCCACTGCCGCATCCGGAGCTACTGTCATGTTCTGATTGTCAGTTCCACGACCGCCAAGACACTTGACGCTGAAGAAGACCGAAGTAAACCCGGCACCCGAAACCTCGGCCGTGTAGTTGCCCCCGGGGAGAGTGAGTCTGCCGGTTACAGGGTCGACAAAAGTGTAGAAGCCATCTGACTTGGGATCAGATAAAAAGCCGTCATTGAAAGTAGTGGTTGTTGCGATGACAGGCCCGATTGTATTGTTCAGACCTTCCCTTAGATGAACTGTCAGACCACTTACACCAAAACCGTTAATAGCATTACTGATTCTGCCAGATACATCTCCGAGCAATACCTCGGAGTTTGGACCCACGTTGAATGAGTTGTGAATCATGAAAATCATTTCTAAGAAACTGGACTTATTATCCTCAACAACAAGGTTGTTATAGGCTACCGTCTTGAAATTATTCTTTGAAAACTCTAGCCTGTAGGTACCAGCAGGGAGCAAGAGCGAATAAGAACCAAAAACATCATTGGAAACCGTGCTGACAAGGGTTGTACCGCTGTATACATTTATTGTCACAGGAGACAGAGGTTGTCCGCCTGTATCTGCAACCAGACCAAGCACTTGCCCGCCATGATTGCTACTTGCAAAGTCAACACCTGAAACGTCCGCAGCGTCGACCGTAACAGTTTTTGAAGGCGATTGAAATATTCTACCGGGCATAGAAGGTGTAACCAGGTAGGTACCTTTTGCCAGCCCAGCAATTGTAAATACACCGCTTGCATTTGTAGTGGTAATAGTAGAGGCACTGCTCGTATCAATGGTTACAGTTGCTCCGGAAACCGGAAGGGAAGTGTCTCTGTCCGTAATGGTCCCGGTGACGCTGTAAGTCGGTATCACGGCAGTCAAATTTGACGAGACTCCTCCTCCGACGCCGCCACCGCCGCTGCCGCATCCAGCAACAGATATAGTTAAAATCAAGATGATATGTGCCGCGATAATTTTCATAAATCTCATACTACTCCCGTCTTCAAGCAACTTATGAAGTCAAGCCGGTTAGTTCACTCTTCAAATTTCATTGTTGCTTATTCTTGTCATTGAAATCAATTAGTCACAATTTTTGGTGTTATGAATATGAGTAGTTCGTTTCTGATCTTGTTCTGCGAATTGGATTTGAAAAGCCACCCCATCAGAGGTATTGAAGAGAGATATGGAATTCCGGTATCACTCTCTGTCTCCGAATCCACGAATATGCCGCCGATTACGGTGGTTTCACCATTCTTTACAACCAGTTCGGTAGTCGCCTCTTTCTTGCTGATAGGAGGCGGATTGCCCGCGCCAGGCGAATTGTTGCTTGCCTTGATCTTCATGTTTACATTGCCATCTGCTGTAATATGAGGGGTCACTTCAAGACTCAATGCTGCTTCGATGAACTCTGTCTTTGCCCCTTCAGTAGAACTTGTATTCTGGTACGGTATCATCTGCCCTTGTGATATTTTCGCTGCCTTGTTGTTTACTGTCAGTACCCTCGGGGTTGAGATGATTTTGACCTGGCCTACTGTTGCAGCGGCTGAAAGTCGCATATCCAGCTGAATATTGCTCAAGAGCTTGCCGAATGATATGCCCGTTGCCAAGCCACCTGTCGTAGCAGTCGGCAGTACACTTGAAACTACGCCGCCCATTGATCCGGTAATGTTGTTTATGTTTGCCACAGAAGCAGACCCGTCCTGAAAGCCGAAGTTCCACTTCACTCCGATATCCTTGACAAAGTTCGAGGAAGCCTCGACTATCCTCGCCTCGATCATCACCTGCTTTTCAGGAATATCAAGTGCCTCAAGAAGATTCTTCATTTTTCGGATGTTCGGATCAATATCAATTACTATTATTTTGTTTGTTCTGATATCACTCGAAATGGATGAATCGGATCTTTTGCTCTTTAGAGTCTCGAACTGCGATCTAATATCGGACAGAGTGGCAAAGTTGATATCAAAGATCACTGTTGAAAGGGGCAACTTCTTCTCTTCAACAAAGCGCATCTCGATTGCTTCATCATCCAGGGATTTCATCTTTGTCTTTGGACGAATCTGAACGATATTGCCGACTTTCTGCATGCCCAAACCCTTATTTTCCAGGATTACATCAAGCGCCTGATCCCACGGAACATTTACGAGTTTGAGGCTGATTGTCCCTGTAACATCATCTGAAACAAGGAAGTTCTGGTTACTAACCTCTGCGAGCAGCTGAAATATCTTTCTTATATCCGCATCAGAAAACTCAAGCGTAACTTTTCTACCCGTATAAGTTTTGCCTTGCCTGTTTACCGGCTGCGATGCTTTATCAAGAGCAAACGCCTCCTCCATTGTCTTATCCGTATCGCTCTTCGCAGGGAGCTGTTTTGCACCGCTAATCTCGCCTTCGATTCCGGGCTGAGCAACGGTTGCAGACTTGGGTGCCTTGGCTGTTTTCAGAGGTCTGGCCTTTGCCGGAGGCTCTCTGAACTCCCATTGAAGAAGATCCTTGTCACGCTTGATGCTGTTAGGCACTGCAGTTTTCAGAGCTACTACAATTTTTGTCTCAACTGGTGCACCCTTTTTCTGCGCCGAAGGTGTAATGCTCTTGATTACGCTTTCAAATGCACGTGTATTAAGTTGCCTCTGAAGATTAAGCGGCAGGCGGCAGCCTTTTAAAGAGAGGATAAGACCCTTGGCTGCCTGCACAGGTTCCCCGGTGCGGCACGCACCTGAAGTGCGAACAGTTATAGTGGAAGCACCTTCCGACTGGGTAAATTCTATTGACTCAACAACCCCGTGCAAGCTTTTTTTGGCAGCAGGCCCAGCAAAGTGTGGTGGCGATCCGGCTGCCAATACCGGTGCTGCAGGAGTCGCAGGCACAGCTTGAGCAGAGCTTTCCACAGGCCGTACGGTATCTGGTGCAGACTTATCGGACTTATCTACAGGATCAACTTTGGCAGGGTCTGCAATTGTCGGTTCGATTTTGACAGCTGCCTCTTTTTGGTTTTGAGTTTTTGTTGCAGCTTCACCAAACATAAGGACAAGCGTGGACCCGTTCTTGGTCACGGTATTTGCCGGGATCTTCCCACCTTGAGCATCAAAAACGATCCTGAGCCGTTCCGGCGAAACTCCGATTCGTCCCTTCCCCAGATTAAATGCATTTATTTCAACCGGTTTAGGGTCCACTGCGCTTTTGGTTTTGGGGATATCTATGACAAATCGCTCCGGAGAAGAAAGCTTGAAAGTTTTGAATGATTCCGGTTCGACTGAGAACTCGAGAATGATTCCATCGTCAATCTTTTTTATGGCTGTCAGTTGCCGCTCTCCAGGCTTAAGAGCTTTCTTGGATTCAGTAGTCAGTAATACCGGAACTGATGGAACTATCGGTGAACCATCCACCTTCTGAGGTTCAACTATGGCCGCTTCCTGCCCTGACTTCTCCTTCTCGACTGGAGCAAGCACAGGCTCAACTACCTTGACAGGATCGCTCGGCGTTACAGAAGCTGGAGCAGACTCTTTAGCAACGTTTTCCTGCTGGGAGACAGCAGGCTGTGTCAGATTAATGACAAGCTTTCTTTTATCATTTTGATCAAGCAGAGCGGTGACATCCACCTTGCCTGTCAGAGAAATGTCGACTCTGCTGAGGACTCCGCTTCCGAACTCATGCTTTGATACATCTATTGCCTTAAGGCTGCCTTTATTCACATCAACAGGATTAGCCATTTTCCCTGGGGAGGTATTTGCAAGATCAATGATCACTCTAGGAGGAGATTCAAGAGTATAATATGTATATACAATCGGTTTATCAGAAAGAATCTCAGCCCTTGATCCATCGTCTGAAACGGTGATCCCCAGTATTTCTGCACTACTTGCAGTTGTGGTTGGAGTATCGGGCTTGACCGTTTTCATCTGCTGGGCACAGCCGAATGAAATCAGTAGAATCAGGAGAAGCAGAGCCCGCAGTATTGTTCCGATTTGGCTTTTTTTCATCGATAACTCCTACTTTTTCCTTAATAACGTAAGCTTTACAATCCGTTTTCTGACTTTTCCGTTGTCATCCCTGAAGCTCTCTTCAACCTCGACCGAAGAAGCGGTCACTTTTTTTACACGCCCGTCATTATTTCCGATCTGCATACCTTCCTTTATAACGTAGCCTTTGCCAGTTGGATCCATGACCAGAGCGCTGTTCTCCTTGATACCGGTAATAATCCCTGTAATCCTGAACTTTTCAGTATCAAAACTCTGAATCGGAAGGGCGTCGCGTAACCTGCCCTTTGAAGATTTCCCTGCGTCCTGCTGAGCTGTTGGAACCTGGACAAAAGGTCTGAAAGGATCCCTTCTGTTTGTAAAGTCAAGACTTACTTCTCCAGAAGCAAGAGGCTTCTTAACCGTGGAAATCTGCTTCTGAAGTGCCGACTTTACAGCTGAGCTGTTGGCCATGACCGGTTTTGCGGGTGCAGAAGGAGCCGATACCGTTTTGTTGGGAAGCGGGGTAGCCTGAGGTGAAGGCGGTACCTTTTTTTTGCATCCAGGCGTTGAAAGCGCCATGATGGCAAACAATATCAACCAGCCCCTTGAAATCGGGCTATTGTTATTTCTTCTTTTTATCATCCTTAGGGTCCTTGATCTCGGTCTTATCCAGGAATCGGAATGTCGTAGCCTGACAGTTCACCTTCACGATATTGCGACCTCTGTCGTTTTTGATATCAGCGAAAGCAACATTACTTATGTTGACTATTCTTGGGAGCTTGCCGACTGCTACAAAGAAATTGGCAATGCCGAAGAATGGACCAGACACTGAAATATCCACCGGCACTTCGGCATAAAACTCTTTAGGAGTCTCACCTTTTGGGCGGAAGACCAGAAAATCAAGCCCTGCCCCCTTACCTGCACTGGTTATGCTCGTAAGTAGTGACGGAATTTCCTTGGAATTCGGTAGTTCGGTAAGCGCACTATCAAGATCTTTCTTAAGGCCTTCGTACTCTGCCTTGAATTTTGGAAGGTTGTTTGCAACTTTTTTCGTCTCATTGATGTCAGTATTAATCTTGTCGAATTTACCCTGAAGGCCTTTCAACTCATTAAGTTTCGGCTGTTCCAACCCGAAGAAAAATCCTGCGCCTAATGCGATCAAGATCACAGCGATCCCGGCTAATTTCTTGGGAAGCGGAAGCTGAATGATTTTTTCTACTTGAGGATGCATAATAAATCCTTATCAATGGCTTCAAGCATTTACTTCTTAACCGGCTGATCTTTTGCAGGCTGGCCTTTTGGCAACTCTTCTTTTTTTAGCGCCTTCAAAGCACAGGTAAGATCGAATTTTTTCAACTTGATCCCGTTTACCTCCTGCTGCTCAGAAACCTGAAGTTCAACGTTCGTAAACTCATTTGATGACTGAATGTTCCTCATGAATTCGGCGATTAGTTCCTCACTGTATGACAGACCGGAAATAGCCACGGTAGCTCCGCTCTCACTATATTTGGTCAACCACATCTTTTCGGGAACTATGTCGCTCAACCTTGCCAACCTTATCGCTGGGCCAGTCTTCTCTTTCCTGAGCTGATTGAGTATATCCAGTTTTTTCTGGACCTCAGACTGGAGTTTTTTAAGGTTGTCAATCTCACCAATCTTCCTCTTCAAATCAGCAAGTTCATTTTCAGACTTTGATATTTCCGATTTTGTCGTCGAAATTTTCCCTGCCGTAACGATAAAGATTGCACCAAAGACAATCAGGGCGCCGACTATTATCGCTGCCAATATGATCATCTGCTGCTGGGCCGTCTCCTTCTTCTTGGAGACCCTGTATGGAAGTAGGTTTATTTTGATCATTTATCGCCGAGCCTCCTTGAAGCAAGCCCGACAGCAACAGTCATGATCGGGGCGATTTCATCGAGGAACCCTTTTTCGAACTTCTTTTCATCGAAGTTCAAACGACGGAACGGATTCAGAACTTCGACCGGGAAATTCAGTCTTGAACCGACAGCTTCGATGAGGTTGAAAGTTTTGCAGCCACCGCCCGAAAGGAAAACTTTGGATATCCTCCCCCCAGTGGCATTAGAGTTATAAAAGTCGAGTGAACGCCTGATTTCCAGAGAGATGGTATCATTGATCCTGGCTATGGATTCAAGGAGATCAGACGAGGACGACTCTTTCGCCGCCATTTTCATCTTTTCAGCATCGTCACTACTTATTGCCAGTTTTTTCTGAATCTCTTCTGTATAGAGACCACCGCCCATCTGCACATCGCGGGTAAAGAGCGACACACCACCCTTCACTACGTTAAGGTTCATCGTATTTGCACCGATGTTCACAAGAGCACAAACCTCTTCTGGATCAACTTCATAGTTCATCTCAAAGGCATTCTGTACAGCAAAGACATCCACATCTACCAGCACAAGCTTTAGCCCCGCTTCTGCAAATACCGACTGATAATCATTAACTATGTCTTTTTTGCTGGCCACCAAAAGAACATACATTCTGGAAGGGTCGTTCTCATCAGGTTCAAGCATCTGGAAATCTATATTAACGTCTTTAATATCAAAAGGAATGTACTGTTCGGCCTCCCACTGGATCTCATCTTCCAGTTCTTCAGAAGACATGGCAGGCAGAGTTATCTTTCTTATAATCACCGAGTTCCCTGAAACGGAACTTGCGGCATCTTTGAGATCTGAAATCCCCAACCCGTCAAAAAGGCGTCTCAAGGCATCTACTACCGCAGAACTATCCATCAGAGTATTGTCAACAATCGCCTCGGACGGAAGGGACACGATGCCCACACTCTCAATTTCGTAGTCCCCTTTTCCTTCCTTAAGCTTGACAAGCTTTACGGAAGTGGAGCCTATATCGATTCCGATCAAATCCTTTTTCTTGGCAAAAAACATGGCCTGTTCCTGTCTACGTTTTTAGTCCTGAAAGACCTTTTCCCTGTCAGCAAGAGATAGTCCGAGAGCAAGAATAATCTTTCTTTTTGTCTCTACTCTGCACTGCTCCCCGCGCTCAATTCGGTCTATAGTAATTGCCGAGACACCTGCAAGCCGGGCGAGCTCAGCCTTGCTCATCAGTTTAGCTTCCCGTAACCTCTTGAGATTGTTCTTTTCTTTCATATCAACACGACCTGAATTCTTTAAGAATTTTCACATCATGTCGTGTAATTAACACCCATTGAAGGCAATGTCAAGTAATTTAATACAATTATATGTGAATGATGGAACAAGTCGCGAAATTAATACCGCCACTTCAAAAATAAAAAAACCGGGAGCCGGATATCTTTTAGATATTTCGGCAACCCGGCTGTCTGCTTGAGACCCTGTAGGCTTTCCGCCCCACCCTCGCGGGTGGTTGAGTATTATCGGTTATCGGTTATGTAAGTGTAGCGACTTTAATGCAACGCCAAGAACAAAGTCAACGTCTTTCCTGTCGCTACCCCAAATATGGGCCAATCAATATGCGTAAAGAACCGACAACCCCGCTTTCTCCTTCGGATTGACAGCAGCTTCACCTTGAACTTCGATAGAATAAATGGTCGGCGTGCGTGGCGTCGAGGTGGTTGTACTTGTCCCTGCCACCGCTTGTCCCGCATCAAGGTCTTCGATCGTGCTGCCATCGATGAGGCCGACACCCGCAATGGTGTCCACTATTTTGCCATAAACCCTGAAGTCCCTGTCCGAGTTCTGCCCCTTGAGGGTAAAGATAAAATCCGGCATTATTTTAGGGTTGACATCCCTTCTCGATATCCCTGCGCCCCAATCATTAGTTCCGAAGTTAAGCTTCGCCAAGAGTATTTGCTTGGTGGACATGCCTGGTCCGTTAATCTGCAGATCGAGCTTGTTTGTCCCTGTCCCGCCGAAGTCATTTCCCAGGGAAATCATCCCCGTTGTGTAGTTGCTGAAGAGCCTCGGAATAATGGTTCTTGTCACTAATTCTGTGCCGCCATAGGAGGCTTCAAGCGAACTCCGGTACCTTTTCTGGGCGGCCGACATCTTGGTCGCTGTCGTTACGTAATACATCAGGGTCATTATCATCGCCAGACAGATGAGCGTAAACAGTAACGCTGTAACCAGCGCAATGCCATCCTCGTTCCGTAAATATTTCATAAATTCACCGCCGCAGTTACTGGATCAGATTCAATGGACGAACAACAATAGTATAAACTTTCCAGCGATAACTATCCCACCCTGCGCCAATAATCGTCGGGAGGTTAAACGTTCTACCACTTACTGTGGCGCCACCGTCAAACGATTCACCGACATCGATCGTAGGAGAAGGATAATGGAAAAAGATATCTTTCTTGCCCTCCTGGACAAGTATGTAGACCCTGAGTTCCTTGATCTGCGCTCTCTGGCCCGAAGCGGAAGCAGGAGCCGTAGTCGTATGCAGGTTGACCCTCCCGCCGTTGTCAGTATCGAGCCCATATACTATCTGCATATCAGCCACGCAGTCGACAAGCGGGATCCCTCCGAGCGGCGCATACCCCCCCCCGCTATGAGAAATATTAGCCTTGTAAAGTACGCCAGTGTGGGGAGCACACCCCTGCGGCATGGTGGTCGGAGTCATGATATAGTAATCTGCCCGATTGAAGGGCATACTGAGATTCCCTGGGGCAACTCCGTAAACCTGGTAAGTATCGCCATCAACATGGCTTGTCATCAGTGTAGAGTGGTTATTGAAAAGGGTATAATAATTTCCTGTGCTTGCCGTGACCATCAGCTGTCTTGTGGGGGGGGTGGTGATCAGATTGTTTTTCACCACAATCACCCGGTCTGTTGCAGCCAAATCACGGGAAGAATCCCCCCAGACCCTGGGTGGCACCTTAGCTCCGCCTACGAAAGAGACGGTCGTCCACTTCTTGGCGGTATCGTTGGTCGCTGCCGCTGTCGACTTGATGACAATGTACTTCGAACCGCTATTGAAATTTGTGCTGGCGCTTTGAATCGGCCTCGGGACTCCAGTGGAAGCATCATTGAAATTTAAGCTCGGATCACCGACAGGCCAGAAACTGCTCTGCGGCATGTTCGCGCCCATGACCGATTCGACATAAGCAGAAGCAGCAATAGGGTTTTGAAAGGCCCAGGGCAGACCGAAGCCTGCCTGCTGGAGATCGGCGCGCAGGACTTCCAGGCCGACAATCCCCTCGATCAGCGTCTCGGCCGATTTGGACTGCTGAGAAGAGCTGTTTGCTATGAGCTTGAATGCGCTGGAGGTAATCAGCATGACTGTCAGGAATATGCCCATGACAACGACCAGCTCTATCAGGCTGAAACCGCGGTTGTCGGCATGGAATCCTTCGCAGTTAGGAAATGTATCTGAACATCCGGACATCGGATCACCTCAATAATGAAATCGGTGCAACAACCTTGTTCTGGTAGCCAATCCCTTTGTAACTCCAGGTTATCGTCACCTCAAGCTGCTTTGTATCTGTAGAGAGCGCTGTGGCACTCCGCTGAACACCGTAAGTGCGTGTTGACCCACGCAGCTTGCTTGGCAAGTTATATGGCACATAGGTAGCAGAAATATTTTCAAAGCCTCTACCCCGTAGCTCGTTCATGACCCTCTCGCCCATGAAAACCCCTTCTTCACGGATCTGGTTACGGATGTTTACCTCTGTCGCCAGGTTAATAGCCTGAAGCAGGCCCAGCATCCCGACCATGAGGATCAGGATTGCCATTATAACCTCGACCATCGTAAAACCGTTATCGCTGCGTAACACCGCTTGAACTCGTATCACAATGACCGCCCTCCGCACGCTTGGCCAAGTTTAACCTTGCTTGAGATATTACCAGACTGTCAACATATGCATCGCTGGTCTCTAATGAATCATTAAATGCGTCTACGCAAATTGTTACCTGGGTCCCGTTCGTCATGCCGCTGGTGTCAAAAGTAACAGTGTCAGCAGCCGGAGTATTGGCTCCGGTTGAGATGAAATTATATTTGAACGTTTTGGATAAAACCGGTGCGACCGCAGTATCAACTGACGAATAGATGTTGAATCTATTTCCGAAGACAGTGACGCTCCTCGACCTTTTGCCGTAAAGCGCATCGAGCCGGACCGACATCATATCCGCATGAACCGCCTTTATCTGCCCCTCTACAGCACTCTTCATTACCATCCTGTTCCAGGTGAAAGTCGCAATAGTAGACAGTATGGTTATGATCCCTATAACCACCATAAGCTCGACAAGCGTTAGACCCCGGTCCGTTCTCATATCAGTGTTCCTGTATATGAAGCACTTTCTTGAGCGGCTTGTTTCCACTGCTGCTGATGATCGGCGGCGCATCGGACGGCGGCTTGCCCGTCATCGGCGATGCCATCCGCCTGTTGAGCTTGTCCGTAAATGCCGAGGCAAGGTCAACCTCCCTGAATTCACCGGTAGAGAGCTGGATCAGGGCCTTCCCGGTAAGGGCGTTTGCTGCGGGCTGCCCACCAGAATCGTACTTTACGCCCCAGAGGAAAGAGTTCCCTCCATAACCGCAGATATCGGTTGTCGGTTTGAACGAGGTGAAGAAGACCGTGCCGTTGGTAAGAGCGACCGTGTCCGTGACCACCCTTTCTGCGCCTTCAGCCGTCGTGGACGGATCAAGATCGATCTTCCAGCCGCCATCAGTACCCGAAACAGTCGATAGGCTGCCAAGCGCATTAACGTCGGTCTGATTGACTATTGCGCCGGTCTGAGCATCCGTACAAGAAGCATGATCGAGATGATTTCCGACACCGTTTCTAGCATAGCAAGGCTCCTTGATCCCGAAGAGTGCTCTCCTTCCGGTGTAGTCATCGAGAACAGCTCCGGCTCGATAGTAATACCTGCCGCTACCGAAAAAGAGCCAGAGAGCCTTGGTGAGAGCGTTCCGGTTCTGCAGGCGTGATATGGCAGTCGTGACCGGCCCGATATCGTCGAGCACCGTGCTCCAATGGAAGCTGCTCTGGATATTGGCATCCGAAGGATCAATACCGGAAGCGACAGGATCGATCATTATTCTCCCGACCCCTCCCTTGGTAAAAACACCGGAACCTGATGCCGACTCTTTTACATAGCCGACATAGAGTGCATCGTCCTGATAATTGCCGACAGCAGAGGTATCCCAGCGGTCAGCGTCGATCGCAGCCCCCAGAAGCGTGCCGGAGAAGGCATTGCCGATGGCGGTATCGATTTCTTTAACGAGAGCTCCTGTCCGCAGATCGACGACAAAGTATTTCAGCGACTGGTTCGAGCCGGCCTGAAACTGATGCGTTGATGTTTCGATCGGTCCGGTGGGACCTGAGCCGAAGACAGCGAACCAGCGTCCGTTCTTGTCCCTGTCGCCGAGCCTTACTATAGCCGGCCCAGTTGTCGAATAGCCCAGATCAGGATGGGAGAATTCCCACAGTAGCTGAGGGTTGCGCGGATCGGTTACATCAAGCGCGAAATATGAAGAGTAGCCTAATCCCTTACTGGAATCGTTCGGGTCTGTCAGGGGAGTCTGGACGCAGTTGGAACCTGTTGTACAGGTCTTGGTGGTGGCCCCCCCGGTTCCCATGCCGCTGATGACTATGCTGCGCCAGATGTTCTTGTTAGAGTCAAGATTGTTTGAGGAGTCAACCATGATCGAACCGGCACCGCCCCGCGGCTTGCTGCACTTCCAGTAGGTCGACTTGATGCACTCCCCGCTGTTCGTATCACCGATGCTGGCATCGAAGATAACCGTCCTGCCATCAATGTAATACAGATGTTCGTAGGTCGGATCAGCCGAATACTGGAGATACGGAAGCGCACTCCTCGGGATAAAGGCCCACATCTCTTTTCCGAGCCCGATATTTCCGGGATCGGTAAGAGTTGCTTTCAGGTTGCCGGTAGCCTGGACATTGAGTATCCCGAGATTGAACGCATGGAGCATGCCGTCATTGGCGCCCACATACACCATGCCGTGATCCTTGTAATTGGCTGAGTTTGTGTACGAATCGTACGAGCCGTCGCTGTAGCCACCCGGAGCAGTGAGATTGTAGGTATTCAGCCTTACTGTAGACTGCACCCTTGGTGTCGAAGAGATGATATCGCCCAGACGCCAGACACCCGTGCTGACGACATTGGTCACAGGGTCCTTGATGTCGACTGTCCTGGGGCGAAGGCTGGCCTGATCCGCCCCGTGGACCCAATTGATCAGGGTCGGCGCATCCGCTGTCGCGACGTTGAGATAGGGCGCCAGGGTGGCTGCATTGCTAGTCACAGACCCGCCGGGGTAGGTGGAAGATGAGAAGTCGATCAGGGATGTACCGTCGATGGTGGTCTTGATGGTGCGGGGCGAAGTGCTGATGTTTCGCGACCAGAGAAGTTTACCGGCCCGCCAGATGCTTTTCACATCATCGGGGTCGATCAGCCCCCCGACCGTACCTTCGGCGACACCGTCACCGTTCGAGTCGACATAGCGCTGGACCATTGTCTTGTCAGAAGTGGGGTCAAAAGCAAATCTTACGATATAGTCGTTCACAAGATTGAGCTTAAGATCCCCGTCAGTATCTTCCCTGATGGTGCTGTTGTTGATGTATGGATCGACAAAATACCAGAGATTCTGCATCTCGCCGATCCAGTTTGTGCTGGTGGCGTTTGCAAAGATCTTCTTCGGATAGAAGACCGCCTGGAGGATGTTCGCTCCGCTCCCCTCGCTGTTCGAGAGGATCGATGCCGCAGTACCCGAGGCGGCCTTGGCAGCCACATCCTGGAAGACACTGCGCAAAGAGGTGGACAGGGCAGCCGGATTGTTCGCCACATAGAGTGAGGTCCCGCCGGCAGTGGCGGTGTTGTTGAGGAGCGTGAACGAATCGCAAGCTCCGGTCTGGCCGTTTGAACCGCCGTTGTACACCACGTAGGATGTTATGGAATCGCGGGGATTCCGGGGGATATTGAGACAGGTCTGTCCTGACGGGCAATCGGCATCTTTGGTACAGGCAGCGCTGTTGCCGGAACAGACAAGCGGTGTCGCCGGGGTAGCAGTGCGGAAAGTGGCAATGTTCTGGTTCTTGCCGATCCAGGCCATGATCGGCAGGTTCTTGCTCCCCAGGTAGTTGGAGCAGGTGCCGGCGGTCAGGCCGGCCTGCGGAGCGTAGAGCGAGGCCAGGCTGCTGACGCTCGAATTCTGGTCGGCAGTGGAAGAGCCGTCCGTTATCATCAGGACATAGTTCTGCTGACAGCGGTATTCGGAAGGGTTCAGGCTCTCGTTGAAGTCCTTTGGCGCTGCCGCAGGGGTGGAGGTGGAGAAAACGGTGCTGGTTGTGTTGATGCTGTTGAGTCGAAGGTCGATCCGGCTCTTGCCGGCGTTGGTGCCGGTCGGAATCTGGGCAAAGTAGCCCAGGATATTGTAGAAAGCCTCGGCGAACGGCGTCCAGGCATCGGCGCGGATGGTATCGATCGTATTTACCAGCGAGTCTGTGGCTGTATGATCGCCGGCGCTGTTGGTGACGCAGATCTGGGTCACCGGGGTGCAGTTGGCATCGGTCGTACAGACGGAGGTGGTCTTGGTGCCGCAGAACCCCTTGTAGCAGCGGCTTGCCGAGTCAGCAGCAATACAGGCAGGGTCGCTGGAGCAGGGAGTGGCTGTCATGGTCGCGCATTTACCGGTACCGACAGGATAGAGTATTTTCGCACCATCCATGTTCTGGGTTGATGAAGCATTATTGCAGCTGCCGCTGCCGCAGTCCTTGTCGATGGCGCAGAGCTTGGTCTCATCGTTCGAGCAGACCTTGGGGATTCTGATGACTGCACTGCTCAGGGACGAGGCCTCGGTCCCGGAACCGAACTGGTCGAAAGTCATGACCCCGGTCCTGATCTGGTCGGCGAACTGCTGCACGAGGCCGGTTGGCGCAGTAGTAGTTGCCAGCTTCACCGGCAGGGTGCCGATCGGCGAACCGAGCTGGGACTCGACACCGATGCCGCTCAGCATGGCCGGCACAGACTCGTAGTTGGCGGTGCTGGCAGCCGAGTCGGTCGGGTCGATGACCGTGGGCGGCAGGCTGGAACCGCAGAAGGCGGCGAACACGGCATCACGCTGGGTATCAGTCCCCCCCCAGGAACAGGAGCCGGTATGGGTAGCCTCGTTCCAGCTCCAGGTGCAGAACTGCCCGAAATACTCGTTGCTGCAGACATAGGCCGGATTGCCGGGGCGGATGGCGGCCGGGCCGTGGTTGCAGGTTCCCAGACCAAGGGCGGAGCAGTTCGAATCGGTGGTGCAAACCGTGGTGTCGTCCGCAGAGCAGATCCCCCATCCGCTCAGGGCATCGTCGCAAGAGTTGGTCAGTCGCTGGGAGTCGCCGTTGGAGAAACTGCCTTGCTTCCAGTAGGACCAGCAGGTCTGGATGGTGTGGCTGTAGGT
>JBGQLM010000016.1:0-36454 GCA_041500085.1 Geobacteraceae bacterium
CCTAAAGAAGGCGACTTCAACACTGTAAATCGCAACGCCGGTGCCAACTTCGGTAAAGGCGACAGCAGTGCTCCTAAAGAAGGCAACTTCAACACTGTAAATCGCAACGCCGGTGCCAACTTCGGTAAAGGCGACAGCAGCGCTCCCCGCGAAGGTGACTTCAATACCGTAAACCGTACAGCCGGTGCCAACTTCGGCAAAGGCGACAGCGGTTCACCTCGTGAAAGCGATTTCAATGCAGTCACCTCAACTAATCGAGAGGTCAGCTCCAATTTTGCCAAAGGTTTCAGTGGTGCACCACGCGAGCCTATGCAAGGCATGAAGTACAATGTTGATCGAAATACCTTTGGCGGCGATAATCGTATAACTGAAAACGCCGATACCTTTGCCGGAATCTGCCTGAAATGTCACTCACAGAAAAATCTCGTTGGTGATTCCAAAACCGGTCAGGTCCACCTGGCTGTCAAGGGGTGGGGAAACAACAAGGAACATTCATTTCCTTGTTCCAAGTGCCACCAGTCTCACAACTCCGGACTTCCGAGGCTGATGCAAACCAACTGCTTCCAGGAGGGGCCCTCCGGCTTACGAGAAAATAGCGGTTTGTCATGGCATCCGTTCAAGGCGGATGATAATCAGGCTGTCCAACAGCCTGGCGCTGTTTCGAATAGTAAGGTTGTAGGGTGTCATGTAAGACAATTCAGCAGGTCAAACATATCTTCAAATAAGCCGCAGGAAGGTAGTGAGTGGAATGAGCTGACGAAATGGTAGTTTGCCGATTTCTGAGAGCGATGAATGCATATTGTCATCAGATTGGACACAACAGGCAGCCAAGTTCATGCAAAAGAGGTAGTAAATGAAGCAACTGTCTGCAGCTGTCATCGCACTTGTTATTTTTTCCCATCCGCTTTGGGCTGCGGAGGTTAATAGCATTAGAAACGAGGAGTCTACTGCCCAAAAAGCGGCAGCGACTTCTCCTTCAAACACGGCAGTCAAAGACTCAACGACCGGAATGGAGTTTGTACCTGTTCCTGCCGGTTGTTTCAAGATGGGAGATACCTGGGGAGATGGTCAAGGCGATGAAAAACCCGTACATGAAGTTTGCCTGAACGGCTTCAGCATGGGGAAATACGAAGTAACCAACGCTCAGTACCGCAAGTATAAGCCGAATCATAACAGCGGCGCTTATGACGGTAATTCCCTGAATGGCGACAGCCAGCCGGTTACCAACGTATCATGGTACGATGCCGTGGAGTATGCAAAATGGCTGTCAAAAAAGTCCGGCCGCACCTACCGGCTTCCCAGCGCAGCAGAATGGGAATATTCAGCCAGGGGGGGGACAACCGGGAGAAATTACTGGGGCGACAACCCTCTTGACGCCTGCCGCTATGCTAACGGCGCGGACTTGGCTGCCAAAAGCCAGTGGCCGGACTGGGCTGTTTCCAATTGTAACGATGGCTACAAGGTGGCTTCACCAGTAGGGAGTTTCCTGCCTAATGCATATGGTCTGTACGATATGATGGGTAATGCCTGGGAATGGTCAGGCGACTGGTATGATGCCGAATATTATTTCTATAGTCCAAAAGACAATCCCCTCGGGCCACCATCCGGCAACCTTAAGAACCCTAAGGGCGGGGGATGGGGCAATGCCTCGGAGTGCATCCGGGTGTCCGATAACAACGGATTTGAACCGGACTTCCGTATCTTTTTTCTTGGTTTTCGACTTTTGTCCCCGGGCCAATAGTCCTGTTATTTATTCGTAGGTTTTCCACCTAATCAATCCATATCAAAGGAGATGTTAATGCTGATTCGGGTGTGCATTATTCTCTTGGCCCTCTTTATGGCATCCCCTGCCGCAGCTGAAAAAGATCCTGTGGTTTCGTCCGGAAATATCAAATCCGGCAATCCGAATGATTCACTGACCGGTATGGAATTTGTTTTCGTTCCCGGCAGCTGCTTCCTGATGGGTTCCAACAACGGCAACAGCAGCGAGAAACCGGTTCACGAGGTCTGCCTCTCCGACTTTTTTATCGCGAAATATGAGGTAACCCAGGGCCAATGGCGCAAGGTCATGAACAACAATCCTTCCCTGTTCAGAAAATGTGGCGATGATTGCCCGGTGGAGCAGGTCACCTGGAGGGATGCGCAGGAATTCATCAACAGACTTAACAAGCTTTCCGGCAAAAAGTACCGCCTTCCGACCGAGGCGGAATGGGAATATGCTTGCAAAAGTGGCGGGAAGGAAGAGACCTATTGCGGCGGCAAGGAATTTAACGACCTGGCCTGGACCGAGAGCAACAGCGAAGGCAGGACACACCCCGTCGGGCAGAAAAAGCCCAACGGTCTTGGGATTTACGACATGAGCGGCAATGTCTGGGAGTGGGTTCAGGACTACTGGGGAGAGTATGCCGGTGCCCGCCAGCAGAACCCCGTCGGGCCGAAATGGAGTACGAACAGCGTGCGTCGCGGCGGCAGTTGGCAGTACGGGCCAGGTCAGGCGCGTGCAGCGTGGCGGAGTAGCGGCTACACAGACGATCACGCTCTCGACATTGGCTTCCGGCTGGTTTTACCCACGGCTCGGTAAGTCGTTTACAGCCGGTGAACTACTGCGAGTATCCACCGTTTTTTCCCGAGTTACCGTTTTACAAAAACCATAAAATCCTGGTAGGGCAGAAAGAAATATACAGCCTCCAATGCAAAACCGGCTTTTTCCGCTTCCTGTATTGTTCTTTCTCTTGATATCATTTTGATCGGTGGCGGCGCTGCAGGTATTGTTGCCTTCCGGTTAAATGAAACAATGGCAAGGCGTCCGCCGTTCTTCAGACTGTCCCGTACACGGATCAGATACTCTTCCCGATTTTCGATAAACATGTAGGTGTCACAGATGAAAATCAGATCCAGCGACGACTTCGGCAGCAGCGGGTCGTTGGGGAGAGCATGAACGGATCTGATATTGTCCAGACCTTCTTTTTTTGCCCTCTGCTCCAGATACTTCACCATATTTTCATCGATGTCCACGGCATAAACCATTCCGTTTTTTCCGACTCTTTGCGCAAAGGGCAGCGAAAAAAATCCAGTTCCTGCCCCGATATCAGCAATGACATCTCCTTGCTTGATAAGCAGATGATCGAGAACTTTTCCCGTTTTCTGCCACTCTAGTCGGCGAGGGTCCTCCTCATAAGCCGAAGGATAAGCGGAGTGGGAGGTAATGCCTTCACTTTTCGAAGCCGCGCCAGCCGGACTGGTGGCTGAAAGAAACTGTCCAATCACAATAACCGCTATTACGCTGATGTATCGGTTCATTATTTCACCCGTATTAATTTAATACTCATTTCCCGGCCCTGCGTTTCGCTAATACCATCGCAAACCTGTGAGCATCTCAAGCAATTCCTCAGCCCGCTTATGCTCATCTCAAAGGAGAAACAAGCCGGAAGCCCAGGTAGCTGCAGCGATAGTCGGGAACGGCGAAGTCACGGTAGGAAGCTCGAACTCCCCGCGGATCGTAGAACCAGCTCCCCCCGCGAAAAACACGCATCGCGCCGGATGGAGGCCCTCCGGGGTTTATGCGCGGGCTTTCACGGTAGTAGTTTTCGCCATACCAGTCTGCCGTCCACTGCCACACGTTGCCGCTCATATCGTAAATCCCCAGGCCGTTTGCACGCTTCTGCCCGACGGAATGGGTTCTGTTGCCGGAGTTGCCAGAATACCACGCCACTTCGTCGATATCGTTGCTGCCGGCGAATTTCTCCCGTTTGCCGCCACTCCTCGCGGCATACTCCCACTCGGCCTCGGTAGGCAAACGACAGTTCCGATTGTTCTTGCGGGAAAACCATTGGGCATAGGCAGCAGAGTCGTTCCAGCTGACACACACCACGGGGTGTTCATCGCTCTGGGGAAAACCGGGTGAACGCCAGTTTGCCGCAGGGTCTTTCCTCCAGGCATTATCATCGTATACGTAGCAGCCGTCACCATTTTCGGCATCAGTCCGGTAACCGGTGTCTTCGACGAATTTCCTGAAAGCAGCCCTTGTCACATCGAATCTGCCGATTGTAAAGTCGCTGACACATACCTCGTGTACCGGTATCTCCATGTAATACACATCTCCAAAAGTGTTCCCCATCTGGAAACAGCCTGCAGGAACCGATACGAACTCCATGGCTGGAGTATCCTTCGGCAAGCTGTCTTCAGTTTTAGTCGATTCGGCGCCAACTGAAGATGTAACTACTTGAAACAAAGACAATGCAAGGATCGTAATTCTAATAAGCATGGGCCCTCCGAAGGAGCTGAGAATATGCTTTTTGCTCTATCAAATCAATACAAATGCTTTCCCCATAACTGTACCAGCCTCGACCTCATCTCCTGGACGGCAAGGGACTCGATCATTTTGATAACTGTTGACAGGCCTTCCACAGAGGAATCGACATGAGTGCCCCCAGCTACTGATCTGCAAGAATGATTGCAAACAAGTTTGGTGATATGGCATAATGTGTCTTTATCAGGGTGTTGCAAGGGACAGAAGGTATGAAGGATTTTATGGTCAACAGTGTATTCCGGTTTGGTTTGTATAGTTTTGTTGCACTTTTTTCTGTTGTTCTGGTTGGAGTGAGTCCGGCGATAGCCAAGGAATGTATCGACTGTCATGCTGAAGTGCTTATGCAGTTGAGAGGGAATTCCCACCACATCCAGGGAACGGAAGTTTCTGGCAGTCACTGCTACGCCTGCCACTGGGAGGCCACAGCAGAAGGCCGGATCAACGCACAGTATCATAACGCTGCCACTTCAGACAACTCTTCGGGAGTCAAGAAAGTTGACCTGGTTGTCTGGGTAGAAGATGTCCGCCCGACCGCTTACAAACCCGGCATTACCGCTGTCACATTTCTGACTTCAGCAATAGGAACCCCCGGTGAACGGGAAGAAGTCGAGAAAGTTACCAGGCACTGCCTTGGCTGCCACAGCGACCCCAACAACAATACGCGTCCGTTTGTCGGGGATAACGGCATTTCAGGCAAGTATGCCTGGGACGGGCAGAGTGTCGCTTCCCGCTATTCCCAGAAGGGTATTACAACCTGGGGCAAGTATTCCACGCCCTCCACCAACAAGAAACAACGGGTAACCAAGTCATTCTCTGCGCATGGTAATGCGGCAGACAACAAGGGCGGCTGGAATGCGTTGAGCGGCTATGACGGTGATATACCGGTTACCCGCGGCGGCGGCGGTGCCAGGAATGTTGAATGTTTCGACTGCCACAACTCTCATGGCTCGACGGTTGCCGGTGTTACTTCCAGCTACCGCACCTTTGACGGCAGCTTCAACGGCGGCATTCTCAAGGAAACGTCCGCTGGCAGCGGCGGCTACCAGATGAACTACAAGCCGTCGGTCAATTCCCATACCAACAGCAAGAACCCCTTCAATCCCGGTGCCGGACTATGTTTCGATTGTCATGAAACCGCCAAATCCGGAACCACCCCCTGGGGCTACAACTCCACCTTTGGTGCCACGCAGCCGATCATGGGCTACAAAGATACTCTTCGCTTTGGCCCCGGCAGCAAGGGGTCGACCGGGCGCTTTGCAAACCGCCAGAGCCGTACGGAAATTGCCAGCAGCCATTTGAAAGCCGGCAGGTACCTCAACTATTCGGCTCACGCCCAGATAAACGGCCTCTGTACCCCCTGCCATGACCCGCATGGAGTCAGCCGGACCCTGGGCGCAAAAATGCCCTATGCTGTGCCCCTCTTGAAAGGGACATGGCTGACCTCTCCCTATCTTGAAGACGGTCCACCTGCCAATACGCCCGGGAAAACCGGCATTTTAAAAGACGACGCCAGTAACGCCACTATAACTTCAGGCAAAATGAACCGGGAGGGCAACATGAATTCCGGGATAAATGGTGCCGGAGCCCCTCGAGAACCTATGTCAAGGGCTGGCGTAAAATACAATGTTGACCGGAATACGTTCGGCGACAAGCATATCACGGAAAATGACGACAGCTTCGGCGGTATCTGCCTGAAGTGTCACGCAAAGGAAAAGTTCAGCGGAGATAGCAAGACCGACAGGATCCATATGGCAGTCAAGGGGTGGGGAAACAACAAGGAACATGCATTCCCCTGTTCCAAGTGTCATCAAACGCACAACTCCGGCCTGCCGAGATTGATGCAGACCAACTGCTTTGAGGTTGGTCCGTCCGGCTTGCGTGAAAGCAGCGGTTTGCCATGGATTCCGGAAAAGAAGGTTGATGGCAAGGCTCCCCATCCGCCGGATGAACAACAGTCCAAGGCCCAGAGCGACACCTCGTCAAAAAACAAGAAAGGCGGCAAGGTAGCGGTTGTAGGGTGTCATGTGAAACAGTTTGGCAAAGGAAACTCTCCGCCACCAAATCAGGGCAATCAGTGGAACAATAAGACAACCTGGTAACGCCGAACCAAAGCAGTACAAATACCTATTTTTTGATTATCGAACGGGCGTACTGCCCGGAAAGAACGGGGACATGAAGAAACTCTGCTCAATCCTGATATTTATACTGATCGCTTTTACCTGGATCTCGGCTTTTGCCGAAGGGGTCAAGACCGGATCTATTTCCGGCAGGGTCCTGATAGATGAAGACCTGCCCATGGCGAACGGCCTGATATTTATCTTTGATGAAGCGGCAGGCGCACCGCCGTCATTCGACAGGTACTGGAGAGTGCCTGATGAGGTCGTCAAGATCGGACCCGACGGAAGATTCATATCTCTTCTGCCTGAGGGCAAATATTATCTCGGAGCGATAAAGCGAAAATCCGACGAAGATATGGGTCCGTTGCAGGAAGGTGATTTGTTTCTCCCGTTCTATGCTGATGGAGCTCCCATCAAGTACTCGGTGACTAACGGATCATCGATTGATTTGGGTAATATTATCGGTGCTCTTCCATTCAGGAAATCGATTCTCAAAACCGGAGCGGGGACAACCGGCATCGAAGGAACGGTTACCGATTCTCGTGGCAACCCTTTGGAAAATGTCCTGGTATTTGCATTTCCGACTCCGGCAATGTTAGGCAAACCGCTTTTCATCTCCGAGAAAACTGGGAAGGACGGGAAATATCTGCTCAGAGTTTACAAGGGTGGGAGCTATTTTCTGAAAATCAGAAACTCTTACGGCGGCGGGGCCATGAAGGCGGGCGAAATAATGGGGAATTACGGCCAGGAAAAGCCTGCTGCCGTTGAAGTCAAGACCGGAGCCACCGTCAAGGGGATTGATATCACCGGGACCACTTTCGCAGGCCAGGGACCAAAGAACAACCCGAGAAAGTGACACAATATGACTTTTATTAATTTCAGAGCACATACAGGAGAGCCAAATGTCTAGAATCGTTCGGTGCCCCCAAATTCTATTCCTGCTGATATTTGTCCTTTTTCAAGCATTTCCGAACTTTATTCAGGCTGCGGAAACTTCCGTTCCGGCCTCAGAGACAACAATCAAAGGGAGAGTATTTACCGAAGCCGGTCCAATGCCTGACGCCAAGGTTTCCGCATACAGCAGCTTTGAGGACCTTCAGAACGGCAAGCCACCGAGTGCCGTAGCGACTACTGATAGCGAGGGGGTTTACCGGATGGGCCTGAAACCCGGCTCTTATTATTTCGTTGCCCGTGGCGATTTCAAGGGTCATAGATACTTCGCATATCACGGCGCCAACCCTATCAAGGTTGGAGATGATAAGTTCTGGCTGGCGCTGCTTGCCAACCCGGAAAAACCGGTTGAATATGTTGATGGCGCTACAGGCATTGAAGGGAGCATCCTGTTTAAAGGTAGACCTGTTGACGGAGCCTATGTCGCGGTCTATACCCCGGGGAAAAAGTATAAGGGACTGGGGATTAAGACCGAATCAGCCGGTACCGACGGCCATTTTAATCTGGGTCTCCTTCCTGACCGCTATATGGTCCTTGCCAAGAAAAATTTCAAGGGCATGAGCAACCGCCCCCTCCAGAAGGGGGATCTTTGGTGTTATAACTCCAATAATCCCGTGGAAGTAAAGGATGGTAAAACCACCCGTATTGAACTCTCGTGCTTTCCGGTTAATGACCGGTCCTCTTTTGCCACCGCTCCTTTTGTAAAAGAGGATGACTTAAAAACCTTTGCCGAGCGCAGAAGCTCTTCCGGAAGCGGAATTCGCGGACAGGTGACCGACCCGGATGGTAAGCCGATCGCTAATCTGGCGGTTCAGGCGTACTTGTTGACGGCGCCGGTAACCCAGATGTATCACTTCGCCCATGGAACAGAATTTGCGACGATAACCGATGAGTCGGGCATGTTTTTCATTCCGATCGACGAGGATGGAGATTACGGTGTGATCGCACGCAATGTACTTGGCGACGGTCCGCACCGAGGCGAAATTTTCGGATTTTATCAGGGGAATTCCCGTTATGCTGTTGCTTTTAAAAAAGGGGCTATAGTCGAAAACATCAATATTCTCGCAGACAAGGTTATGCAACCTCCCAAAGATTCGGAGGTCAAAAAGAAAGCTGTCATCGTCGGCACCCATGCCGGCGAGCCGGCTTTACTGACCGATAGTGTTATATCCAGCGACACGATTTGGCAGGGCGAAATTCTCATAAGCGGAGTTATCTCAATTAAACGGGGCGCTACGCTTACGATTCGCCCTGGTACAGTAGTCAAATTCAAGCGTATTGATCGAGACAAAAATAATGTCGGGGACGGCGAAATCATGGTGGAAGGCCGCCTCATAGCGAAGGGAACAAGTGACAAGAAGATAGTGTTTACCTCTGCAGAGGAAAAGCCGAAAATAAGTGACTGGTCGTATGTCCAGTTCATTTCATCCGATCCTGACAACGTGATAGAAAACTGTGAGTTTCAGTATGCCTATGCAGGCGTCATGATACATTATGCCAATGTCCGGATCAGCGACACACTTTTTCACAATAATCGTCGCGGGCTGCACTTTACCTCCACCGACATGCCGGTCGACCACTGCACCTTCGTTGACAATCAGGTCGGCATCTACTTCGTGCGTTTCGAAGGCAAGGTAAGGTTCACCAACAATGAAATATCCCGCAATGATGTTGGTGTCCAATTTGTTAAACAGCATATAAATCTCGTGGATTTCGAGAACCTGGACCAGGGCAAAGAGCCGCCGCATTTCGAAAACAACAACATCTACAATAACCGCAAATACAACTTTTCACTGGGAGAGGACCAGAATCGAGACATAAATGTTGCAGGCAATTGGTGGGGCACGACTGACAAGGACGCTATTGCTGAAACTATATTTGACAGGAGCAACGACAAGACCCTTGGCAGAATCTCTTTTGAACCTGTTCTGAATGCGCCGGTCAAGGGTTCGGGAGTTCAACTTTCTACTAGTGAAACAAAGGGCAAACAGCAAAATCAGCTTGCTTCCGGTTCACGGCAGGACAAGGAATAATACATGATTCGCAAATGCGCCAAGTTGCTGATACCGGTCCTGCCGCTTCTGTTATTTCTCAATAGCATTGTTTTTGCTGCCGGCAAACCGGACGACACTGGTAGCGTGGCGAATGGTGTACTTGTTGGACAATTCAAAATCGACGAGAAAACTCCTTTGGCCGATGGCTTGCTTTTTGTTTATAACAGCACCGCTGGGCCCTCGTCGGCTGACAAGCTTTTGCGGGTGCCGGACATCATTACCAGACTGGACAGGGAAGGACGCTTTCACCTGGAGCTGCCGCCAGGCACCTATTACCTCTCAGCAAGCACATTGCCTGACATGGCTTCCAAGGGGCCTCCCGCAGAAGGGAAATTGATTTATTTCAGGACGAATCCCAGAGGCGAAGACGAGGCTTTTATTGTTAGTGCAGGCAAAAAAACTGACGCCGGAGTAATTTCTTCTTCGGCCCCCTTCAAACGTAATCCTGAAAATCATGATTTTGGTCAGGACAAAATTGTTACCACAATTGAGGGCATAGTGGTTGATGCCGACAGCAAGCCTGTTGAGGGTGCGATCATTCTAGCCTATGTAGATCCGATTCAAGGCAAGGCGTTCCAGGTATCCGAAAGAACAGTCAAAGATGGAAAGTTCGCGCTACGGCTCCCCAAAGGCGGAACCTATTTTTTGCGAGTCAGGAGCGAATACGGTGGCGGCTCTCTTAAAGAAGGAGAAATCGTTAGCATCAATGACCCTAGCGAGGTTATGACCATTACGCCTAAAAACGGGGAAAAGCTCACAGGAGTGACAATTCGTGTGAAACGACTTCAGAGAGGACCGCTCTACAACAGCAACAGTGATTAGGTTGTGATAACTCGACTCAATTCCTGAAGCTTACGCTCCTAGTATTGGTAACGCCCTATCCGCCAATGCTTTTAGCTCCGAGGCTGCAAATATATTGCCTCAAATATTTAATTAATTGTATATTGGTAGAACTGGGCAACACGACTAAATTGAGTTCTTATTATTGTCGTAAAAAGAAGGAGTGCTCCATGAGAAAGTTCATTTTTGTGTTTGTTGTAGCTTCAATATTGGCCGCTGTCCACCTATCCTCCGCATGTGTAGGCAGGACAGTTCATCTTGGTATTTCCAATGCTGCTAACGAAAGGCTTCTGGCGGAAATGGCCTCGCTGCTGATTTCCGAAAGAACAGGCACTACAGTCCAGATAGATGTCTACAAAGATTCAGCAGAGCTTTACAATGCCGTCAAGCAGGGGAATGTGAATGTGTTCTTCGAGAACACAATACGTGCCGCGGAGGTTGTCGGCAAACCGAAGGATTCTACCTTTGATCAGATCAAAAGGGAGTACAGAACCAAACTGAACCTGACTTGGCTTGAGTTGAGCGGAACAAAGTATGCTCCGGTCCTGACGACCGAAACAATGGCCACCTACCCTGCTTTGCCCAAATTATTAAACAAGCTTTCCAGTGCACTGACGAACGATACCTATGCTAAACTCCTTAAGTCAGCAGAGTCTGGTGACAAGACCAAGAAAGTCGCCAAGGACTTTCTGAAGGGCAGGAAAATGATTTAACCTGTGCCGCGCTTCGCCTGCAGCAATTATCTCCGCTTCTGCAGCACACTGATAGCAGCCAGGAGCCTCCTTCTTGCGGGCTTTACCTACGGTTTCGGTCACATGTCACTCATTGTGACCTCTCCGATTGAGCCCATCCATCTATTGATCACCCATATTCAACAATTTATTGCATCCAGATAACAGGGAAGAAATGACAAATCAACGTATTACACTCAAATTATTACTGATAGCCGCTTTCATTATGGCTGTTGCCGGATGCAAGGTTGAAGGAAAGCGACCGGTTGTCAAAATCGGATACATGCTCTGCAACAGCGAACAGGAAACAACACAGCGTTTTCTCCCGCTTACCCGGTACCTGTCAGACAAGGTCGGGGTGGATTTTGTCATGGTGCCGGTGGATACAAACGATTTTGAGAAACGTTTTAAAAACGGTGACTTCACATTTACCCACACTAATTCAGTTCTATATGTCATCCTTCGTGAAAATCAAGGAGCAGAGCTTATTGCTGCGGAAAAAAGGGGGAACCTGGGCTCGCGCACTACCGGCTCAATCATTGCCCGCAAGGGGAGCGGCATTAACAAGCTTGCGGACATAAAGGGGAAACGGATGGTGTTCGGCCCGATGCTGGCTCCGTCAGGCTACCTGGCCGAATACGACCTCATGCTGGCCGCAGGCATCAATCCTGAAAACGACCTGGCTCATTACACCATTCCGCCCGGATCGTACAAACATGAGAAACTTATCTACGGCGTCCTCTACGGCAAGTACGACGTAGCTGCTGCGCCGGTCCTGGATCTGGAAATAATGACCCGGGAAGGAAAGATAGCCGCTGACGATTTTGTCATTCTGGCCCAGAGTATTCCGGTGCCTTACTGTACCTTTGCAGTTGCCAAAGGAACTGATCCGGCACTTGTCAGGAAGGTCAAGGACGCTTTGCTGTCACTGAAGGATACCGATACAGGCGAGGTTAGCGGAGAAAGACTCAAGGTTATGAAGGCAGCCTGGATAGACGGCTACGAGGAGCTTGCGGACAGCGACTACAATCCTCTCCGGGAGATGGCCAAACGAGTCAACATGCCACCGTACCAGAAATATTAACTCATAGGACAAGCAAAAGGCGCTGTAATGTTACAGCGCCTTTTGCCGACTTCTTCAGCATGGATGAACAACTGCACTCCCGAGGACTCTCGGAGCGACATATTTTGCCTTCTTCATAAATAACCTCCTTTGTTTATGTAACTTGTTTACTTAGCCTGCTGAACATTCTACCCGAACTTTGCTAAATTTCAACTTTTCATCTTTACACATATTTTTATCGATTTTTAGCGCTCAAATGTTCGACTCTTTTCAGAAACTTCAGTCCAACTCTTCTCCGGTAGTCGTCATCACAAGTTTACCGTGTTTGACCCCTTTAACACCAATCAGTTCGTTGGCAATATGCTTGATCGCCTTCACATTGCCCCGGATTATGAGCACCTCCAGGCAGTTGTGTGCATCAAGATGCACATGAAGAGCAGAGATGATCTGATCATGGTGTGAATGCTGCTGTTCGGTCAGCTTCTCCGAAAGATCCCTGACATGGTGGTTATAGACAAGGGTAACCGTGCCCACCGCCTCCTGGTCCTCGGCTCCCAGACGTTCCTCCACCAGAGACGCCCGTATCAGGTCGCGGATGGCTTCAGACCGGTTCATGTAGCTCTTCTGCTCTATAAGCTGATCAAAACTGTCCAGCAGTTTCTCATCAAGCGAAATCCCGAATCTGACTGTGTTTCCCATGCACCACTCCCGCTTTCTGTAACACGCTACAACTGCAGCTGATTCTAGCCGATTTGACGGCAAAAACCAATAACTTATCCATGCTTCTCCACGGCATTTTTATGGCAACAATCAGACACTTTCAAAAAAATCTTTGACATACGTAATTTATAATTTTATACCTTGCGTGATACGATTATTTATTTTGTATACCCGAGAGCGAAAGAAATGCATTTGCGTGCCAAAGCGGTTACACTCTTGACTGCCTTATCAATGCTTACCGGTCCGGCTCACGCCGGCCTGTTACACACAGACGGAGCCGATCCGGTGGAAGCAAGGCACGTTGAACTTGAGCTTAACGGCGTGTACATGGCTGACAGTTCAAAGAACGGCGGCGATAAGGCTAAAGACCGCTCTTCTGAAGGAGATTTGCAGCTAGACGCGGGGATAGTCACAGGATTAGGGATTATCGTGACTCTCCCCTATACTGCCGAAGCGCGTGAGCAGATCAACGGAAATTTCAACTCGAAGGCAGCCGGTTTTAGCGATTTGAACGTTGCGCTCAAGTACAGGTTTATTGATAGTGACGGGTTGAAGCTTACCCTGAAACCTGCCGTCATTCTGCCGACCGGCAACAGCAGTGAAGGGCTGTCGGACGGAAGGTTCGGCTATACGACGTCACTGCTTGCCACAAAAGAGTTTGCTGAAGGCAAGTTTACCGTTCACTCTAACGTCGGCTACGAGCGCCATAATTACAGGGATGATGCGGTCAGACAGGCGACCGGACATGATCTTTTCACTTTTTCGGTAGCGTGTGAAGCTGAGGTTGCCGAGAAACTGACTCTTGCTGCAGATATCGGCCTTGCCACCAACTTGAACAGGGCAAGTGATACTCCGCCGGCCTTTGCCCTTGTCGGGATAAAGTACGAGTTCATCAAGGCAGTGGAAGGGTATGCAGGAGTAAAGGCCGGCATTACCAAACCGGAAGATGATGTGGCAGCACTGTTAGGGGTCGTTTTCAAATTCTGAATTCACATAGGATGGAGATACAAATATGCATATGGCAGACGCACTTCTATCACCTGCAGTGGGAGGAACCATGCTGGCTGTTGCGGCAGGAACAATCGCCTATTGCTCGGCAAAGGTCAGCAAAGAGCTGGACGATCGCAAGGTGCCGCTCATGGGGGTTCTGGGAGCATTTCTCTTTGCGGCGCAGATGATCAACTTCACTATCCCGGCAACAGGCTCCAGCGGACATCTAGGAGGAGGGCTGCTGCTCTCGATCATGCTCGGACCGTATGCCGCTTTCCTGACTATAGCATCGGTTCTGGTAGTACAGGCCCTCTTCTTTGCCGACGGCGGGCTGCTGGCTCTCGGCTGCAACATCTTCAACATGGGGCTGTTCCCTGCTTTCATCTGCTATCCGCTCATCTACCGCCCCCTGGCAGGGAGAGACCCGTCAACGTCAAGAGTGGCTGCTGCATCACTCGCAGCCGCAATTGCCGGACTTCAGCTCGGTGCATTTTCTGTGGTACTTGAAACGACGCTATCCGGCATCTCCTCCCTACCCTTTACAGCCTTCGTCTCCATGATGCAGCCTATTCATCTTGCAATCGGTATTATCGAAGGGATAGTCACAACGATCATCATAGGTTTTGTTCATAAGGCCAGACCGGACATCTTCACTGATAAAGATAGACGCAGGACGAGCATCATGAAGAGCATTGTCCCTGGTTTTCTTGCCTTGGCCCTGATAACCGGCGGGTTTATCTCCTGGTTTGCGTCAGAACACCCGGATGGGCTTGAATGGTCGATTAAGAACATTACTGGCAAGGAGGAACTGGAGGGGCCAAAAGACTTTGTCCATAAAACTCTCTCCGGGATTCAGGAGAAACTGGCATTCCTGCCTGACTACAACTTCAGGAAACCGGAAATGACAACCGATCCACATAATGCCGAAAGTGTCGGGAAGAAGGCGGGGGAGAGCAAGCTGGGCAGAAGTCTCTCCGGCATTGTCGGTGCTCTTGTCACCCTCGGGCTGGCTGTACTGGCAGGGTATATTTTGAGGAAACGCCAGAAGATAGCTGCAAAGAAGCCCCATGCTCATGAACATGCTCATCCCCATGCGCACGATCATGAACACCCGCACAAGCATGGCGATGTTTCGCACTCTCACACCCACGGCCACGAGCATTCACATCCACATCCTCATGTTCACGATCATTCGCAGCCGCACAAGGAAGTTCCGAACCCGCGGCACACCCACGACGCTGAAGTCGCAGTGCATACCCATGAACATGACGATCATGGGCACGGCAGTCATGATCATATGCACTGAAAAAGCTCCATCTGCCTGAAGCCTTGAATTATCGGCTTTGATGTGATTTGATGATTGCTTCGCTTTCACAATGATTCAAAAATATTCTGCAAGGGAATTATGTCTACCATAGACGGCGCGATACTCGATTTCAAGCGACTTGACCTCCTGGCATCCGGAGATACCGGACTTCACAGGCTTGATGCCAAAGCCAAGGTGATAGTCACAGCTGTTTTTGTCCTACTGGTCATTTCGCACGACAGATATGAGCTGTCGGCGCTCTTCCCCTTCTTTATTTTCCCGGCAGCAATGATCGCTGCAGGGAATCTCCCTTTTTCATATATCGCAAGAAAGATCCTGCTTCTCTGCCCTTTCGTGATCGTAGTCGGGATATTCAATCCTCTTATCGACCGGACGGTTATTCTGCATGCAGGGCCTCTGGCCATCTCGGGCGGATGGCTGTCGTTTTTCTCGATCATCACCAGAAGCATCCTGACAGTCGGTAGCGCCTTCATACTCCTGGCACTGACCGGTTTTACCGGGGTCTGCCAGGCGCTTGAAGAGCTAGGAATGCCGCGCCCCTTTGCAGTGCAGCTGCTCTTTCTTTACCGGTACATTTTCGTTCTGACCGAGGAAGGGGGGAGAGCGGCAAGAGCCCGTCAACTCCGTTCTTGCGGGAAAAAGGGGATGGGAATGGGAAGCTTCGGGACCCTGATCGGGCATCTGCTGCTCCGGACCTGGCAGCGAGCCGAACGTGTACATATTGCCATGCTTTCAAGAGGGTTTGACGGCAGATTCCACTCGGGCAGGCAATCATCATTCGGAATGCGGGAACTGATTTTCGTCGCAGGATGGTCCAGCTTTCTCATCACTCTGAGATTTATGAATATTACCCAGATAATCGGCTCGCTTGTTACCGGGAGGCTTTCTTGAGTCATCACCTTGTTGAATTGAAGGAGCTGCGCCACACCTATCCTGACGGCACTGTTGCCCTTGACGGTGTCACGTTCACCTTGAAGCACGGCGAATCGGTCGGAATAATCGGGGCCAACGGCGCTGGAAAATCTACCCTGCTGCTGCATCTTAACGGTTATCTGGTCCCGACGAGCGGCGAGATCAGCATCGGCCATACTCCGATCACAAAAGAGACTCTTCCCGAGATACGCCGCACCGTCGGGATGGTGTTTCAGGACCCTGACGATCAGCTCTTCATGCCGACGGTCTTTGACGATGTCGCTTTCGGCCCCTTCAACCTGGGGCTTTCAGGAGATGCAGTTGAGGAACGTGTCACATCTGCACTCTCCAAGGTCGATGCCGGGCATCTGCGTGACAAACCCCCTTACCACCTCTCTGGCGGGGAGAAAAAGCGGGTGGCAATTGCAACTGTACTCTCAATGGAACCCGATATCCTGGTTATGGATGAGCCTACCAACGGGCTAGACCCATTTGCCAGGCGCCAGCTGATGCGACTGATGAAAGAGTTTCACCACACAAAGATATTCACCAGTCATGATCTCGACATGGTAATGGAGCTCTGCGACAGAGTCATTGTGCTTGGCCACGGCAGGGTAAGAGCCGATGGACCTCCAGCAGAGATATTCTCGAATCAGAGATTACTTACCGAGTGCCGGCTGGAAAAACCTCTCTCCATGCAGGGCTGTCCGGTATGCGGCATGGGTCAGAAACCTGCAACCTGAGGCAATCGAAAGGAAAATGAACTCACTCACCGTTAAGGGAAACAGAACATACTCGCTGTTGCTCTCCCTGCTGGCGCTGCTGGCCTTTGCTACAGTATTGTATGTCAGGATCCGGCTGCTCGGCACCCCCCTGGAGCGGGATGAGGGAGAATACGCCTACACGGCACAACTCCTCCTCAAGGGAATTCCGCCCTATACCCACGCCTATACGATGAAACTTCCGGGTGTTGCGCTCTGTTATGCCCTGTTCATGTCGATCTTCGGTCAAAGTGCCGTTGGCATACGAATCGGACTGTTACTCGTCAACACCGCCTGCACCGGCCTTGTGTACCTGCTGGGGAAACGCCTGTTCTCCCGGGAGACAGCACTTTTAGCGGCCGCATTTTTCGCATTACTCTCCTTGAGTCAATCGGTACTGGGAATATTCGCCCATGCAACGCACCTGGTCGTACTATTTTCCCTGTCGGGGATTATTCTGTTGAGGAGCGGTCTGAAAAAACAGCAGACCCGGCTGATTTTCCCGGCCGGAATATGTTTCGGCATGTCGTTCCTGATGAAGCAACATGCCGCCGTCTTCATCCCCTTTGCATTGGCTTTCCAGATATGGCCGTCAGACAAGGGAAACCGGAAGCTCTTTCTCAGGAACTGCGCCTGCTTCCTGACAGCTGCGGCAGCCCCTTATACCATTGTTGCCCTCTGGCTCTTCAAGGCCGGGGTATTTAACAGGTTCTGGTTCTGGACGGTCCAGTACGCCCGGGAATATGCAGCCAGATTGTCACTCACCGCAGGATTCAACGAGTTCCTCCAGCAGTTTACCTCCATTATCAAGGGGAATCTCCCCATATGGCTGCTTGCAGCCGCAGGCCTCGTCGCCCTGTGCGGCAGGAGTGATTCCCGAGCTGAAAAACTGTTCCTCGGCGGATACCTGGCTGCATCAATGGTTATGGTTTCTCAAGGATTATACTTTCGGGCGCACTATTTTGTGCTGCTCCTTCCGGCTATCGCCATCCTTGCGGCATATGCGGCCCAATCTGCAAGGTCTCTTCTCTCCGGCTTTTCAGGCTCTCTGCTCCCCCTTTTGATTTTGGCAACGGCAGCCGTCTTTTTTATCAGCTCTGAAAACGCCTATCTCTTTCGCTGGCCCCCTGTTGAGGTCAGCAGGAAGATTTACGACACCAATCCATTTCCCGAGGCCGCCCGGATCGCCGAATACATCAAGGAGCACACATCAACGCAAGACCGGATCGCCATCCTGGGATCGGAGCCGGAGATGCTTTTCTACGCAGACAGGCTGTCGGCTACCGGTCATATTTACATGTACGGTCTGATGGAAGGTCACAGATATGCGGGTAAAATGCAGGCCCAGGTCATTGAAGAGATTGAGCACTCGGCACCGCTCTTCATAATTGTCGTTCACAACTCTGCATCATGGCTGCTGCAGCCAGACTCCCTGAACAGAATTCTCGATTGGGGTGACCGCTATATTCAACTACGCTATGATGAAGTCGGCATCGTCGAGATTTTCGGTGAAAGGCCGACTCGCTACCTCTGGGATGAAGCCGCGGTCGGGCATGACCCGGAAACGGAATCATTTGTTTCGGTCTATCGTCGCAGGTGGTAATAAGCCTGAGTAATCACTGATTCGGAAAATATTTCTTTACCAGCCAGGGAAAACGACCATCCGCCCTGATCGGCGCCAACTCTTCAAAGTTCATTATTGCGTCATAATCGGCATACCCCCGGCGCAGCGCCAGCTCCAGCCATCTGATGGATTCACTGGCATTTCCTGCAAGCGACTCAATAAGTGCAAGCTCATATGCATTGAGCGGGTCATTCCCCCCCTGCAGCTCCTCGATCCGGAGGTATTCGCCCTTTGCCTCAATAAGCCTGTCGGTTACGACCATCAAGTTTCCGAGCTTGCGGTGAATCTGCACCGCCTCGGGCTGCAGTTCGAGTGCTCTTTTATAACGCTTTTCCGCTTCCCTGTAATCAAGCTGCCGGAGAGCCAGATCCCCATACGCCGCCCAGCCCATGACATTCTGCGGACTGCGCTGCAACAGATACCGTAGTGTCAGGTCCGCATTTGCAAAGTCATTCTGTTCAATATACAGGGCCCCCAGATTGTAGCGGCTCAGTTCGCTCCCTGGAGCGATCCTGAGGGCGTTAAGATAGGCCTTGGTGGCCGCACCGCGATCAGGTCGCACCGCATGGTGATACGCCTCGCCCAGCGCTTCCCAGGCCATAGCACTGCCCGGGCTTTTTCGGACAGCATCCTGCCAGAGGGAATCCGGATCTTTCCAGAAATCTGCCCGCTGATATGAGACCATCGCCAGGAGCAGGAGCGGTGTGGCCGAAACCAGCAACCGTGTGCGCGGTTTCACCCCCTTCTGCCCCAGTGCGACAATTCCTTGACCTGACAGCGCAGCTACCCCGATCAACGGGAAATAGAGGTAACGGTCATTCATCATTGTCACCAAAGGGATGATCTGTGACACCGGCAACAGGGCAATCACAAAAAATATTGGCCAGAAACCGACCCTCGGTTCGTACCTGTAAAGGCGTACCGCAAGAGATGTCAAAGCAACCAGCAGCAACATGGCCGCGAAAACAACAAGGTCCGGAAACGGGTGCAGCCGCGGGTCATAGAGCGGCGCCAGACCGCTTGGCCAGATTATCATCCCCAGATAGCGACAGAATACAGGCAACATCGAGAGAAAGGTGGTAACGGCACTACCACCGTGGTAGCCTGACAGGCCGCCACCGGCACCCCACTCGGTCACGTCAGGTGCCTGGCTGAGGATGGCGACTGGCGCCGCCAGCAAAGCAACTAAGCAATAGGGTAGTTTGTCCCGCCAGCAGAAGCGTTTTCCCCCAACCGGGTAACAATAGTCGAAAAACAAAATGATAACCGGGAAGATGACGGCAATCGATTTTGACAACATCGCCAGAATAAGCGACACCAGAGAAGCTGTATAGAACATCCGGGCCTTTGGCGGCGGTTGTTCCCGCCAGAGGATGTAAAACTCCCAGGCAAGCAGAAAGAAGAACATCGCCAGCAAGGTTTTACGCTGTGAGACCCAGGCAACCGTCTCGACCTGCACCGGATGGAGCAGGAACAGCGCCGCTCCCGACCATGCCGCCAGGCGTCCGCCGATCAGCCTTGAAAACAGCTTGTAGAGAAGAAGTCCGTTCAGAGTGTGCAGCAGAAGGTTGGTGAAGAGGTAGCCGCCCGGCTTCAGGCCCCATAGCGCATAGTCCAGCATATAGGAAAGCATCTGCACCGGGGCATAATTGCCGACGTAATACTTTGTAAATACAGCTTTGATGTTATCCAGGCCAAAGCCTTGGATGTCGGCATTATCGAGGACATAGCGGTTGTCGTCCCAGTTGCTGATAAAATCGTGCCCAAGAATCTGCCCGTAGACGACAACGGTTGCTGCTATGAGCAGCAGAACCGGCAACAGATGGAAACCTAAGCGTGCCTTGGCGGATTTTATACTGTTTTCAACCATGATTTCACCCGGCGCAACAACCGGCGCAAAAGAAAGTATTCATTCACCGGCCTGTCATCTTCTATTGCCCTTGCCAAAGGAGCGGCCTTCAGCAACTCGCTGATATCTTGTTCCCGTGACAGCACATCCTCGAACTGCTGAACAGTAGTGGTTGTGCTTGGTCCCCACTCCACCAGATCCGCAGCAGCCCTGGGTCGAAGAATTGCAGCAAGCTCCGCAGGGCTCCTGTTGGGAATAGGATGCATGGAGGCGACACAATGCATCCCCCACCCTTCGTAGGAGTTAAATACCCGGACAAAAGGGAAAACCTCCGTCAAAGAGCTGACAATCGAAGCACACAGATAGGGATCTGAGGTATCGGTCCATTGCTGAAAGATACCACCATCATTCAGCCTCACGACAACAGACTGATAGAATTCCCGGGAGTAGAGGAGGCTTGAAGCTGCGGCCTCGATCGGCGGCGGCGGGTCGAGTACAATTACATCGAAACGTTCAGACGTCCTGTTAAGGAATCTTCTGGCGTCATCCACTACGATCCTGGCATTGGGATCGGCCATGAGATTCCTCGCATCCGCATGAAAAAAGCCCACAAGCTTGGGGATGCTCGGCACAAGCTCCACCACGGTAGTCGGAATCTCCCATGAGAGCATGGACCGGAACGAAGTTCCCATCCCGAAGCAGAGGACAAGCCCGTTTTTCGGTGGAGAGGCATGCAGGGCAAGCGGCAGATGCACCATCATCTTGGTTATCGGCGTCAGCACTGTCATGCCATAGCCGTTTACCAACAGCTGCCTGTTCATCCCCTCACCTGCCGCAACCACCGTTGCGGTATGATCCCGCAGTATAACCGCATCAGGGTATTTCTTCTCGAAATCCTTTGTCAGGATCACCAGCAAACCCGAACAGGACAATGCTGCAAACAGTGTCCATTTAGCTAGCACAGGAGAAAAGTATTTGTGCCTGTCTGACTCTTGATGCCTACTTGCGAACAGCAGAGAAAGAAGAAAGAAAGGTGTTGCCAGTAAAAAAGTGGACCACCTCTCTCCGACAAAAGGCAGGAGCAGAAACCCTGCCATGAGAGGCCCGAGAATACATCCAGTCGTATTGACAGAATATGCTACACCGGCACGACCCGGTTCGCCCGAAGAGAGTCTGTCAACGACCCACGGGGTGATAAAACCGAGCATGAACCCGAAAGGAGCAATTCCGGCCGCAACACGTATAGCTCCCCCGAGGATGCCATCAGGAAGCGGTAGTCTGTAATCTGCTGTCAGCAGGGGAAGCATGGCTGCCAGACCGGTAACAGCCAACATTACTCTCAGAGTCAAAGCTTGGTCAAACAACAGCGGGTGTCCGCACTTCCGTCGATAAAATCTTGAGCCGGCAAAAGAGGCAACAAGAAATATTACCAGAATTGTAGCAAAGGTATAGACAACCGGTCCGAGGAACGGGGTAAACTGCCTGGACCAGACTACTTCCAGCGCCATGCTGACCATGCCGGTCAGCAGCAGTACAGCATATGCCATTCTACCCGCGGGCAGGGGAACCGGTAGCTCGCTAGCTTCAGTGCATTCTTGGGAATCTTCTTTGAGCGACAGCGAATGTCGCCCGCTCTTAACGAATGCAGCGAGAGCTATGGCAAAATTAATTGCCCCCGAAATGAGCATAGACCCACGAAATCCCAAAAGCTCGATCAGCACGAAAGCCGTGCCTGCACAGCCGAGGACTGCTCCCAAAAGATTCGCAAGATAGAGGTAACTGAATGATGTTGAGGCTTTTTCCGGATAAGACCGTTTGACCGCCGCCATGGCAATGGGAAATGTGGCTCCCATGCAGCTGCAGAAAGGGAAGAGAACAATAAAGATTATTGAACCTGAAGCCAGATAGTATGCGCCGGAGCCCCACTCCATGCCCGCACTCTTTGCCAGCAGACTTTGGCCATACCCGAGAAGGGGTACCGAGACCAATGCTGAGAGGCCGATTACCCCTTCCAGAACCCCGTAGAGGCGAAGTTGTGATCCGGCCGGGGAATCGGTTCTGACGGCCAGCCGGCCACCGCCCCAACTGCCGAAGGAGAGCCCTGCCATGAATACAGACAGGACAACGGCAATTGTTGTCGAGGTGACTCCGAAATCCGCCATGGCTATTCGGAGCCATGCCACTTGATAGACCAGGCTGCAGAAACCAGAGAGGATGAAAAACAGAAAAAAAAGATGCATCTGCAGTCCTTATAAGCTCATTGAAACAAGCGCCATTTTATCCGCTCAAATCTGTGTCGCCGATCATCCTTAACGGTCACATTCGAATCTAACTTGCTGCGAAGGATATTCATCGGCAAAATCCGACTAAGCCACAATCTCAACCGAAGTATGACCAAACGTCTGGAAACGGTTGGTCTTCAGTTTGACATCACACGGGTTGCAGAAACCGTAACAGTCACAGCGCCTGAAACCACCGGTTAAGACCAGTTCCGGATCTAGGATACTCCCCACCGGATCGCGCCCGGCGTAAAGATCGCTGTGGCAGCGGTAGACACCTCCATCCGGACCGATGATCAGTTCGGTCGTCCGGCAGCGGACAATCTTGTTAATTTTGCGATCGCACGCATCCGGATAGGAGAATTCACCATACATCTTTCCCTCATATTCCCCCAGAAATTCCTTGGTGCGAAAATCGATCCCCCGGTCCAGACAATATCCCTGCGCAGCTATAACCTCAGCTTCATGCTTCGGATGGAGTACTCCCCAGATGCCGACGCTGTAACCGGCGGCAAGCAGCAGTTCCACCTTTGCCGCCAGAGGCTCTATGAGCATCGTCTCCGGATGATAGCTCACCCTGATGGAAGCATAGGGAGCCTCCCGTTCCATCCTGCCGGGAGGGATCTCGGCCATGAAACGCTCCGGATCTAACTCCATGTTCGTAAGCAGATCGATATTCAGGTCGGGCTTGATGCCGTTGACAATAGAAAAGAAGTCGGGATGCAGAGTAGGCTCACCCCCCTGCAGGGTAACAGGCAGATCTGAGGCTGCCATGAGACGGTTAAGTCCGACCAGCCACTCCGCCCCCGTAAGAAGTCGCCGGTCGGCGGAAAGATCTCCGAAGCGGTTGATGCAGTAGCTGCAGCCCAGATTACAGTCAAGGGTCAGGAAGATGCCGATGTAATTACAGGCAGTCGGCATTATGACCGGCGACAGCGTCAACCGGCTGCTCATGCCACTGTTCTCCTCTGCTTGCAGAATATCCTTCCTATGCGCAGTATGGTCAGGTCGAGGAAAAAATGGGCAATGGAGAAAAAGTTTTTCAGGGTCATTGCCTTCGACGAGCCTGACTGACGTTCCATGCCGATTACCGGGATCTCCTTGTAGCTTTTACCCTGGGCAAGCAGTTTGGTTACCAGGTCGGCCTGAAAACCGAACCCGTGATAGTTGGTGTTCCAGCGCATGATATTATAGCGCAGATTCACGCCGCAACCGTTATAGTACCTGATATTGAAGCCGCTGATCATGTTTACCAGCAGGGTAAAGAGCCTGGAAAGAAACCGTCGGTAAAGTGTCCGGTCGGCTATGATATTCTGATGGTACGGCAACAGCATTTCAGCTTCGCCGACATGGCGCAGCAGAGCGGCTAGCTGACAACTGGTCTCCACATTGTCGCCGTTAACGAGCTTGTAGTACCTGCCTCGGCCAAGAAATGCCCCTTCGATGTAGTTGTGGGCTACTCCCTGATTTTCTTCGCGTACGACCAGAATGAGCGGACTTTCGGAATGCTGTTCAAGGTACTCCAGTACCAGAGATACTGACCCGTCCTTCGAGGCATCGTCAATGACAACCGCTTCCCAGGAGAAGTCGAGCTCCGCCATGGCCTTGGTGATCTCTGCCAGGGTGGCGACAATGTTCTCCTCTTCGTTGTAGCAGGCAACAAAGAGGGTGATGTCCAGTTCCGACCGGTCCGGCAGGCGCGGCAGGGACGCAGGAGTGCTGTAGATGGTTGCCCGATGTATATGTTCAGCTGTTTGCCTGGTTACCGCCACCCGCAACTCCTTAACTGTTTTTCAGTATTCTCAGAAATGAATCCCGAGCTTTCTTCTGGTCATTTCCCGGTGTTCCTGAAGCTTTTCCAGCGTAACTCCGTACAAACTTGCCACACGCTTGCGTTTCTCCTCGGTGCTGAAATTGATCCGGTCCCATTCAAAGGAGCGAAGTACCTTCAACTCGAACGGAGTGAACTCTTCGGTCGTGATGAAACCGTCGGCAAAGCCGAAAAATAGCGGATCGAGGAAACTGAAATCATCCGGAAGATACCCCTTCTCCCGGCAAATCCGGTAAAGATCGGTCTGTGGAAGCGGTGTCGCTATGTGAAAGTGTGTCAGATCGAAGTCGCACTCCTCGGCGAAACGGACCGACTGTCGGATCTCTTCCCAAGTCTCGCCGGGGGTACCGATGACGAAGTTGGCACCCATGGCGATACCGACGTCCCGGCATTTTTTCACCAGCGGCGGAATGATCTCCAGCCGGAGCGGCTTGCGGATAACCTCTTCCAGCACCCGCTGGCTGCCGGACTCCACGGAGATGGTAATCTGCGTGCACCCTGAACGGGCCATCAGTTTCAGCAGGTCGTCATCCAGGTGCCAAGCGCTGACGGTAACCGCCTTCCAGGTCAAAGCCTCGTTCCTGTCGATCAGCGCTTCCAGCAGGGCAACCGTTCTTTTGCGATCTGCGAGCAGGGCATCATCATGAAAGATGAAGTTACGGATCCCGTGCTCCCGGGCAAGATAGTCGATCTCATCCAGAACATCCTCAAGCGGGCGGAATACCAGCCGCCGGCCGCTGATGGTACGGGATGCGCAGAATACGCAGTTGTACGGGCACCCGTAGGAGGTCAGCAGATTGCCGGTAGGAAGAAACGCATTGTGCTGGTAGTCCATGTTCTCCAGCTGCAAATAACGATCTAGCTTGATGAGTGAGTAATCTGGCCTGGCCATCTTGCTGACGTCACCGATATGGCTGGTCGGCGGATTGATGACAACCACTCCCGTGTCATCGCGGTAGCAGATGCCGGGGGACTGCCTCGCCTCTGCCGGATTTTCGGCAACCAACCTCAGAAATGGCTCCAGTCGCTCCTCGGCATGATACATAAACAGCCAGTCCGCGTTCGGATCCTTGGCGGCCTCCTCCGGCAGGGTAGTGGGATAAACTCCGCCGAGAACGGTTATCGCCCGAGGTGCAGCCTCCCGGGCAATCGCCAGGGCCTGATGTACCTGACGGTGGTACTCGAAGGAAGCGGCCGTAACCAGAACGAAGTCAGGGATTAACCTCTGCAGTTGCTCGCGGCAGTCGTCAGCGGACATGTTAGCGCCATTGGCATCAAGAATGGTGAACTCATGACTATTTTTCAGAATAGCCGTGAGGATGAGCGCCGCATATGGTACGGCCACCCACGGACGCTTGTCGAACCAGCGGCTATTGGGGATGAACAGGACTACTCTGGCCATGCCTGGCATTGCCCTCCTTGTTCCTGCAAATAATTCTCTCCCAGCTCTTCAATGCAGGCATCCAGCGTCCTGAAGCGGTACGGAAACCTCTCCGCAAGGCAATGACATGCCATGCTGGTATTCAAGGGGCGTTCGAACATCTCCCCAAGATCAGTCAGGGATATTGCATGGACAAGTCCCTGGTCGCAACCGAAAATGTCAGCCACCCGCCGGGCCAACTGCAGCCGGCTTATCGCTTCAGGTGCACACAGGTGAACAATCCCCGAAAGGTCGGAAGCAAGGAGCCTCTGCATGATTGCTGCCACGTCATCGATGTGGGTGGGACAGAATATCTGATCGTGAGCTGTTGCCACCGGCACCCCCCGCACCATCTTGCCGGCCATTTCGTCCAGTAGCGTACCGCTGCCGCATCGTAGATCAAAAACCTTGCTCAGCCTTACCACCAGGATGTCACAGCCATCGCAGCCGAGCAGAGAGCTCTCCATGGCAACTTTCTGGCGACCGTACTCGTTCAAGGGATTGACTGGAGAACTCTCCAGGTAGTTGCCATCTACCCCATCGAAGACATAATCGGACGACAGCGCCACGACCCTGATCCCCTCACAGGCCAGCTGCCGGGCCAACTCCGCCGTACCGCAAACATTGACTGCCCGGGTTGCTTCCGGCTCCTTCTCACAGGCCACTATCCCGGCTATTCCCGCAGCAATGACCGCATGGGTGATACCCCGGGCCTGCAGTCCCAGCGGTCTGATATCTGGCTTGACAAGATCGAGGCAGGGCAGACTGCCGCCGGATCGTCGGCCAGCTACCAGACAGCCCGGATTGGCCTTGCGCAGCCCGGCCAGGATATTGCTGCCGACGAACCCCTCGGCACCGAATACCACCGTTGCCGGCACTCCCGGCAGGCCGTTTTCCTCCTTTATTTCTGTCAAGTGAAGCATAGTACCAGTCCGTTTCAAACAAACATGAGATGTTCCGGATCGGCATCCAGATATTCATGGATCTGCAGGTTACTGGAGTCAGCAACACAGTGATGGTCGCAAACCCTGGCCGGATCGATGCCAAAGAACCTGTCCCGGTCTGCTTCCCAGAACTCCTTGAAACCGGTGTCGCGAATCGAACCGAGCCGACCCTCTTTCAGATTATATGCCTTATCGTGGCATGAGTAGACATTCAGATCAGCGCCAATGACAGGACTGATCTGCAGATAGGGACACCAGTGATACGTTTTGGCAAAAGTCTCCAGCTGGGTGTGATATGAATCGAAAATCTCGAACCCCTGACCACCAAACTCTGAAACGGCCATGGCGGTCTGTTCCTTTACCGTCGCGAAGATCGGCTGATGATAGGCATTGTTCTCCGCACCGCTGTTACTGACTATACAAGGGGAGACCTTGACGCTGCCAACCCCGACCCCCTGAAGTCTGCGGATCAGCTCAAAAATATGGGCGCAATTGCGCCTGTCAACTACCAGGGAAACCCCAAGATAACAGCTGCCGCCGATCTTCCTGAAAACCTCCATATTGGCAAGTATACGGCTGAATTCGCCGTCGGCGCAACCTCGGTAGGCAGTGTAACTGGCATCGTCCCAGCCATCCATTGAGATCCGAAGCCAGGTGGCATGGCGGGCAAATACCTCCGCCAGACTGCCGTCTAGCTTCGCGCCATTGGTCAGGGCGGCAAAGCGCACTTTTGTTTCTGCCAGACGCAGCGCCGTCTCCTCAAGATGCGGATAGCAAAAGGGGTCGCCGCCGCCGCTGAAGGTAACCGCCCGAACGCCCATTCCGGCAAGGTCGCCGACTATCTCCAGCATCTTCTCCCTGGGGATAAAATCCTGCCGGTTCATGTCCCGGCCAAGCTGCAGGTTGTCGGCACGGTAGGCGCAGTAGCTGCAATTATGATTGCAGATGTTGGTCGGTTTGATCCGGACATTGATCGGCGCCAGGATTCTGCCGGACTGCATCGGCAGTGACGCCAGTTTTTCCCTGTAGTGGAAAATCTTCAACCTGGTATATAACAACCCCATCCTGCGCTCCCGACACTATTCGAAATAGATGAACTCGTAATCGCCGCTGTAGCCGAACTCGCCGAAGAGCCAGACCCACTCTTGCGGCGTAAAGAAGGCGGCACAGGTCAGAGCCCAGCACTGCAGGTTGAACAGCTCCTGCTCGTTACGATACCCCTCGACCACAAGATATCTGTTCCTGCCGACCCGCCCCATCTCCCCCAGGGCCGCTTTCAGATCAGGCAGCTGCAGATTGTGCAGGGTGGTGAGGGAGATGACGAGGTCAAACTCCTGGTCTGCAAAGGGGTACGGATCCTGGGCGCGGTGGATGAAGAGCCGGTCGCGGATCTCTTCCTTGGCATTGGCAATGGCATACTCCGAGATATCAAAACCGGTGATGCGGGCCTGCGGCAACAGCCGCTGCAGCTCGTACAGGAGAAACCCTTTGCCACAGCCGACATCGAGAATGGCTGCATTCTGTTGAAGGTTGTAGGTTTTCACCAGCCTCTCGGCCACCGCCTGCCACCGGCCGTCGTATCTGAATCCGCCGTAGCCGAAGCGCCGGTCACCGTCCCAGTAATCGCCGTCATAGCGCCGTGCGGTCCGCATGCATTCCACCTTGGCGTCCTGCATCCGGGCCAGGTAATCACGCGTGGTCCTGGTATGCAAAGGAGTAACAATATCCATCAGGCGCCCCATAAGTTACTCTCCTGTCAGGCAGTTGCGGCGGCAACGGCACGGACGATATCAGCAGCGGCAATCCCGAAGGAAGCGCGCAACCCTTCTGTCGATCCAATTTCATGAATGAAATGCGGCGGGATTCCCAGCAACGTAAGCCCCCAGCAGTCAGACTGCTCACCCCTAAGGCGAGCCAGCATGCTGCCGAGCCCGCAATTGACAAAGTGCTCTTCGACGCAGACCACGTGCTCCACGGCAGCAAGCATCTCCAGCAAATGGCCGGAAGCTAGCGGCTGGACCGTCGGCACGGAGAGCAGCAGCGGACAACACCCCTGTTCCCGCAGAATTGCCGCCGCGGCCATAACCTCAACGGAGATGGAACCGTGGAAGACAATTGCCGTACCCGACCCCTCCCTGACGATCTGCGGTATAGTAATGTCGGGCGACGCTGCCCTGCTGTAGCAGGGCTCACCCCGCTTGGCAAGCCGAACGTAGACCGGACTGGCACAATCCAGGGCGAAATCGGCGGCAGCTCTTGCCTCTATCGGATCCATGGGGGAAAGCGTCACCAGGTTGGGCATTGTCTGAACCAGGCCCAGATCTTCCACCGCATAGTGGCTCATTCCCATGGGGGCGTAAGTGATGCCGCTGCCGGTCCCCACCAGCACCACCGGCAGTTCCTGGTAGCAGATATCGTTGCGAACCTGCTCGTAGCAGCGATAAAGTACAAACGGAGCAATATTATAGATAATCACCCTGAAGCCGGTCATGGCAAGACCTGCAGCAAAGCTGATGGTATTCTGCTCAGCAACCCCCATATTGAGAAAACGGTCCGGACGCCTGGTCCTGAAGTCGTCAAAAACTCCGAGACCTGCATCGCCGCTCAGGATGAAGATATCGTCCCGCAGGTCGCACCCGGCAATGATCCTGTCAATGAAGGCGTTTCTCATCGCAGTTCACCCAGCGCCCGCTCCCGGATCTCGTCGGTAACAATGTAATAGTGCCAGATCAGCTCGTTCTCCATGAAGGAGACACCCTTGCCCTTGACTGTGCGGGCGATGACCAGCCTCGGTTTTCCCGCCGGACCCCTCTGCAACGCCGCCAATAGCTCGCCGTGGTCATGACCGTCAACAGTGGCCACGTCCCAGCCGAAAGCGGCCCATTTGTCGGCCAGCGGCTCGAAACTGCAGATCTCACGGGGGCGTCCGTAACCCTGGAGGTTGTTGTAGTCGATAACGGCGGTGACATTGTCCAATCCTAGTGTTGGGGCAAACATGGCCCCCTCCCAGATAGAACCCTCCTGACTCTCGCCGTCCCCCATTATTATGTAGACCCGCCTCGACAGGTTCCGGGCCTTGAAACCTGCGGCCATGCCAAGGCCGATATTGAAACCGTGACCGAGGGAACCTGCAGAGCACTCCACGCCCCGACTGCTCTGCATATCAAGGTGGGCCGGCAGCCCCCTCTCCCGGCAGTAGGTCGCAAGACGCTCACCCGGAATGATCCCCCGTGATGCCAGGGTGGCATAGAGGGCCATGGAGGCATGGGCCTTGCTGAGAATACAGATATCCCGCTCTTCCCATGGATCGAGACTGAGCACCCCGTGATAAAGAGTGGCAAGGATATCGGCGCAAGAGAGGGCCGAACCGACATGAGGCCCGCCGGAGCGATGGGCCATCTCGATTATTTCCCGGCGAATATGAACTGCTCTGTTCCTGAAATCCTGCAAACCGGTATCCTTTCTGCAAAACTGCAGCTATGACAGCATGGACCTCTCTGCGACTACAGCTTATCCCCGGGGGCCAGCATCTGCAAAAGTATTTTCCGGTAACCGGTAAAACCGCCAAACATCAGCGACCCCAATATTGCGCAATCCCAGTGGCAATTGCAACCATTCGCACGCAGAGCAGCAATCCGCTCCTTATTGGCCTGGAGATCCAGAATCCTTTGCAGATCGTAATCATGGTCGCGCAGGTTACCAAGAACCGGATCGCCCAGCACTTCACAGATGCAGACATTGCCTCTCTCACTGATATTGATCATCTTCCTGCCGGCCTGGCAGGCAAATGAATTCCTTTTGCCGTGGAAGCTTTTTTCCAGTTCGGCAAAGCCGCCCTGCACTATTGACCGGAACAGCTTGTCTCTCAAGGAGCCCGTGCTCCTGCCGGCAGACATGGTTTTTAAATATGCCCGGCGAAAGACTTCGAACTCCTCGCTGTTCAAGCTGGTATCATCCGTCGGTCCCCGCACGAGCGTCAGGAAGTTGCCGTCAAACTCCGGCCTGGAGGAAAGATCGTCCACAACCTGGTCGAGAATACCCAGGTTTTCTCTGGAAACAGTGGTGTTAGCCAGGACCATGAGGTTCGGGTAGCTCTTCTTCAACTCTTTCAGGGCAGCGGCTGATTCCAGTGCTTTGGCATAGCCGTCACGAATACCGCGTATCTGCTCGTGCGCATCGCCAACCGCATCTATGGAGATCCCGATTTTCAGCTTGATCTGGCTGTGGGTGCTGAGCATCCTCTGCGCGAAATCAAAGATTCTCTCGGGGAAAGAGCCGTTGGTAGCGCTTGAAACCAGGTTTACCCCGGAATGGCGCACGAATTCGCTGGCAATCGGAAAAAGGTCCTCGCGCAGATACGGCTCACCACCGGAAAGGTTGAGCAGGCAAAGGCCTTTGATCTTTCTCGCGATCCTTGAGTACTCCTCCACCGAAAGCTCGGGAATGGCCGGATCGGCCTCGCTTTCATAATATCTGTTGAGACAGAATGAGCAGCTGGCGTTACAGCGGTTGGTAACCCGGAGAATCAGGTATTTGATTCCCGGCGTGAAATAATTGAGGAACCGGCTCATCTCGCTCCCCTGGCAAGCTTGCCATAAAAAGCACCGCTGATGACAAACAGGGAAGTCATAAGTGCGCTGGAAAAACAGTATGCCAGAAACAGCGGGCCCTTGAGCCTGAACGCCTGAAGCAGCAGGTGCTTATGGATGGCGATTTTCAGGATAAGGAGCGGGACTGCCAGGTAAAGCCAGTCATGGTCCCAAAGAGATGCCGCTATTGAAAGCAGAACCATGCCGGATAGAACATGGGCAAATTTGAAATATACGCCATAGTATGAGTGTTTGCCTGAACCATCGGCATCAAGATTCATGATCTGGGCTGCCCGCTTGAACTGTTTGACCAGGAGTTCCGGCAGGGAACGATAGGTATGTCGGTATGCCAGTCGCGGTACGAACAGGATTTCCGATTCTGTCATTATCTTGTTCCCCAGCTCGTAATCTTCCACGTCAGCACCCTTGAAGCTTTCGTTAAACCCGCCATATTTGAGGAAGAGGTCTTTGCGCACTGCACCAAAAGTGGCGCCCCAAACGTTGAGAAATGCCTGCTTGCCGCGATGCTCCCCCCAGAAATCCTGGATCTGCAGGGTGCGGAAATAGCCGACCCAATTGTCGACAACCGGGGGGAGTTCTTCCATCCCCACCAGGGCAGCGCAATCACCGGTCAGACAAATCTCGCGAAACAGCTGCAGGGTCTCGGGCAGCAGGATGACATCACTGTCCATGAACAAAAGATATTCGCCTCGTGCCCTGCGGGCGCCTATGTTTCTCAGTGCAGCAGGACCGGCATGCTCCTCAGAGGCGTGCAGTTGCACCGGGAAACGCCCGGCTTCCTGCACAGAACCGTCGGTGGAGAGATCATCCAGAAAAATGACTTCAAAGTCCTCGAACTGATAATTGCCGAAAATGGAGGACAGCAATGCAGGGATATTTTCCGCCTTGTTATAGTTCGCGATGATTATTGAAAACAGCAGCGGACTGGCCTTGACAACTTCATTCATATGAAATTCACATGGGCTCCGGAATGAGTGAGTTCCCACAGGTAGCGGTTGATTTCATCCATGCGGCAGTTTTTCCGGCAGGTTTGCGTGTCCAGCTCGTTTGCACACGCCAGCGACCTTTGCCGCAGCTCCCCCAGCCAGATATCACGGAAGGTATCATCATGAATATTACCGTACAGGAAGCGGTCATCGCCCAGATAGGAACTGCAGCCCCAGACATCGCCACCGGCATCCATGTAGGCCCAGAAAGGCAACGCCAGGCAGTGGTCATAGCCACGCTCGGCAAATTGGAGCTTACCGATGGTATTCATCCGGAAAAATACCCGGAAACTGCTGTCATTGAACTGCTCCAGCTTTGCAGCCAACTCCAGCCAGGGTGAATAGTCGATATTTTCATACCGGCGGTTGTGACTTTCATGATGCTGGGAATAGGGTTTTATTACCAGGTAATCGGCACCGACCGCCTTCACCTGTTCAGCAAGCAGCCCGGCTTCAGCAGCATTTTCCGGCAGAAGCAGCAGCTGCGTCCCCAAAGTACAGCTGAGTTTTTTTGTTGTAATAATTTGCGCCGCCGCTTCCAGATTCGCAAGCGCCACCCGGAAATCTTCCGGTTTTGTCCGGTGAATGGCCGCATAAGTAGCAGCAGAACCGGCATCAATACTGAACTTGATCCAGCTCAGGTCAGGAAGGATTTTCTCCGCCAGCTCGGGAAGCAACAGGACGCCGTTCGTCGACATGGCCACATCGATACCGGCCGATTTTGTCCGGGCAACCAGAAGCGCAATATCCGGGTGAAGAAGCGGTTCCCCTTCTCCGCCGTACATAATGCTTTTTATCCCGAGAGATCCGAGCTCAGCGAGCCGCTGGAGCATTACTGCAGTATCGAGAAAGCGGCTCTGGTACCCGAGGTAGTCCTTGGCGCAGAAGGTACAGCGGTGATTACAGGCGCCAGAGGGTGACAACTCCAGGTAAAGAGGAAATATCGGCTGGCCGTCGAGCCACTGGGCAACACGGTGGGGATGGAAGATGAGCTTGTGACTGTCTATTCTGAAATCAGCAAATAACGACATCTATATAAAATACCATTTATCTTTTTGCCGCGTCAATTAATGACTTCCACCCTGGAAACACAACGATAATACTCCTTGATCTTGGGGTTGGAGCTGATTATGAAGGCATAACCGTGCAACCCTTCATCCAGGTGCCCCCGCATGCTCTCCAGGAACCTGACCTGGGCATCATCGTGACAGAATTTCAGGGTAAAGTCCCCCCTGCTGTCACCCGGTGTCAATCTGAATCCGGAATCGAGCAGAGCTACGAAGTCATAGTGAAATGTTCCGTATCGTGCCGCGTCACAACCCATAAGATCGTCCTTCCTCAGCAGGTCGAAGCGCTGCAACTCGTCAAGATACTCCGCCACCTCATCAAGACGACCGGCCCTGAAGATAACATCCCTTGCCACACCATATGCATGGCAGACCAGATCTTTCATGCAATCAAACAGGGCTTTCGCCTTGAATGCCAACTGCTCGTTTCTGCCCAGCTCCCCGCTGTGATAGCGCTCCAGCACTCCGGGTTGCGCAAGAAATCCCTCAAGCTCCCGACGCGACTGCCACAGTTCCCGGGTATCTACAAGGAAATCGGCATACAGCCCTGCCAACACAGGGTTTTCTCTTATCCTGTCGTGCAGGCAACGAATGAACGAGGATGCTTGAATGCCAACCTGCCGCAAAAGAGTGTGCAGCTCATGGAAGATGCCGTTATTGTAAAAAATTTCAAGGGTCAGATCGAAACAGCGGCACTGCAGGTAGTCCTGAAATGTCATGGTATCATTGGCTACACAGATCTCGTCAATCTCCGGAGCGTAGAAGGTTTCATTGAACAGCAGGTAAGGGTTGACCGTATTATGCATTACCCTGAACCTTGTCTGCATGCCGAATCTCTCCCTGCTGGCGGCGGAAGAGACTTCTGCGCCAGGGAGCATGATGAGTTGGTGGGAACGGACCACGTGAATCCCTGCGTCGATAAGGTCGCAGGCGGATTTCACATGGGCATTCAAGCTGTCACCCGGAAGGGCAGTGATAATTTCGGAAAAACTGTGGGTCTGGAACAGCTCCATTGCCGTGGCCGTGGCCATGATCTCCTGTATGGAGACATTCTGCCGCCGGATGTTTTGAAGAACAGTTGCATCGGACGACTGTATCGCCGCACTGAACTGACCCCCCCGGATCGTGGCAGCGGTCTTCAGCACCCTGACCTTATCGTTCTTGCCGGCAATGCAATCGACAAATTCGGGCCAGTCGCACTCCTGCTGAACGAGGGCCAGCTCTTTGGCTACTTCAATATCTTCCGCATACATACCGAAGTTTGAATCGGCAAAATAGAGCTTGGAAGCAGTTGCTCTCCGGCCGATGTACCACAGTTCGGCCTTGACCCGTTCAAGACTGTAGCGCCGGACCGGATTGAAATATTCGTCCCCTTCCTGACAGTATGAACATCTGAAGGGACACCCCCTGACGGTCTGGACGATTGCCGTATGCCCCTGTTCGAGAAACTTGTCGCACAGCCCGGCCAGATAAGGGGAAGGAATTTCGTCAAGATTAGCAAGTGGCGACAGCGGCGGACCGGCTATCAGGATGCCGTCATGCAGATAATGGCATCCTGGAATCAGAGCACGGGAAGACCTGAGCTGATCCCTGGCGAAGCCGCAGCTTCTCAGGGCTGTATAGAGACCGACGAACGCCGCTTCCCCTTCACGAAAAATGTGGAAGTCTACTTCCGGCCGTCCCAGCATGAGAGTTTCCTGGGCAGAAAATTCAAGGGGGTAATGTGGACCGCCGAACACTGTGATGCAGGATGGATAGTGCGCCTTGATCCGCCTGGCCATGGCCAGAGAAAGTTCGGTATTCCAGATATACGATGAAAAACAGACCAAGTCCGGTTCGCGCTCTGCCAGTACCCTGGCAAGCTCATCCGGACTCTTGAAAACGGCAACCGAAATTTCTGCGCCGATCCTCTCCCGGGCATAGGCGGCAACCATGGCAATACCTAAGGGGACTGAATTGCATATGTGGCGGTTATGGACAAGATCGGCAAACAGGATATGCATGGGGTAATTGTTTCCTACATGTTCTGGATTGGAAAATACTGTTCAAGAAGGTATGGATCAGCTGCGGGCCGGATTTAATAACTGACCGATGGCAGCAAATACCGCAGCAGCGGAAATAAACTCCATGCAATTGACAGGCTGGCTGCAAACCGTCTGCAGGCAAGGGGTGCACGGCAGCTTGGCATCCGGATAGAGCACTGCCGCGCGATTGTAAAAATGGGTCTCATTAGGGTTGGTCGGCCCGTAAAGGACTACCACTTTTTTCCGCAGTGCCAGCGCAATATGAAGGCCGAGACTGTCGTTGGTTACCAGCAGCCTGCAGGAGTTGATCCAGTCCATGTAGTCATTGAGATTATCCATCCCCTGCTGCAGCGAATAGCTGTACTTTCCCGCCATCAAGCCGGTGAGCTCTTCCCATCGCATATGGGGCCACGCCTTGTTCTGCCATTTGGGCCCGACGGTGCAGTTCAGGCCTACATCATAGATCTCGCTGGTCCTGGGTTTATAACCGAGCAGATACTCCTGACCCTCCCATTTTTCACCGACAACCTGCAACAGAGACTCCTGCCAGCACCCCTGATAAGTCCGCTTGAAATCACTGTCCTTGCAGAGGGTAACGACCTTTTCGCAGCCGTCATAGGCTTCGGCAAGACCGTGAAGTTCGTCAAAACGAAATCCATAACGTCTCCATGCTGAAATGGAATCAGCCAGGGCACAGATGCCGGGTACCTTTTCCAGGTTGATGACTGTATCGAAGCGCTCCCGCTGCAGTTGCAGCACCGCGGTGAGGTCATAGGTAAGGATGCGGTGAATTAAAGGGTTGCCCTCCAATAACGGGTGGGCCTGCTCATCCACCAGCCAGGTGACCTGGTCAGAGGCAAAGGGGTAGAGGATAACCGTGGTACGGAGCACATCCCCCAGACTCGTAACCTTGCCGATTCTGGGGTCAAGCGTCTCTGAATAGCCGAGCTTTATGATAAGTACCTTCGCCATGCAGTGTCACGCGACTCCTGTTTTTTTCGCATGTGCCCGCAAGAAACCATCCGAGCATGAACCGTCCGTCAAC
>JBGQLM010000017.1:0-36241 GCA_041500085.1 Geobacteraceae bacterium
AAGAAAATATAAAACCCACTTGTCAAAATTGATCCCCAGATAAAGAAGTTCGAACCAGGAGATTATCTGCTCAGACTCCTCCAGCAAAGAAAGAATTCCCGAAGTAAGCCTGATCTTCTTATGTATGAAAGAGAGTAAACCAAGGGAGTCCATCCTGATGATCGCCTTAAGAGGTTCCTTTTCATTCAGGATATGGATCAGCTCGGCAAGAAGGCGTTTCCCTCCGAGTTTATCCAGGAAATTCATTTTGACTGCATTTTTTATCAGGTTTTCAGTCTGCAGCGCGATATGAAAACCGAGCCGCTGTTCAAAACGAACTGCCCTGAATACCCGCGTCGGGTCCTCGACAAAAGAGAGGTTGTGAAGAACTTTCAGTGACTTCTCTCTCAGATCCTTCTGTGCGCCAAAATAGTCTGTAAGACGACCGAATTGGTCAGAATTCAGACAGATAGCCAGTGTATTGATGGTAAAATCGCGACGATACAGATCCATCCGCAGGGAGGAGCGCTCCACGATCGGAAGGACCCCTGGTGATTCGTAATATTCCAGCCTGGTGCTCGCCACATCGATTTTCTGACCATCGTTCATGAGAATTACGGCCGTACCGAATTTATGGTGACTTTTCATCCTGCAACCGTGCTGCTTCGAAAACTCTTCAGCAAACAGGATCCCGTCGCCTTCGACTGTCAGATCGATATCAAGATTCTCCTGTTCGATAATAAGATCCCGTACGAACCCCCCGACTGCATAAACCTTTACGTCCAATCTGCAGGCAACTTCACCGGCATCTCTTAAAATGCTCAGGACTGACGCAGGGAGCCTGCGCTTCATTCTCCTCTCAAGCTCGGTAATCAGCGGCATCAGCTGCATTTCAGCACTCTTCTCCGGTGTATCCCCTTTGTGCATGTACCTTAAAAGATCTGTTCTGGTGATGATTCCGGCAAGTGTGAAATTGCTGAAAATCGGGATAAATGATTGATTGCCTGAAACTAGTGCGTCCTTTACATTTCCCAGAGGGGTGTCTGTTGATGCGGAAATGAAATCCGTCTGCATATAATCAGTCACGGGAGATTCACCGAGACGGTGATAGATTGCCTTTTCTACGACCTGTCTGGAGATAAACCCGATCATGGCATCGCCCTTCATTACAGGCATGGTATTAAAGCTGTAGCGGTTAAGGAGCTCTTTTGCTTCTGAGATCGTAACGTCGTCAGTAATACATTTGACGGGCGCTGTCATGATATCAGAGGCGGTCCGTTGGGAATTCACCCTGCTGCGAAGGAGGTGTTTCAGTTTGTCCAGAACCTGAATGACGGTCTGATCTTTAACCGTTGCAGAAGCAGCCGTAGCGTGGCCTCCACCACCGAACTCAAGCATGAACTCACCGGCATTCACATCAGGAGTTCGACTTCTGGCAACAATATAGACCCTGCTCCCCATGCCGATCACCAGGAAAAGGACGTTCAGTTCTTCCATATCGCGAATTCTGTGTGCAAGAGCTGAAACATCGTTCAGGTAGTATTCGAGCGAAGCATGCGCGATATGAACGTCAATTCCGTTACAGTTGATGCTGACCAGGGAGTGAAGAAGGTCGTTAAGCAGGGAAACCTGTTCGGCAGTCAGCTCCTGTGTGACAAAATCGGCGACCGTATTCAGATTGGCCCCTTGACTGAAGAGCCAGGCAGCAGCATTGAAGTCCGCTACAGTGGTGCTTGAAAATGTGAGTTTTCCGGTATCCTCATAAATCCCGAGCATCATCAGTGTGGCCTCTTCAGCAGTGAGCTTTATACCTGTCAGCATAAGCCGAGATACAAGAATCGTGGTTGTTGAACCTGCAGCGCGAACTTCGCCGCCAGTTGCCTTGATTTCACCTGTTATATGGGGATGATGATCATAAATATGGATCTCGATCCCGGGTTTTTCAATAATCGAGGAGAATGAACCGATTCGGGAGGCATGCTGGCAGTCAACAATGATCAGGCGTGAGATACTTTCAAGATCAATTTCTTTGAGTTTTTTAAAATTGAAGTCGTAGCCGGCTGATTTAAGAAAGAAGTCCCGCATGCTCTTCTCCTGTGAACCGGGAAAGACCATAATCGCCTCGGGATAAAGCTTCTGCGCTGCGACCATCGAACCGAGACAGTCGAAATCAGCATTTACATGCGTAGTTATGACTTCCATTGACACCTGTCTGTCCGCATTAGATTCTTAAAGCTTATCATTCAAACCGGGTAAGACCAGAGAAGAAGGGATGTCAGCCGCCTCATCCGGCAGGTGACCTTGCGTCATATCGGTCGGCTCACCCTTGACCGGACATAATCATGTACAACTGCACCAGCCTCGCTACAACCAGGCTGGCACGGGAGCAGATCGGCAAGGGTCGTTATGTATCCCCGCTCGACCAGGATGTTAAAAGATTCGTCATAATTCAGATCAAAAACCCACGACAACTGCAGGAGCTTGAAGTCATCAGCCGTTTTCAGAAAGCTGCGGTTCAGCATCCTGCCGGCCATAACCTCTTCCAGCGCGGGTATTGAGCAAGCTCCGGTATCCGGAAGCTCCCAGGTCACGGCTGAAGCGCGCTCCTCAGGTGGTGAAGTACAGTATTCTATCAGTACCCGCCAGATATCGAGCTTGTCGGCATCTCGAATCAGCATGGCGAAGCGGCGGACAACGGGATCGAGATCCCCGGGCAGTATGAAGACATTGTGCAGAGCCACCGCCTGCAGTAGCACGCTCCGCTGGTCATCCTCCAGACCGTCGAGTATCCCCTCTTCTTTGAGTGTCTGCACGGCCAGGGCTGCGTGATTGGTCGATGTCGCATCATTGAAGGTGCCGTATTGCCGGTACTGCGGGAACCGCCCCACGTCATGACAGATGGCAATGGCGCTCGCCAGTGCCCGCTCCTCAGTCCGAAGATCCTGAGACGCAGCCAGTCGTTTCATGATGGTAAGGACGCGACAGGTATGGTCGATCTTTAGGTCATAGTTACGCTGCTCAGCAGGGGCTCCCCCGATAAATGTGGCGACAAACCGGTTGAACCAGAGTTCTATTTCGTTTAGCTGATGATCTTTCACTCAAGGGTTTCCCATATTCTAAAAATTATATAACCGAGAACCGCTACCATAGCCAGACAATTTCGGAATTTCAATCCGAAATTGGTGTCCTCTCCTTTCGATCGACCACTCTATCCGCTGGACCCAAATGAAGCTATAGTCTATAATCCTTAACACCCTGTAACCAAAGATGGAGTATATGAAGAAAAACAGAACCCCCTCCCCTTCGAACATTCACCGGCAGGCCACATCTCCCCGTGAATCGGCCATCATCAGGAACATTCTGTTTAGTCCCGTCATCCACCTGTTCCTGATCATTGTTATCGGGGCAGTGGTGTATGGCAATACCTTCGATGTTCCGTTCGTTCTCGATGACGTCACTTCTATCTATGGCAACCCGGCAGTTCGTGACTTCAAATTAGCCTTCAGGCCGCGTATGGTAGGAGATCTCAGCTTTGCCCTGAATTACCTCTTAGGTGGAGTGGACGTAACAGGCTACCATCTTGTCAATCTTCTCATTCACCTGATTAACGGCGGGCTGGTCTACTGCCTGGTATCCCTCCTGCGGAAATCGCCATTTTTCCCAGTTGATCAAGGAACCGACGATTATCGACTGACACCGCTTTTCACAGCTCTCCTCTTTATCTGTCACCCGGTCCAGACTCAGGCTGTGACATACATCTCCCAGAGAGTCGCATCCCTGGCTACCCTGTTCTATCTCGGCACCCTGGTCATCTGGCTTGCCGCCCGTTATGCAGCAACAGGTAAGATCCGGGTACTACTTTATGGAGCTGCTTTCGGTACGGCACTGCTTGCCATGGCGACGAAAGAGATTGCGTTTACTCTGCCATTAACCCTTCTTGTTCTGGAGTACATCTTTTTTGGCGGACCGCTACGGCGTCTAGCTGTTCCGGCCGCTCTCTTTTCGCTGGCAGCAACCATGATACCGGCAGCGTTTATTGCCGCTACCGGCGTAAAGGGAGGCCTGCTGGAAATGCTAAGGCGTCTGGCGACGCCAACGAATGTCATTTCCCGCGCGGATTACTTCCTGACCCAGCTTCGCGTCCAGGTTACCTATCTGCGACTGCTGATCTTTCCGACAGGCCAGAATCTAGACTACGACTATCCTGTCTCACACACCCTTTTCTCTTTGCCGGTTCTGGCGTCATTTGCCCTGATCCTGGCCATACTTTTCAGCGCAGTGTATCTCCTTGTACAAGCACGGCGGAGCGAGCAACCAGACTTGCGACTGATCGGCTTCGGCATCCTCTGGTTTTTTATCACCCTTTCGGTGGAATCATCGTTCATCCCCCTTCAGGACGTGATATTCGAGCATCGCCTATACCTGCCGACGGTCGGACTTTTTGTCGCCTTTGTCACTGCCCTCATGACAGTCAGGCGATATCTGAATAACCGGAAAGCAGCTGCCGGCGCTCTTGTCATTCCTGCTTTGATCTTAACCGTGCTCCTGTCGGCAGTGACTGCTACCGCACGTAATGAGGTGTGGAAGGATGAGATCACACTCTGGGAGGATGTTGTCGCCAAGAGTCCGGCAAAGGTTCGTGCCCACGGCAGCCTCGGAAGTGCCTATCAGAGACGGGGCCTGTACGATGCGGCCGCACGTGAATACCATGCTGCCATACTGCTCGATCAGAACGATCCGGCCAACTATAACAATCTAGGGACTATCTATTACCTTCAGAAGAAATGGGATGATGCCCTCCCTATGTATCGAAAAGCGCTGAGTTTTGATCCTAAAAATGTGAAGGCACATTACAATTTGGGAACAGTGCTGACAAAGCTTGGCAGGTACAGCGAGGCAGAGTCTGAATTGCTGGAAGTAATCAGGCTCAAGCCTGACTATGACGCAGCCCACAACGCTCTTGGTATTGTCTATGCTAAATTACTACGCAACGGTGATGCTGTGGCAGAATTCGAAAAAGCGGCAAGGCTCAATCCGGGCAACAAGGAGGCTGCGAACAATTTCCTGGCTCTGAGTAAAGCCGTGAAGGGAGAGCCTCAACGCCCAAAATAGCCCACTAAAACCTTTCACCTTCCCCCACTCCTCAAAGGTTGTATAAATAGATTACAAGCAAAAGTATCTATCCTCGCCACTACTCCCCCGATCAACAAGGGTTTCCGCCGGTTTTCCACAATTATCCAGGTAAAATAATTGCACCCACCTTTTCGGGGTAAAGAATTGTAATTCACTGTAATTAATAATGATATTCAAATCCGAGTTTTTGGCCCGGATAGTGTAAATAGCTGGCTGAGGCTCTTACAATGGATAAAAGCGTTTTTATCATCGCAGAACGGGAAAACTTCGAATACTACCGTGCCTTACCCCTCTGGGAGCAGCGGGTGGAATTGCATCCCCTCGACAGGCTTACCCACACCATTCAGCAGGGGGACCCCGGCCTCCTCCTCATCGACTGCGGCTTTGACGAGAACAGGGGGTTGAGTATGCTGCACAAGATCAAGGCAGCCCGCCCGGACATCATGGTAATACTCATCACCGAGATTGGCTCGGAGGAAACCGCCGTCAGGGCGTTCCGCTTGGGAGCGCGGGATTACTTCACAAAGCCTGTCGACCTGTTCGAGCTTAAGGTGACAATCGAAAATCTGCAGAAAATCAGAAGGACAGGCATGGAGAAGAGAATTCACTCCGTTTCCTCCGAAGCCTACTGCCCGACCGATTTTCCCGAGCGGTTCTTTCCCGCCGGCGTCGATATTCCGGCAAACCTGCTGCGGGTGGTTAGTTACGTAGACAGGTATCTTGCCGAACCGCTCACCATCGACCAGCTTGCCGACGAAGCCGGTGTCAGCAGGTTCCATTTCTGCCGAGTCTTCAAGAAAGCCCTGGGGATGAGCGCGATCAGTTTCCTGGCGCACATGAGGGTGGAGAGGGCAAAGTCCCTCCTCCGGAAAAGCATTCCCGTCTCCACCGTAGCACTCAAGGCCGGGTTCAACGACCTGAGCAACTTCAACCGCCAATTCAAGAGGCAAACCGGCCTCACCCCCTCAGCCTACCGGGATACCTTGAAACAATAATATCCCGCTCTGCAATTCCCAGCATCCCTTTGCCAGCTGCTGTCCCACCGAACTACTCCCTTAGACTCCACTCACTATATTCCGGTACCGGTGCCCTTCCTGATCGGCTGCAACTGCCATTTTCGAGGAAAGCAAGATTTGCCTGAAGAAAGGCAATCCTGACCAAGTGAATCCCATTTTGTTTGCTAACATCAATACGGTAATTGATTGTGTCGTAGCTTGCAATCGTGGGCTGACAGAAAGGCCCGGTCAGAACAAGGGTCGAGTAATGGATGAAAGAAAATGGCGAGAGAACTTATTGCAATCGTGTTGATGGCACTGATCTCTGTTAATGCCGCGCAGGCCGGCGAACTCAGAATCATTGAAACCGAAGAAGGAATCACTGCCGAATATACCGGTACGGCTGCAGAAGCAGGTGATGAAAGCGAGATGCCGGGTGAAAGCGATAAAGCGTCCGCCAATGGCAGTAATGCCGATAGGATTCAACAGCAGACAGTCAGGGAGCAGTCAAAGATTGCAGTCAGTCCCAAGCCGGATGAGGAGCTCCCATTGAAGCAGATGAAGTATCGCCAGGAGAGAAAAAAGCAGCTGAAAGTGTTGCGGGAGTCGCGCACCCCTTCCCCGTCTTCAGCGAACCTGGAGTTGCAATAGCTGAACGATGCAATGCTGTTTAGTCCGCCTCATGATAGCCATTTTTACTTCCGCAGCATAATACAGAAAAAAGAAAGGAGGTGACCAGTAGCAGAGGTTTGCTTGAGCAGTAATGTTTTTGTCGGATTTTCACCAATACATAAGGAGGAACACACATGAAAAGAAAAAGTATTATCCTGGGCGCTCTGTTTGGAGCTCTGGGCGCCGCGAACAGCTTCGCTTTTGTGCCCGGTGGAACTCTCGACCCGACGACGATTCCCAAGTTTGTGGAGCCGTTGAAGGTCCCCGCAGTAATGCCGATGGCTGGCACTCTCAACAACGGAACTATCGACTATTATGAGATCGCTGCCCGCCAGCTCCAGCAACAGGTTCTCCCAACCGGGATGCCGAAGACGACGGTGTGGGGCTACGGCTCACCGAGCAATGCGGCGTCCTTCAGCTACCCGGCAAACACCATCGAAACAAAGGCGGACAGAGCCGTACGGGTGAAATGGATCAATGACCTGAAGGACCAGAAGAGCGGCAAGTTTCTCCCCCCTTTGCTGCCTGTTGACCAGACCCTGCACTGGGCGAATCCGCCCCAGGATTGCATCGACGGCATGATCATGACCGACTGCCGCGGAAGCAGCCCGGCCTACTACACCGGTCCCGTGCCCCTGGTGACGCACCTGCACGGCGCCCATGTGAACCCAGTGAGCGACGGCTACCCCGAGGCGTGGTTTCTCCCCAATGCCGGCAATATCCCTAACGGTTACGCCACAAAGGGCTCCAATTTCGGCCAGATCGCGGGTGTGCCGGTTGAGCCGGGCGCCGCGGTCTACCAGTACCGCAATGACCAGCGGGCCACCACCCTCTGGTATCACGACCACACCCTGGGAATGACCCGTACCAACGTCTACTCGGGGCTCGCCGGGTTCTATCTGATCCGCGGCGGTGCCTCGGACCTCTCCGGCGCCGTGCTTCCCAAGGGGAAATACGAGATTCCGCTGGTTATCCAGGACAGGTCCTTCAACGCCGACGGTTCTCTCTTCTATTCTCCCAACCGGGCCTTCTTCGAGGGGCTCACCCTGAACAATCTCCGGATCCCCTTCATCCCGGATAATGCCGTCTACAGCAACACCACCCTTGCGAGCGACGTGTCGCCGACCTGGAACCCCGAGTTCTTCGGCAATACCATGGTGGTCAACGGCAAGACCTGGCCCTTCCTTAACGTGGAGCAGCGGCGCTACCGCTTCCGCATCCTCAACGCCAACGATTCGAGGACGATGATCCTGAAGCTCCAAGACGGCTCAGGGCTCACCTTCTGGCAGATCGGCAACGAGGGCGGGTTCGTACCGAGCCCGGTACCGTTGAATCAAATCCTCATCGCCGGTGCGGAGCGCGAGGATGTGATCGTAGACTTCACCAATGTCCCGGTGGGGACAACGATCAATCTTCAGAACATCGGACCGGATGAGCCCTTCGGAGGCGGCACCCCGGGTGTGGACTTCGCCCCCTCAGACCCTGCCACAACCGGCCAGGTCATGCAGTTCAGAGTGGTGAAGCGGGTCGGTACCGACGCGAGCACCCCGCCGCAGCTGTTGAACCTTCCGGACATCGCCCCATTAGGACCAGTGACCAACACCCGCAAGGTCACCCTCAACGAGTTCGACTCCTCGACGGTGCTCGTGAAGACCAATGACGGCAAGATCGTGCTGTCGTCCAAGTTTGATCCGACAATCCCGAGCACCTTCTTCTTCGGGCCGATCATGTCCCAGCTGGGCACTCTTGGCAATGACGGATTCAGTAATGCCAAGCAATGGATGGAGCCGATCACCGAGAACCCGAACCTCGACTCGACCGAGGTCTGGGAGTTCTACAATTTCACTGCGGATGCTCACCCGATCCACGTTCACCAGGTAGCCTTTGAAGTGATCAACCGGCAGGATCTCCAGCTAGGTCCCGACGGGCTCTCCGCCCAGCCTGCCGTTCTGGTCGGGACGCCTAGAGCTCCGGATGCGCACGAGACGGGATTGAAGGACACGGTGCTCGTCTATCCCGGCGGGGTAACGAGGATCAAGGCGCATTTTGACATCCCCGGACTCTACGTCTGGCACTGTCACATCCTCTCCCATGAAGACAACGAGATGATGCGGCCCATGTGTATCGGCCCGCTGAGCGGCTGCGTACAGTAATAAATGGAGTTGGTTTCCCCGGTTACGAAGTAGAGAGAGGGAGGCTGCAAGAAGGGTCTGCGACGAGCAGGCCCTTCTTGCTATCTGGTGACGGCTGCGTGAGTTACTTGATTTATCAGCCGACCTTTATGAACAACGTCTGCCGAGTCATGTCGCACATGGGGGGACGTGATGGAGATGGTCAACGGTCGATCAGCCGTTGAATATCAGATGGGTATTCTTCTTTTCTTGCAGTAAGCATTGACGACCACCTCAGCCTGATGGAGCCGGGAAAGCTTCATGTTCCGCCCCTTGATGGCCATGACGTCATCCAGCGAAATCACCTCCTGCCGAAGTTCCCGGGCAACAATACCGATGTGGGCAACGATGATCTTGAGGTCGGCGGGAGTATACAACTTCAGCATCGGCGGGGTCAGCATGAAATAACCATCGGCAAGATCCTGCGCCAGTTTTTTGGGACTACCTGCAATCGGCATCGCGCCTCCACTCTGCATTCACAGCTTCTCGACCCTGTAGGAAACCTTCCCTTTTTTTATCTCCACAACCACGATGTGATATTCGGCTGAGCCGGGATAGCCGAAATATGTAAGCTGCGCCCCTGCACCACCGCTGATGATACAGGGGACGCCATTGATCACCTCTTTGTCGAACAGGTGAACATGGGCAAACAGCCCCAGTGATACCTTCCGGTCCGCCAGCAACTTGACAAGGTTATCTTTGCCATTATCAAAAGTATGTTTGTTCCAACGTTCGGTTTTGGGTGGAATGTGCATGGTCACAAACTGGTTCTTTCGGCTCTGGTCCAACATCTTTTCGAGAAAAGAGATTTCTCTTTCTTTCAAAGTGTAATCCGAGTTATCCACTGCCACGAGACGGAATCCGAGCCGCTGGCTGTCGAGGATAAAATTCGGCGGTCCGATGACCGCTTCAAACAGACCGGCATTCATTTCGTGATTGCCGCGAACGACGAAAAGCGGCGGCAGCCCGGGCATACTGCGAACCGTTGCCAGGAAATGCGCAAGTTCATTCGCTGTTCCACTCTCCACAATATCGCCGCCATGAAGGATGAAAAGAGGATCGTGGCTTGCAGCAAGCTTCAGAGCCTGCTTGAATTTCCTGTCGTTCCCCCGGCTGTCGCCCATAAAAACAAAGCGCCAATCTTCCGGGTTTGCCGTAGCAGCCTTTTTTGCAAAGGAGCTGAGCGAATCGGCATGCAGGGTGGCGGTAGCGGCACCGGCGTTGCCATGGAAGAACAGCAGCAGTGAAACCGCGCTGATACAGAGCATCAGCCTTTTGAGCATGGTTCTGGTCACGTTGTCCACCTTTATTCGCACTTCATCCCGCTCTGAATCCAGGCGTTGACCTGCTCCTTCCACTGGATCATCCCGCCCTTGACCAGATCAACCTCTTTCTTCCTGCCCGGCAGCTGACCGCTTTCGGGTGTGGCGCCCTCGATCCCCCAGAGTACCCTCGGATCTTCGAACAGGTGCTTTTCCATATCGCGCCTGTTGAGCACCCTGCTCTTGAATTTGGCGTGCATGGCGCTCTTTATAGCCTCGCAGGTCTGCTTTGCGTCCATACCCGACGTATACAGGCCGCTCATGGCGAACCAGTCCTCAGGATGGCTGTAACCTGTAACACTCTGCTGATGACATACTACACACATCTCCACAGAGCGTCCCTTGTGATCCTTGAAAGAAAGGCCGCCACGCTCCTGCTCATAGAAATCGTGACATTTAATACAGGATTTTGCCTGGAATTTGGCAAACAGGTGGGTACTGAACAGGGAGTCATCTGCAAAAGCCGGAATACTCGAAAGAAACAGAAAAACAACTATCAGATTCAGAACCATCTACTCCTCCTCTATATCCGGTCATCTTGCCGTTATAAGCCTTTTTAAAACAGTTCGTCCGTCCCGTCCAGCGGAAGCGGTACCTGATCCGTATCATCGCCCGAATCAGCCAGCTCCTCGATCTCCCGGAGTGTCGGCAGGCTTGCCAGATCCTTCAGACTGAACGTCTCCATGAACTCTCTGGTTGTCCCGTAGATGAGCGGCTTACCGGGAATATCCTTTTTGCCGATGATCCTGATCAGTTTTTTGTCCAGAAGACTCTTGAGGATACCGCCGGAATCCACTCCGCGGAGGTATTCGATCTCGGCGCGAGTGACCGGCTGGCGATAAGCGATTATGGCAAGGGTCTCAAGCGAGGATGGGCTGAACCGTGCGGGTTTGACCCTTTTGAGCCGCCGGATGTAGTCAGCCAGTTCCGGTCTGCTCCTGAACTGGTAGCCACCGGCAACGAGTACCAACTCCACGCCCCTGCCGTTAGCCCTGCAGTCGGCTGTTATCGATGCAATCGCCTCACGGATCTCCTCGCGCTCGAACTCTTCCAGGATCGAACAAAGCCGGTCAAGAGTGAGGGGCGAATCAGTGACAAAAATGATACTTTCGACGATCTGCTTTAACGATATATCACTCATCATGCACCCGTATTCATGCCGCTTCCTGGATAATGGCACTTCTGACAAAGATACTGCCATAGTTCTCAAACTGCGACAACTTGATCATCCTGAGCTTGCAGAGTTCAAGCACGGCAAGGAAGGATGCCACGATGAATTCACGCGTATTGGTGCCGATAAAGAGCTCCTCGAATTCTACAGACTCTTTCCCTTCAAGATACAGAAGTATATCCGCGATCCTGTCGGCTATGCTGATATTCTCGGAACCGACCTCATGAAAACTGTCTTTGGGCGCTTTGGCAAGGATTCGTCTGAACGCGTCCACAAGCTCGAAAAGATCGATTTCCGGCAGTGCGTCATCCGGTGCCTCTATATCGAGTTCCGGAGGGAGGAATTTGCGGGCAAACACGTCCCGGTCGAGAATCTCCCGCGCAGCAAGGAGGGCAGAAGCTTCGCGATACCGATCATATTCAAGGAGTCTTCTTACCAGCTCTGCCCTGGGATCCTGTACCTGATCATCATCTGTTTCAGGATCGGGACTCAGTGGCAGCAGCATCTGGGACTTGATCTGGATAAGTGTCGAAGCCATGACAAGGAACTCACCGGCAACGTCAAGATTGAGCTCGCGCATGAGATCGAGATAGTCGAGGTACTGCCGTGAAATTGCGGCAATCGGGATATTGTAGATGTCCACTTCATTTTTCTTGATGAGATGGAGCAGCAGGTCCAGAGGCCCTTCAAAGGCCTCTGTGCTTACAAGGCAGGCGGTTGAATCATCATTCGGGAAAAGAGGGTTCTGATCCGGGTCAGGAATCATATCAGACCTTTATGGCATCCCTGACCAGTATCATCGTCTCTGCGGCACTTTGCGCCGCTTTCGCCGCACCATTGGCCAGGATCTCATCGACGATTGCGGGAGACGCCGTCAATTCATTGCGCCGGTTCCGGAAAGGCTCCAGGGCTTCTATAAGTGCCTTTGCCTGGATCTTCTTGCAGTCGACACAGCCAATAGCTGCGGAGCGGCAGGCAACGTTGATCTCTTCTTTCTGTTCCTCGGAAAGATACAGGTGGTTGAGAGAATACGCGACACACCGGTCCGGATCGCCCGGATCGACACGCCTGACCCTTTGCGTATCGGTCACCATCGACATCACCTTTTTTTGCGTCTCTTCGGCAGTTTCGGAAAGGAATATTGCATTACCGTAAGATTTGCTCATCTTCCTGCCGTCAAGCCCAAGCACTTTTGGCGATTCGGTAAGCAGGGCTGTCGGTTCGGGAAAGACCGGACCGTAAAGATGGTTGAAGCGACGTGCGATCTCGCGGGTGATTTCCAGATGGGGCAGCTGGTCATGACCAACCGGGACCCTGGTAGCGCGGTAAAGGATTATGTCGGCACACATCAGCACCGGATAACCGAGAAAACCGAAAGTCGAGAGATCCTTTGCCGTAAGATTCTCCTGCATCTCCTTGTAGGTAGGATTGCGCTCAAGCCAGGATACCGGAGTTATCATGGAGAGGATCAGGTTCAGTTCCGCATGCTGGTGCACGGCGCTCTGACAGAAGATCGTGCTCTTCTCGGGATCGATCCCGAACGCGATCCAGTCGAGGACCATGTCGCGGATGCTCTCACGGATGCCGGACGTGTCGGCATATTCAGTTGTGAGTGAATGCCAGTCGGCGGCGAAGAAGAAACAGTCATAATCCTTCTGAAGTTCCAGCCAGTTTGAGAGAACCCCGTGAAAATGTCCGAGATGCAGTTTCCCGGTAGGTCTCATTCCACTGACGATACGCTTATTGTTCATAAAAACTCCTAAGCATTCATTTCAAAAAAATGTAAATTAAAGATGCATCGACAGTAAACCAATATATTTAGCCCCAATCAATAAGTTCAAACCCAAATATAGAATTGGTCCGATAAAGTGAGAAAGAACCGCGGGGAAAAATAATACAATGGCAAATATAATCAGCATTCCATATCGCTCCATTCCAGCATAAGCGATTGACAGACGGTTAGGCAGCAGCCCGACCATTACCCTGCCACCATCAAGAGGAAGCACTGGGATCATATTAAAAATAGCGAGCACCAGATTCATATAAACAGAAAAAGCTAGCATCATGGTGACTGGTTCTATGAAAACACTTAACAATATATTACTTCCAAATGAATCGCCAATTACGATAAGCCCTCTTAGTAACAGGGCTGAGGCTGTAGCAAGTAGTATATTGGTAATAGGGCCGGCTGCTGACACCCAAATCATATCCCTTTTAGGCTTTCGAAGATTGCTAAAATCTACTGGAACAGGTTTAGCCCATCCAAAAATTACACCCCCAAGATATAAACACATCAAAGGCAATATAACAGTACCTAAAAGATCGATATGTTTAAGTGGATTGAGCGTCAGGCGCCCAAGTCTCTTCGCAGTATTGTCCCCGCGAAGATAGGCGATGTACCCGTGGGAAACCTCGTGGCAAGTAATGGCCATGAGACCGGGCACCAGCATTATCGAGAGTTTGAGAAGAAAATTTTCCATCAATTACCGCTGGCAGGAGGTTGCGCCTGCGCTTTCGGTGCCCCGGTCTGCCCCTCTTTGGGAGCGTTTATTCCTGTGCCCATGAGCCCCTTGTTACCTTTCTGAAGAGTGTTGTAGAAGGTCAGCGGAGGAGCTTTTTCGGCAGGAGGAGCCTGTTGCTGAACCTGCTGGTCCGGAGCAGCCTGAACAGCTGCTCCCGGAGGCTGAGAAGAGACCGGCTGCTTCGAAGCTGATGGTTGTTGAGACTGCGGAGGAGCCTTGTAAAACCGTCCGCCCGGTTTGTACAGATACCGGCCGGTGCCGAGTCCCAGGATAAAAGCTGCAAGTACCAGCAGGACGATGAGGAGGACGTATGGCCATACCTTGGGACGTTTGGGTGCCGGTTTGCGTACCTGCCTGCGCTCGCTGTAGTCGATTACCATTTCTCTTACATTCTCTCGGGAGCAGAAACCCCGAGCAATCCGAGGGCGCTTTTTATGACCGTTGCAACGGTCGCCAGCATGAAAAGGCGGGCCGAGGTGAGAGCAGGATCATCTCCCAGAACCCTGTGGCAGTTGTAGAAACTGTGAAGTTCACCGGCCAGATTATGCAGATATGAACAGATCCGGTGCGGTTCGAAGCTCTCGGCAGCGCTCTGAACTGTTTCCGGGTAGGATGCCAGGGTCTTGATTATCCTGATCTCTTCATCGGTTTCCAGCAATTCGACCCGTGCCGATGCCGGGTCATAAGACAGGCCGCTCTCTGATACGCTTTCAAAGATTCGGCAGATCCTGGCATGGGCATACTGAACGTAATAAACAGGATTGTCGACCGAATGCTGTTTGGCCAGATCTATATCGAAAACCAGCTGGGAATCGGGCTTCCTCATGACGAAAAAATATCTGGTCGCATCGACTCCTACTTCATCTATCAGTTCAGCAAGTGTAACGTAACTACCTGCTCTTTTGGATATTTTGACTTCTTCACCGCCTCGCATGACCGTGACCATCTGATGCAGAAGATACTCCGGCCATTCAGGCGGAATTCCCGCGTCGAGAGCTTGCAGACCGGCTCGCACCCTGGTGATGGTGCTGTGGTGGTCCGCACCCTGTTCATTGATCACCCTTACGAATCCGCGCTCCCACTTGTTCAGGTGATAGGCGACATCGGGAACAAAATATGTGTAGCTGCCGTCCGTCTTGCGCATCACCCGGTCCTTGTCGTCGCCGAAATCGGTGGTCCGCAGCCAGAGAGCGCCATCCTGTTCGTAGGTATGGCTATTGGCAGCGATCCGGGCCACCGTTTTCTCCACCAGACCGTCAGCATAGAGTGAGGATTCAAGGAAATAGTTGTCAAAACCGACGCCAAAGGCAGCCAGGTCCCGGTCCTGCTCCCGGCGCAAATAAGCAACGGCAAAACGCCTGACTGCTTCCATGTCAAGCGGGTCTCCGGCGGCCGTGATATGTTGATTGTCGGCAGCTACCGTTTCCCGCGCCATGTAGGCACTGGCTATATCCTTGATATAGTCCCCCTGGTAGCCGTCAGCCGGCCATGAAGGATTATCAGGGCCAATTCCCTGGCAACGGTAGTGAACAGAGAGCGCCAGATTAACAATCTGCTGACCGGCGTCATTATAGTAAAACTCGCGCGACACCCCCCAACCGGTTGCTTCCAGGAGGCGGCATAGAGTGTCTCCAATTGCAGCGCCCCGACCGTGTCCTATGTGCAGCGGTCCGGTCGGGTTGGCACTTACGAACTCGACCTGGACTTTCTTGCCGCCACCAATATCTGACCTGCCGTAGCTGCTTCCCGAGGATGCAATTTCTTTCAGCAAAGACTGCCATCCGCTCTTTTTCAGCCTGAAGTTTATGAAGCCGGGGCCGGCAATCTCAACCTGTTCGAAAGCGTTTGACGACTCTCTGATCCTGGAGACAAGGATCTCCGCAACTGCACGGGGAGCCTTGCGCTCGCTTTTTGCAAGCTGCATGGCAACATTGGTTGCAAAATCGCCATGCTCCGGATTCCCGGGGGTCTCGATAATGACCGGCGGAAACTCCGGGGTGATAAGAAGATTGTCACTGCGGCACTGTTCAAGCGCTTCGAGGACGATATCTCTTACTGAATTACGTACAGTCACTGCCGCTCCTCCCGCTTGGCGCAGTTCTCACGCCAAGTGCAGACGGCACAACTCTGCCTATCCATCACTTCTCCTGTTTTCCGTTCTCTTTATCTGTTTTGCTTTGGGGAGGGAACTGGTAAATAATTTCGTTCTTCCTGACCATGCCGAAATCGCGGCGGGCAATGCTTTCCAGGTAACGGCGGTCGTTCTTCAAGGCATCGACCTCCCGCACAAGCTTCTGATTCTCACCCTTCAGGGTTTCAAACCGACTTTGAACTTCCTGCTTCTCTTTGCTCAGATGGTAGATGCGCAGAAGTCCCCTGTCACCGAATACTGTAAAGTAGAGTATGAAGGTGACCGCAAGCATCGGTAATATATACTTTCGCCTCAGCATACCCTTAAACCCTCATGTAGAGATAAGCGTGGAGAAGTACTCTATCGTCTGTTTCAATCCGACTTCGACCGGCACGACCGGTTTCCAGCCGAGTTTATCTTCAGCAAGCGAGATGTCAGGCTGACGTTGTCTCGGGTCATCCGGCGGCAACTGTTTGAAAATGATCTTCGACCTGCTGCCGGTCAGCTTTATGATCCGCTCGGCAAATTCGAGAATGGTCGTCTCCGCCGGGTTGCCCAGATTGACCGGCCCTGTGAAGCCTTCGCAGTCCATCATCCTGACAATACCATCTACCAGATCGCTTACATAGCAGAATGAACGGGTCTGGCTGCCGTCACCGTAAACGGTTAGATCCTTCCCCTTGAGCGCCTGGACAATGAAGTTCGATACGACCCTGCCGTCGTTTTCCGCCATCCTCGGGCCATATGTGTTGAAGATTCTTATGATGCGGACATCGACGTTGTTCTGGCGGTGATAGTCCATCATCAGGGTCTCGGCGACCCGCTTCCCCTCGTCGTAGCAGCTCCTGATCCCGATGGGGTTCACATTCCCCCAGTAATCTTCGGTCTGGGGATGGATTTGAGGGTCGCCGTAGACTTCCGAGGTTGAGGCCTGAAGGATCCGCGCCTTGACCCGCTTTGCCATTCCCAGCAAGTTGATGGTGCCCATGACACTGGTCTTGACCGTCTTGACGGGATTGTACTGGTAGTGGACAGGGGAAGCGGGACAGGCAAGGTTATAGATCCGGTCTACTTCCAGCAGGATGGGTTCTGTTATGTCGTGGCGGATCAGTTCGAAGTTGTTGCTGTCGAGAAGATGAGAGATGTTCTTCTTGCTGCCGGTGAAGAAGTTGTCCAGGCAGACGACTTCATCCCCTTGCGCAAGTAGCCGCTCGCAAAGATGTGAGCCGATGAAGCCGGCTCCGCCGGTGACCAGTGTACGCATTAAAGACTGCTCCTTTACCCGGTTACTTTCGAGCCGTTGCGCCCGAGGGGGATATAGTTGAATCCGGCACTCTTCATCCGGTTCGGTTTATAGAGATTCCGGCCGTCGATGACGTTCGGGGCTTTGAGGCTGCCCAGCATCCGCTCGAAGTCCGGGGTGCGGTATTCGCTCCAGTCGGTTATGATTACGAGAGCATCGGAGCCTTCGAGAATGTCGTACTGGTTATGACTGTACTCTATCAGGTCGCCGAAGAATTTGGCGGCCTCCTTGAGAGCTTCCGGGTCGTGCACTTTCACTTTCGCCCCTGCAGTCAGGAGGTTTTCTATGATGGTAAGCGAAGGGGCTTCGCGCATGTCGTCGGTCCTCGGCTTGAAGGAGAGCCCCCAGCAGGCTATGGTCCGGCCGGATAACGGCTTCTCACTCTTCGAGTTGCCGAACATGTTGAGGACTTTGTCGGAAAGAAGCTGTTTCTGCCTTTCGTTGACCTCTTCCACAGCCTTAAGGAGCAGGAAATCGTACTGCGTCTCTTCTGCGGTCTTTATGAGAGCTTTGACGTCCTTTGGAAAACATGATCCGCCGTATCCCGGGCCGGGAAAAAGGAAGTCGTAGCCGATACGGGAGTCGGAGCCTATTCCGTCCCGCACTGCCGACACATCGGCGCCCATTCTCTCGCAGAGATTGGCTATCTGGTTCATGAAGGAGATCCGGGTGGCAAGCATGGCATTGGCAGCGTATTTGGTCATCTCGGCACTGCGGATATCCATTACGATCAACCGGTTGTTCTTGCGCATGAACGGCTCGTACAGCTCTTTCATGATCTCGGAGGTCCGGACATTGTCGGTCCCGATGACCACCCGGTCCGGCTTCATGAAATCGTCTATGGCTGCCCCTTCCTTGAGGAACTCCGGGTTGGAGACTACGTCGAATTCTAGCGCCACACCACGGTTGTCGAGCTCCTGCTGTACGGCTGCCCGGACTTTGTCGGCAGTTCCTACCGGTACGGTGGATTTGTCCACAATAACCTTGAAACTCTCCATATGCCTGCCGATGCTGGCGGCAACGCCGAGTACATATTTGAGATCCGCAGAGCCGTCCTCACCGGGTGGAGTGCCGACAGCAATGAAATTGATCAGCGAGCTCTTGATGGCACTCTCGAGATCAGTCGTGAAGGAGAGCCTCCCTTCGGCGCTGTTCCTCAGGACCATCTCTTTCAGGCCGGGCTCGTAAATCGGGATTATCCCCTGTTTAAGGCCTTCGATCTTGGCTTCATCGATATCTACGCAGATTACGTTGTTGCCGCTCTCGGCGAAACAGGCTCCAGCTACCAGCCCGACGTAACCGCTCCCAATTACGGAAATTTTCATCAGTCCCCCCAATTCAACAGGTAAAAATAAAAAAGAAATATAGCACAGCAGCACATTACGGTTCTACTATTTTCCCTTCAGTAATTATCGCTCTGGTAAGAGTGGCAAACTCGTCAAGTGAGAGAGTCTCTCCTCTCCTGGCAGGATCTATCCCGCACTCAGCCAGAAGGGCACTCAACTGCTCTTCCGGGAGAAATTCTGCGCTTTTCAGACAGTTCCAGAGAGTCTTTCTTCTCTGTGCAAATGCAGCCTTCACAACACGACGGAAAAGCGGCTCATTACCCACATCTACTCGCGGCGCCCCTAGAGCCTTGAAACGAAGTATGACCGAGTCGACTTTAGGGACCGGATGAAATGATCCCGGCCTTACTATGAATTCCCGGGTCACATCAAAATGAAGGCGGCAGAAAAGAGTCAGCACGCCATACTCCTTGCATGAAGGCTGAGCGGCAAGCCGGTCCCCTACCTCCTTCTGCAGCATCAGATAAAGATCGGTAAAGAGTGTCGGGGTCTCAAGAAACTTGATCAGGACCTGTGACGATATGTTGTAAGGGAGATTGGCGGCAACTTTCCACCTGGAGTCCGAATATCTGGAGAGCTCCTTTGGGAGATCGATTTTAAGGATATCCGCCTCGACAACATCGATCAGGGGATTTTTCTCGAACTCTCTGGAGAGCATCGGGGCAAGACGCCGATCCAGCTCTACGGCAAGCACCCTGGCTCCGGAAGCGGCAAGTCCGCGCGTCAGAGCCCCCTGCCCCGGCCCGACTTCGAGGATATGATCACCGGGTGCAGGAGCTACCAGGTCAATGATCCTGTCGATGACATTGTTGTCGACAAGGAAATTCTGCCCGAGCATTTTGATGGCTTTCATGGATAACAAGTGCAGGCTCCGTTGGCAGGAAATTTGATACTGTCAAGCGGCCAGGCAGGAACAGCATCAAAGTCGGCGCATGATCCTCCCCGGGAAAGATAATAATCGCCCGGAACGGCGATCATGGCAGCATTGTCGGCACAGAGACCGGGAGAAGGAAAGTAGACCCTTGCACCTGTTTCTGCGGACATCCTCAGCATGGCGTTTCGAAGCCCGCTGTTGCAGGCTACGCCGCCGGCAATGACCATTCTTCGTAAACCGGTTCGCCGCAAGGCTTCAGTACTCTTCGCAACAAGCAGATCGCATACGGCAGCCTGGAAAGAGGCACAGAGATCGGGAAGGTTTGCCGGGTCAGCTGCTGACGGGTTTCGTTTGATGTGTGTCATGACCGCGGTCTTTAACCCGCTGAAGCTGAAGTTGAGAGTTTTGTCGTGAAGGAGAGGCCGCGGGAAATTGATGGCTTTGGAATTCCCATGAAGCGCCATACGGTCGACCACTGCACCGCCGGGATACGCGATGTCCATGAGTTTTGCCACCTTGTCGAAAGCTTCACCGGCAGCATCATCGATGGTCTGGCCTAACGTGCGGTAAGCCCCTATCCCCGTGACTTCATAAAGATGCGTATGCCCACCCGAGACGACAAGAGCCAGAAAAGGGAACTCGACCTCCTGTTCGAGGAGGATTGCCAGCAGATGGGACTCGATGTGATTCACGCCGACCAGCGGAAGGTCTCTTCCGACTGCAATCCCCTTGGCCGCTGACACACCCACGAGCAGTGCGCCGATAAGCCCCGGACCGCGCGTGACCGCAACCCCCTCAATTTCTGCAATGGAAACGGAAGCTTCTGAGAGAGCCTGGTCGATGACCGGAAGCACTGCTTCCAGATGCTTGCGGGAGGCTATCTCCGGAACTACTCCGCCATACTCCGCATGAACGGCGATCTGGGACGAGACGATACTGGAAAGGACGGTACGACCGTCCTTTACCACCGCCGCAGCGGTCTCGTCACAAGATGTCTCGATACAAAGAAGAAGCATACAATTCCAAAAAAGCCGAATTTCGGGCGCCCGAAATTACAGTCCAAGGTTATCAATAAGGCACCATTTTCAGTGCAGGAGTGGGGCGCCCAAAGACGGTCGCGGAGGCGTAGCAGCGCTACGCCGCACAAGAGCCGGCTGCAGGGCAACCCGCTTCCTGTGCGAAAAGGGTGCCTTACAACAGATTGGCGGCGAGTTCGGCGAGTTCCGACCGTTCGCCCTTCGTCATCGTCACATGCCCCGTTATCTTCAACCCCTTCAGCCGTTCCACCAGGTAGGTCAGACCGTTGCTGGAAGAGTCTACGTAAGGATTGTCTATCTGGTACGGATCACCGGTCAGGACTATCTTGGTCCCTTCCCCTGCCCTCGTTATGATGGTCTTGATCTCATGAGGGGTAAGGTTCTGCGCCTCATCGACGATCATGAACTGGTTAGGGATGGATCTCCCCCGTATGTAGGTAAGCGGTTCGATCTCCATTATCCCCATGGCCACAAGCTCCTTGTAACCCTTGCTGTGGCGTTTTTCATTCTCATGACCTGACAGGAGAAGCTCGACATTATCAAAGATGGGCTGCATCCAGGGGGCAAGCTTCTCTTCGATATCCCCGGGAAGAAAACCTATGTCCTTACCCATCGGGAAAACGGGTCTGGAGACAAGCAGTCTGTTGTAGACGCTCTCCTCGGCAACCTTGTGCAGACCGGCTGCGATGGCCAGAAGGGTCTTGCCTGTACCTGCCTTGCCCACAAGTGTCACGAGTTTGATAGAATCGTCAAGCAGGACATCAATGGCAAACGACTGCTCCCTGTTCCTTGGAGAGATGCTCCATATGCCGTCCTTGCCGGCCTTGCGCAGGGGAACGATCTTCTCTTTCGCAGCGTCGAAACGTCCGATGCCTGTGTGGCTTAAATTGGTCTCATCCACCATTGTCACAAACTGGTTTGGTTGCAACGAGTTGACTCCGTCAAGCCACCCCTGACCATGGAAACGGTCGACCTGCTCTGCGGTCAGCACCATTTCCGACATCCCGGTGTAAAGCTCTTCGATTTCAACCTTGTCCGATTCGTAATCCTCGGCTGCAATACCGAGAGCATCGGCCTTTATCCGGAGGTTCGTGTCCTTGGAAACAAGGATGACCGGCCCCGTCGCCTTTTTCTCCTTGATCTCCATCGCAACAGCAAGGATTCTGTTATCCCCTTTTTCCACTCTCAGTTCCGGCGGGAGCGCCTTCATGGCCCTCTCTTCGTAGACCTCGACTCTGAGCGTACCTCCGGATTCGAGCTTCACACCCTTTGAAAGAGAGCCCTGGCTTCTCAAAGCATCCAGCAGCCTTGAGACCTGCCTGGCGTTTCTTCCGGTTTCGTTCATATCCTTTTTGAACTTGTCAATCTCTTCGATCACCGTGATCTGAATCACGATGAGATGCTCCTCGAACCGGTAGAGAGCGTGAGGGTCATGCAGCAGAACATTTGTATCCAGAATAAAAGTTTTCATGGTTGGCTCTTTCGGTTTATTTGGCATAAAGTCGTATCTTGAGTCCTTTCTCGGTTGCAAGTATCTTGACAAAATAATCTTCGCCGTATCTGCTCTTTCCCTCAAGGACGACCTCTCCTTCACGGTTGAGCGTGGCAAGAACGCTTTCAGGTGAATCCTTGATGACAAATTCACTGAAAAGACCGGTCTTGTAGAGTTCCTGCCTGGTAACCGGTTTTTCAGGAGTTAGCGAACAACCGGTCATGACAGCTGTCAGCAGCAGTACAAGAAATGTTTTCCGGCTATCCATCATGACCTCTCCCTGTCCACGATCTCACTAACAGCAGCAACGAAGGTATCTATATCTTTTTCGGTATTGAAAAATCCCGGACTTACCCTGACCGTACCTTCAGGAAAAGTTCCGACGGTCTTATGCGCCAGAGGGGCGCAGTGCAGTCCTACCCGTATTGCGATATCGAAATCCCTGTCAAGAATAAACCCTGTCTTTGCCGGGTCCATGCCTGCAATCGTGAAGGAGAGAACAGATCCCCTTGGTTTTTTGAGATCACTGTTGCGGAGAATTACCCGGTCTATTGATGATAACCCTTTTATCAATCGCTCTAAAAGAAAAAACTCGTGACGCCGGATCTGCTCTACTCCCTGCGCAATGACAAAATCGACTCCCTCCTTCAGCCCTGCTATCCCGGCGATATTGAGGGTACCGCTCTCGAACCGTTCCGGGAGCTGGACTGGAGGGGTCAGGCCGGTCGACGCGCCGCCGGTTCCTCCAAGGATCAGCGGATCAAGGTCAACCCCGGGAGCGATATAGAGGAAACCGGTTCCCTGAGGCCCATAAAGCCCTTTGTGGCCGGGAACGGCAAGCAGATCGATCTGCATGCTGCCCAGGTCTATCGGCACACTTCCGGCGCTCTGGGCCGCATCAACCAGAAACAGGACCTTCCGTTCCTTGAGAAGAGGAGCGATCTCCTGAATAGGATTAAGCGCCCCGGTCACATTGGAACAGTGAGTCATGGCGACCAGGCGGGTATCATCCCTGACTGCGGAAAGGATGTCCTCTGCGCTGACATAACCATCCTTGTCGCCATTGACCCAGGTGACGGTGCAGCCGGAAGATTCTGCTGCGTGCAGGGGCCTGGCAAGAGAATTATGCTCCATCGAGGTGGTTACTATATGGTCACCGCTGCGGATCAGACCTTTGACAGCAAGATTCAGTGATTCGGTAGCGCTGTGGGTGATTATGAACCGGGAAGAGTCGGCAGCGCCGAACAGTAAGGCAAGAGATTCACGTGCCTCGAACAGTACCCTGGCGGCATCGAGAGACTGCCTGTATCCCCCGCGGTTCGGGGCGACACCTACTTCACGTGAGGTTCTGTCCATTGCCAGATAGACGCTTTCAGGCTTGGGAAAAGTAGTTGCAGCATTATCCAGATAGATCGACATCAGTCAGTTGCCTTTGTGCTGTCCAGTCTGAGAGGAGGGTGAGGGTCAACAGCGAGCAGTGGCGCTGTCAGAAGAGCTCCCGGCTGCTTGCTGAACACCGGAATATCCATGTTTTCCGGAATGATTTCTCCCAGCCAGTTGCCTCCGGCGAAGTACCGCTCACCTCCGAGGTAGAGCAGGTTGTAACTGCTGTTGCCGGAAATCGAGTTCCTCCAGAGCGTGGCGTTATTATCGTCCAGTTGGACTCCCACTCTGCTTCCCGAGACATGGTTGTCGCTGAACTTCAGATTCGATGCGGTCAATATGGCAGCAGTCTCTCTATTGGAGATAAAACGGGAATTCAAGATCGAACCGTCGCACTCCGTTACCTTGAGACCATTGAGATTGAAGGAAAAGAGCATCCTGTCGAGCTTCAGTTGCGACTTGTCGGCGCCAAGGGCAGTTTGGCTGTTATTTCGCAATCTGACGTTTACGGCTGCCAGGGAAGAGGATTGAAGGGAGAGTGCACTCCTGTTCTTATCGATGGTCATCGCTTCGAGGTCGACTTCGCTTTTCACGGCCAGGATTCCGGTTGTAGAGGAGGATATTGAGGAATTTCTCACAGTAACTGTCGAATTGCTCAACTTCAGCGCCGTGCCCGAGTTACTGATCAGGATACCGTTTGCCTCGAAGGCGGAGAATGAAGCCTGAATCGCCGTGTCAGCCCCTTGAATAACGCTATGGTCAAAAATATTGTTTTTCTCTGTCCCTATCAGGAAAATTCCGTTCCAGTCCGAAGGAAGCGGTTCGTCATACAGGGATGAGATGAATACGGGGCTTCCAGGGGTCCCATTGAAAGCGATTCTTCCATAAACCAGGATGCCGGAGTTCGCAGCGAATCTGATAACCGAGCCCGGCATTACCGTAAGGGTACTCTGGGGAGAAACAGTCACCATCCCTTCAATCTGGAGCGATCCGTTCCACTGGGTATCTTCATCCAGTATCATGCTGCCGAGCTTAAGCGTTGGAGAGAATACGCTGAGAGCCCTTGGCGGCTGAGGCAGCTTTTGAATTATTGGCAGAACGTTTTCGGCAGGCTTTTCTTCCAGCTTGAGAACGGGGGATGGCGCAGTGGCGTTGACCTTGAGAGGTTGAGAGGTTGAATCTTTCTCCAGCCGCTGCAACTCTTCAGCTGCTGCAGGTCTTGCCGAAACAGCCGGCCCTGAATCCGCCGAATAGTACGGAAAAGACCAGCTCCACCCGGCCTGGGCAGGAGAGTTGACAAGCATGAGGGTCAGGAGAAGGGCGCAGCTGATCAGGTATCTTGCAAAAGAGAACAATAGAGGCACTCTCTTTTCAGGAAGCCTGAGAACTGGAGTGACAGACGGTGTTTTTCCCCATGGACTTGGCCTTGTAAAGATAGGAATCCATGAGAGAGAAGAGGTCTTCGCGGGTGGTGCCGTCTTCAGGATAACTGGCGACACCGGCGCTTACGGTTATGCTGCTGCCCAGGGCTTCGGGTACGGATGCGGATGCTTCAAGTTCGATTCTAGCTCTCAGCCGGTCCGCAGTCAGGATCGCATTTTCCAGTGATGTCTCGGGAAGGATGATTACGAACTCTTCCCCGCCATACCTGAAAGCATAGTCGATCTTCCTGAGAGATCTGGTGATGATATCGCCTATGGAGGCCAGGATCCGGTCGCCGACCGCATGACCGAACCGGTCGTTGAACGCCTTGAAGTTGTCTATGTCCAGTATGACAAGGGACATGATCTTCTGATAGCGCCTCGCCCTGCCGAGTTCCTGGTTGAAAATCTGCTGGAAATACCTGTGGTTGAAAAGACCGGTCAGAAAATCGGTTATCGCCATCATCTTCGTCCTGTTGTGCAGCCGGGCATTGTGGATGGCCAGAGCGGCGAACGATGCCAGGATGGAGAGGAGTTCCAGCTTCCCACGGTCGAAATTACGGGGCTTGAAGTCGTCGAGATAAAGGATGCCGACAATATCGTTCTGGTAGACGAGCGGCACACAGATCAGGGAACGGATCCCCTCCGTAAGTGCTACCGGATTGTGAAAGAAGGCAGAATTCTCGGTATCCGCTACGATGAAGATCTCGCCGGAATTGAGTATCTGCTCGGTCAGGCCGCCGGGATTGACGCTCCATCTCTCGACCTTGATGAACTCGGCGGAAAGCCCTCTGTGCGCATGAAGCGTGAGCTCCTTCTGCCTGCTTTCGTACAGCGCGACACTACCGGCCGGGGTCTCGGCATAGTGCATCGCACTTACCATGATGGCCTGCAGAAGGGTATCCAGGTCCAGGGTTGAGACGACGGTCTTTGCTACTTCTATAAGATCCCTTAAAGCATCGATCTGCTTTTGCAGCGACTCATTGCCGCCGCAGCTGGGGCATCCGGATTTTGTGTTTTCAGCTAAAAATTGCATTCTCTAGTAAGTAGCACAAAGCAGATCTTTTGTAAATGAGAAGCGAAAACATATTTTTATTATGCACAGCCCCGCTCCCGGACGTTTTTCCGCGGAGATCATATGTTTATTCAATAGGTTACAATTTTAATACAAAACAGCTTGACACCCCATATATCTTGTGGTTAACCTTCGCCTCACATACAAAATATGGTGCAAACCATTTTTATATCTGTTTACAAGGAGATACGATCATGCCAACCAAAACTTCAGGGAATTTCAAACCCGCACTTTCTCCGAATGCCGTAACTGTACTGGAAAAAAGATATCTCAAAAGAGACTTGAGCGGAAAGCCTCTGGAAGCACCGGCAGACCTTTTTCGCCGGGTAGCCGATACAATTGCCGCTGCCGACGCTGTCTTTGACAAGAAAGCCGATGTGAAGAAACTGTCCGACAGCTTCTACTCCCTGATGGCAAACATGGAGTTCCTCCCCAACTCCCCTACCCTCATGAATGCAGGGCGCGAGCTGGGGCAGCTCTCCGCCTGTTTTGTCCTTCCGGTCGGCGACTCCATGGAAGAGATCTTCGATGCCGTGAAGTTCACCGCCCTTATCCATAAATCCGGCGGCGGCACCGGTTTCTCGTTTTCCCGTCTCAGACCGGCCAACGATGTCGTCATGTCGACCACCGGCATCTCCAGCGGACCGCTTTCGTTCATGCGGGTCTTCGACGTCGCCACCGAGACCATCAAGCAGGGCGGCACCCGGCGCGGCGCCAACATGGGAATCCTCCGGGTCGATCATCCGGACATCATGAATTTCATCATGTGCAAGGCCGACCAGAAGCAGCTCAACAACTTCAACATCTCGGTCGGCATCACCGAGGCCTTCATGGAAGCGGTGGAAAAGGACCAGGATTACGACCTGAAGAACCCCCGCGACGGCAAGGCCTGCGGCACCCTCAATGCCCGGAAGGTCTTCAACCGGGTCGTCAAGCAGGCGTGGGAGAACGGCGAGCCCGGCATCATCTTCCTCGACCGGCTGAACCGCGACAATCCCACCCCGCTGGTCGGCGAGATCGAATCGACCAACCCCTGCGGCGAGCAGCCGCTCCTCCCCTATGAATCCTGCAACCTCGGCTCCATCAACCTCGGCAAGATGGTCAAGGGGGGCGATGTCGACTGGGTCAGACTGAAAGAGGTGATCAAGTTGGCCGTGAAATTCCTGGACAACGTCATCGAGGTCAACAACTACCCGCTGGAGCAGATCGACAAGATGACCCGCTCCAACCGGAAGATCGGCCTCGGGGTCATGGGGTGGGCGGACATGCTGATCATGCTCGGCATTCCCTACTGCTCTCCGGAAGGGATCGCCCTCGGCGAGAAGATCATGAAAACCATCAACGACGAAGGCCATGCCGCATCCCGCGAGCTGGCAAAGGTGCGCGGTCCGTTCCCGAATTTCAAGGGCTCCATCTATGACAAGCCGGGCCTGGCCCCGATCAGGAACGCGACCGTGACCACCATCGCTCCGACCGGGACGATCTCCATCATCGCCAACGCCTCGTCTGGCGTGGAGCCGCTCTTTGCCGTCTCCTACGTCAAGAACGTCATGGACGGCACCAAGCTGGTAGAGGTCAACCCGATGTTCGAAAAGGTCGCCAAGGAGCGCCAGTTCTACTCCCAGGCGCTGATGGAGGCGATCGCGGAGCACGGCACGATCCACGACATCACCGCCATTCCCGAAGATCTCCGGGACATCTACGTCACTGCCCACGACATCTCCCCGGAAGATCATATCGCCATGCAGGCCGCTTTCCAGCTCCATACCGACAATGCCGTTTCCAAGACCGTCAACTTCTCCAGTGAAGCGACCTTCGAAGACGTCGAAAAGGTTTACCGCCTGGCGTACAAGTCCGGCTGCAAGGGTGTAACGATCTACCGCGACGGCTCCCGTGACGAGCAGGTCCTCTCCACCGGCAAGAAGGAGGAGAAGGTCGAGGCGCCGGTTGCGGTCGCTGAGGAGAAAGGCACCTACAAGCGCGAGCGGCCCAAGGCTCTCAAGGGGTGGACCTACCAGATGCAGACCGGCTGCGGCCCGCTCTACATCACGGTCAACGAAGACAAGCACGGGCTGTTCGAGCTCTTCACCACCATGGGCAAGGCGGGCGGCTGCGCAGCATCCCAGGCGGAAGCACTCGGCAGGATGGTTTCGCTGGCCTGGAGGAGCGGTGTCCAGGCACGGAACGTCGTGAAGCAGCTGTTAGGCATCTCCTGCCACTGCCCGTCCGGCTTCGGCGAGAGCAAGGTCCTCTCCTGCGCCGACGCGGTAGCCAAGGCGATCCAGGCGCACATGCATGCGGCCGGCTACGACACCGACATCGAAAAGACCGCCCACGAGCGCGGCGCCTGTCCGGAGTGCGGCGGGCCGGTGGAGCATGAAGGGGGATGTTCGGTCTGCCATGTGTGCGGGTATAGTGAATGTGCGTAGAGTGAACGATTGAAAAGGAAAGCCCCGCCACTGTGCGGGGCTTTTTTTGGCGCAATTTGAACGTTAATTATTTTGAACCGGGATGGTTACCGTAGGGGCGACGCATGCGTCGCCCGCCTTTGACGCCTTTGCCATTTTTTCCGAATGGCCTATCGCCCATTGGACCGGCCAATGCGGCCGCAAACAAACAGGGCGAGGCATGCCTCGCCCCTACATAAGCGGGTGACGATTTGGCCTACAATCCCGACATTCACCACCGCAATTCCGTGCGGCTGCGCTCCTACGATTACCGCTCGGCAGGCGCCTATTTCGTCACCATCTGCACCTTCCAGAAAGAAGCTATCCTGGCGGAGATCGTAGACAGAGCAGCATCGCTGTCGTCATTGGGCAACGTGGTGCAGGAATGCTGGCAACAAATTCCGGAGCATTTCCCGCATGTCAATCTGGACGAATTCATCATAATGCCGAACCATCTGCACGGCATCGTTTTTATCAATGATTCCGATGTAGGGGCGACGCATGCGTCGCCCGATTTAACCGCTGTGACCGATTTTCCCGATATAGCCGATGTATCAATCACCGCACCGGATGACAGTGCGAGGCATGCCTCGCCCCTACAGAAACCGGGGCCGGTGAAACAATCCCTGGGTGCGATAATCGGTTCATTCAAATCCGCCTGCACGAAACAGATCAACGAATCGCGGAACACAGCCGGCATGCCGGTGTGGCAGCGGAACTACCACGAACGGATAATCCGCAATGAGGAGGAGTTGCTCTCCCTGCGTGATTACGTTCTTACGAACCCGGCCAGGTGGGATGGGGAGTGAATTAATGGAGAATGAGATGTAGGCTCTTTGTCGTGGTTCACGATTCCGTAGGGGCGAGGCATGCCTCGCCCGCTCTTGACGCTGTGCGAGTTTACGATGGACAAGTTATTATTTTCGCATTTGTAAAAAGTGTAGCCCCGACACCATGGTACTTATTCAATTCCAAAGTGGTGGTTTAGAATTGTTATTACTCAAATTAAGCGCTATATTTTCAACAAGTTGACGTTCCCATTTGCAACGCTTTTGCCAAAGATACAAGAGGAGAGATTGAGTGTTGCATACAGCAGGTAAGGTTTATGGATTGGGGCTATGCCGAGGATCTGGAGTATCTGCGGAGTGTGGAGTGAAGCGGGCTACGACACCGGCATCGAAAAGACCGCCCACGAGCGAGGCGCCTGCCCGGAGTGCGGCGGGCCGGTGGAGCATGAAGGCGGATGTTCGGTCTGCCATGTGTGCGGGTATAGTGAATGTGCTTAACAGTTTACAACTACTCTCTTAGCTGACGCTGCAATACAACCGGCACCACGGAATCTTCCGGGTGCCGGTTTGCGTTGAAGAAGTGCTTCAGGAGAAATGTTCCATTTGGGTAGATCGGCAGTTCACGTGCGCGCGTGAACCACTCAATAAGGAGTTATGTAATGAAAGGAAAATATGCCAAGAGATTATGACGAAAATTGCGTTGGCTGCCCATACCACAAGGATGGATCTTTTCATATCCAGCCACCCTCACGTCGTTCCTCCCCACTTGAAAAAACAGATAACGGAGCCGAAGTACTACTGGTATTACAGTCGCCTGGAGAGGTCGAGTGGCAGGCATGCCTCCCCTTACAAAACTTTGAAAACGGAGCAGGTTTACGATTTAAAAAATCATTTGAACGAATCGGAAAGAACAGAACAGATTATGACATTACTAATTCAGTCCAGTGCTACCAAGGAAAAGGGGCCAATGGTAGGGACAAAAAACCGAGTAAAAAAGCACAAGAAAGTTGCCGGAAAAAGCTAATAATTGATATTGAAGAAAAGAGATACCGTAAAATAATAGTTTTTGGTGCTATAGCTAGAGAACAGGTTAATTCTCCTGGATTCACTTCAGAGAAGGATCCTAGATTCGTATTCTTAAAGCATCCCTCAGGTGGGCTTACTAATGTCGACTTAGATGAAGTACTAAATACATAACACTTGTCCAGAACAGTTGGCGATAATCCCTCCTTATTTGTCAGTCTATAGCCGTTGAAGGAGAAAAGATGAGTTTGATTAAGGCTACGGCCATCCACGAAGCTGCTCATATCGTAATTGCATATTATTACGGATACCCTCCCATTGAAGTGCGCGTTTATGAGGATGGTACGGGCGATTTTAGGCCAAATTTTGGCGACAATCAGAAGCACGCATTTAAACTGATGGAGAGGGAAGTAGATGAAACTACTTTCACCATCATTGGTGGACTTAACGAAAAGGTTTTTCAGTCCATCGCGCAAGATTGCTTGATGATTTTAATAGCTGGCGGTGTTGCTGAAGCCATTTATAGAAACACTTTAAACAGTTGCGACAATAGGCAAATTGAGCTTAAAGGTAAAGACTTACGCCAAGCTGAAGCTATAAGTAGGTATTTGGGAGTCGACATAGAGGAAGAGAAGAAATACATGTATGAATGTCTTAAAGGAGATATTTTCTGGAAAGCCATCATAAATCTGAGCGAAAAAATTATGTCTAGCGAAAGCCTTAAATTAAATCATGAACAGATTAAGTCATCACTTGAGGAATCTGGGTTCACATCTTTTATGAGAGATACTTACTGCGTCGATTTAACTGAGAGTAATAACGAGATGTTCCAACCAGGCAGTTAGACTCCGCCCACCCCGAAAATGCCGGGCTGGCGGGTCAACTGCCGAGCCGTTACCCCAGGAGAAGAAACCATGAATTACTGGTTTATAAATACCGATGAGTCGGCGCTAAAAGATGTCAATACGTGTGATCTATGGTTTAAGCACGGGCTGGCATTTTCTGGCGGTGATTGGGACAAGTACGCTTTACCACTTAGAAACCTTGAGTTGCGAGACATTTTATTCATGTATCACAATCATCTCGGAATCGTTGGTGTTGGAAGAGTCTTAAAGGTATGGGATGAAAATCCGTATAGAGAAAAGCTACTCTATACGGATTTTGATTTTTCAGAGTACCGAATCCGGGTTGACTGGTACATAGATATTCGAGATAACCCCATCAACCCACGATCTGAATTTGGGTATAATTCTTCACGGTTCTTACAACGAATAGATGAACAAAGAGAAACAGCCGCGAATCTAGTCTTACGACTTGAGTCAGCTAGAGAATTTGTAAGTTCAGGTGAGCTAAGTTTCACACCTGAACTTCAAGAAGGCAATGTCCGTACAGTAGTGGTAGACGTTCATGAACGAAATACTATAGCCCGTAAGCAATGCATTGAGAATTGGGGCACCTCTTGCTGCATATGCAATTTTTCATTCTCAGATGTTTACGGACCCATCGGAGATGGCTACATCCATGTTCACCATTTGGACCCAATATGCACAACCGAAGGAACACGCCCCGTTGACCCTGTAAATGATCTTCGCCCTGTTTGTCCAAACTGCCACGCTATCATTCATAAGAAAACTCCTCCGTATACCATTGAAGAGGTGGTTGAATTCTTTTGCAATGGAAGAAACCCCGAGGGCTAACAAGCGCCACCGGCCCAATAACCCAGCCGGTCAGGCTTTTCGCGTTGGGCAAGACTAAATATTTTGAGGTATGAGATGCCGCCAGTACATAAAACTCCATCAGATCTTGCACGTTTAGTAGGCAAAGAACTGAGGAAAAGAAAAACACCGTCACCCTCAGACACTATTCTTACTGAGTTGTTTCAAACCCTCTATTTTTCAAGTCTAAAAACAGAAGAGTCACAGCCGATATTTTGCTATGTTGTTTACATAAATCCAGACGATCCGGACCCCGCTCCGCCGCAACGTATTGTTAACGACAGATGGAGCTATGTCCGGCTTGAAGAGCGAATCCCATTTTCTGTATCTTCTCTTATTAAAATTGCAAAGGCTTCAGATCCACGAACTTCCTCTTTTGCCGTCTACCACGATCACAACGAAAAACTGTTTATTTGGGGATTGGTTGATCAAGGAAACCGCTACTTTGATTTCGTAAACTTCGAATCAGAGAGCGGTCCTGAGCGACCAGGGCTTTTTCAGGCAAGCATACTTGGTGTTGGTCATCTTGCAGCCTACCGGGGCTATGACAGAATTGCGGAACTTAACGTAGACTCTCTAATTATAGAGTCGCACGATGTGTTACGTCACGGTCCTGTGAAGAAGCTTCTTCAACCAGGGATGGATCGGTTTTTTACAAGGGTTGCGCAATTAACTGATATCGAAATTGACGATGTGTCAGATTGGCGCGCTCAACTAGAGTTTGATTTTATTGCAACATTATCCAGACTTCTTCTTCGGATTCGTAACTTTCGTCATGGTGGTGCATTGCTGATGACCCCGGATTTAAACCATGCCGAGTTGAAGCTGAAGTATAAAACCCCATATAACCGACTTCGCATTGCGTTAGAACATAGGGCCACGAACTTAATTTTGAAGGAAATATCAGAATCCTCTATTTATGACATTATGGAGGAACCTGACTCCGAAACGATTTCTGCTGTATTTTGTTTAGAAGAAAGTATTGCATCTGACGAGTTGACAGACAGTAACAGTGAATTGGATGGTGCTGTCTGGTTCGTTTCTTTGCTTTCTAGGGTTGATGGTCTTGTTCTTCTGAGCTTCGACTTGGAAGTTAAAGCATTCGGTGTAGAACTCCTGCATCAAGTTCCACCGCCTCGCGTTTGTCGTTCGACGACAGCTGCCGCAACTGCCCGGAGTCTTCACCAAGTCGATTACCAACATTTTGGTACACGTCATCGCTCAATGATGCGCTATTGCTTTAATGTGCCTGGGAGTTTGGGTTTTGTTGTGTCTCAAGATGGAGACGTGCGCGTGATGACACGAATTGGGGATGTATTAGTTTTTTGGGATAGTGTCAGATTGCAGTACGATGAATTTGTTCGGCAACGTCGTAGGCGCGATGCAATTGAAAAATATAAGAACATCGCCCAACAACACGCTGCCCCGGAGCCTGCGGTCCAGTAAGCTCAAAACCGTTAGACCAAGAAGGAAAAACCTATGACAGAGAAAAAATCTGAGAAGGAAGTTTTCGATCCATTACCATCGCCACAAGACTTTTGCCTGACGGTTCCGCTATATGAAGGGTTCAGGTTCAATAAAGATGAATCAAATCCGTTCTTCGGGTTGGAGCACTTCAAAGAGTCATTGGACTGCTATTGTCCCGGATGTGGACGTCACACCGTCTTCAATCGGATGGGCGAAGCGCAATATCGGGAGCATCACCACGGGAGTAATTACATCTTTATCCTTTGGTTCGCATGCTCAAGAAACCAGAGCCATCGATCTTGTTTTATTTTCCGTTCGCATCAGGGGCTCCTTCAAAAGATAGGGCAGCACCCATCGTTGGCCGACCTAGCTACTCCAGACCTCCAAAAATACCGTCCAATCCTCGGAGATGAGGGATTCCGAGAGTTAACACGGGCGATCGGTCTTGCTTCTCATGGTGTCGGAGTCGGAGCATTTGTTTACCTGCGCCGCATCTTTGAATTCCTAATAGAAAAAGCGAGCAAAGAAGCAGCTAAAGAACAGAATTGGGACGCTACCACATTCGAAGGTGCGCGAATGGACGAAAAGATAGCAATTCTTAAGCACCATTTGCCGCAATTTCTTGTTCAGAATCGTGCTCTCTACGGCATTATGAGCATTGGTGTTCATACATTATCAGAGTCGAAATGTCTTGAAGCGTTTCCTGCCGTTCGGATCGGAATTGAACTCATACTTGATGAACATTTGGAACGGCACACTCGGGAAAAGAAAATTGCTTCCGCAACGAAAGGAATTTCTGCGCTGGGCACGGCACTAACAGGCTGTTGAAAAACAGATAGAGAAAACAGCCCTTTTGTGATAGATTATAGCGCATAACACATTGCAATTATTGAGGAAAGTTATGCGCGGTTTAGATAGTAACACAGAAGCTCTTTTCACCTATGTGACGCCCGAAACCTTCGTTCCCAAGGATCATCCCCTGCGAGCTATCAGAAAGATGGCCGATGCCGCACTGGCAGGGATGGACAAGCTCTTTGACAGCATGTATGCCACCACTGGCAGATCATCGATCCCGCCGGAAAAGCTTCTGAAAGCCCAATTGCTGATGATTCTCTACTCTATTCGCAGCAATCGTCAACTGGTGGAGCAGATACACTACAACTTCCTGTTCCGCTGGTTCCTCGGCATGGGACTCGATGAGAAGGTCTGGGATCATTCCAGTTTTACCCAGAATCATGATCGCCTGATCGGTTCTGAGATTGCCGCAGAATTTCTTTCCAGGATTCTTGCCTATGCAGAGCGCAAGCGCCTTTTGTCTCGCGAGCACTTCACAGTTGACGGCACCCTCATCGAAGCCTGGGCATCCATCAAAAGCTTCAAGCCCAAGGATGGCCCGCCATCGGCAGGTGGTGGCAAGAACGATACCGTGGATTTCAAGGGTAAGAAGCTTGCCAACGACACCCATGGCTCCGTAACCGACCCCGATGCACGCCTCTACCGCAAAGGGAAGAACAAGGAAGCCAAGCTCTGCTACCAAGGGCATACCCTGATGGAAAACCGTAACGGCCTGATCGTCAGGACAAAGGTTACGACTGCATCCGGTACCGGCGAACGTGAAGCAGCCAAAGCAATGGTAAAACAGTTGCCACGGACAACCCGACGCATTACCGTGGGCGGCGACAAAGGCTATGATACAGAAGCCTTCGTCAAAGAACTGCGCAAGCTCAAAGTCACACCGCATGTAGCACAGAACAACAGCAACCGGAAGTCAGCCATAGATGGCAGAACTACCAATCATCCGAACTACGCAATCAGCCAGAGAATCAGGAAGCGAGTCGAAGAAGGCTTTGGCTGGATGAAGACCATCGGCAGAATGCGTAAGACCATGTACCGAGGCATCGAGAAAATCGCCTGGCAACTTGACCTGCATGCCGCAGCCTACAACCTAGTCCGGATGAAAAACATGGGCCTCGGTGTCACCTGAAAGGGGGAAACCTCCCCAAATCAGGTCGAAACATAGGATATTGGGTTGTAAAAGAGCATGTAAACCGGAAATAGCTGAACTGAAATCAGTAAAGTACATTCAAAAAATGATCAGTAGATCGGAACTGGCTCAAATACGGTCGATTTTCAACGACCTGCTAAAGGGCAAATGATACGTCCTAACCCTTGGATGTTGCTGATTCCGCTTCGCGACACAGCAGGCCTTTTAGCCGACCGTTAGACTTTATAGATATGAACTGGGGAGTTAATATGAAAGTGATTCGATGCTGGTGCACAGTTCTCTTATTCTCGCTGTTTTACATTTCAGTGACGTATGCTTATTCGAAGACTGCGCCGCAGGTGCTGGATGCGAGCGAAGCTCTTAAGGCAGAAATAAATCAGTTTAAGTCCACAGTAGCGACACAAGGACAACAAATTGCCATTCAGAAAGACTTATACAAAAAAAAGGACGAGAGCAATACAGCACTATATACAGCATTGGGAGTTGTTATTGCAGCTGCGGTCGGTGGATTTTTTGCACTGAGAAACCAAAACAGACAAGCAGCCCAAGAACGACTTTTGAAAGCAGTCGAAATAATAATGAGTAGTCGATCTGGTTATCAAGCTGACATTAGGAGTCAAAACCTCTCCGTCTTTCTTGACGCTACAACACAGAAGGCGCTTAAAGACATAAGAACAAAATTCTCTGGACCTGAATTCACAGATATTCATTTGGGTTTGGCACAAGCAATGTCGGAAAAGGCAGCTACACCTCAAGAAGTTCTCGAAAT
>JBGQLM010000018.1:0-36160 GCA_041500085.1 Geobacteraceae bacterium
AGAGCGACGTCTGCTCCTGACAAAGAAGCCTCGGCGACCCTACAATTTGCCTCTGCCGCTGCAACTGCAGCAACTGAGCGGTCTTTTCTCGCTTCTGCAAGATCATAATCTGACTGGGAAACATATCCCTGGGACAGAAGTTCCTTCAATCTCTTGAGGTTCCTGACTGAATCGGCAAGCTCCACTTTCGACTGGTCACAAACAGAATTGGCAGAGTCAAGAGCAGCGGAAGCCTGTCTTCTGGAGGCCTCGGCATCCATTCCTTCAAGTTTGGCGATAACTTCACCTTCACTTACTTTGCTCCCTTCTTCGACTCCCAGCCATACCAGCCTGCCTGTTGCTTTAGCGGCAAGCGCGGCTTTGCGCTGGGCAACTACATAGCCACTGGCATTAAGAATTGTGAACGCCGAAGAGGGGAATATCTGAGAGGCAGAGACTGTCTCGATTTCAACCGTCGGGAAGAACACAACTCCTGTTAACCAGTAGATCGAAGCGGACGTGATAATCAGAATAAACAGCAACAGAAAAGGTCGCTTTCGCCACTTCCGGGTTACGACCGGACCCTGTTTATCTATCCTCAAACGTGAAAGATCGTCGTTTGGCATAATTTCCTTAATATCATCTTCTGGCAGCAAAAGACTCCTGTTTAATTACCATATCTACAATCGGAAGCCGGGGAACCTTTTCCAGCCCATAGACAGACTTCAGGTCTATATCTTTCGGAACAGCTGCGAGGAGAGATTCGGCAACATTCTGGTCTGCCTGACGGTAGCGAAGCTTGACCTCAAATGCCACCTTTTTGACACCTGACGGTGCTTTAACCCCGTAGAATACATCCTTGAACCCTCTTGGCGGGATAGTATCTTGTCTCAGGAAGGCAGTGACGACCCACGGATGCACAGCAAAGTGAAAATCCTTTCCCATGCCCTCTGAGTTAAACACCCTCGCATCGTCAGGAAGAGCGCCATCAGATTTGACTTCTCCAGTGGATAATATCTGTTCACCCTTCTCGTTTCTTGCCGTAACCTCAAGCCACATCTGCCTCACATTTGTCAATGACGTCGGCAGGTTATGCCCTGCCCTCAGGTTCTTCACCCGGACCTTCAACTCCGCCAGTTCCCCGTCACGATAAACGGGGAAAAGTTCCAATTCGGCTGTGCTTTTCAAACGTTCAACTGCCATTTCGTACTGTGACATCAGCCGTTTTGCCAGCTGGTTGTCACCTGCAAGCTTTGCAGCTGAAGCGCCCAGATAGGAAAGCAGATAATTGGCGCCATTGAAATAGTGGCGGTAATCGCTGCGTTCGGGCTTTTTGAAGTTATCGGCTGCCTCCTTGAAAGTCTGTATGTCGACCATGTGACAGTCCTGACAATGAATATCCATCTGGGCATACGGGCCGCTTTTCCACTCATTGTAGGTTGCTTCGATCGGGAAGTGAGCCTCATAATGATAAACTTGATGACACGATGCACATATGTCTGATTTCAGCGCAAAACTGGTCTGGACACAATCATGAAACCCTCCGCCACACCCGACAGAAGGTTTGAAGGGTGCAAGCTTCACCGGAATCCCGTTTGCACCCGTATTCAGGATGAAAGAGCCGTTTTCAGGACCGTGTGTAGGTGTCTGAAGGTGTGACAAACCGCTTATCGAATGACAGATATCGCAGGAAACTCCTGCAAGAGCCATCGGTGAAAGACCGGAGAGCCCTGCGCCTTTTATCTCTCCCGCAAGCAACCCTGCCGGCGAATGACAACCTTCACATTGACGGGTTACCGTATACCCTACCGCCGATACTGCCTTGCTCAACTCACCCTGATAAACTGGATCTACAAAAGCCATATTATGAACTGAACCGCTCCACTCCTGATACTGTTTCTCGTGACACTCTCCGCACTTCTTTGGAGGTGTGAAAGGGACGTCACTCTTCTCCCATTTTATCAATGAAGGGTAGAAGGGGAAAAAAGAACGGTCGAAAGAGAACACAGCCGACTCTGCAGATGCGAGTGATGAAACGGCAAATAAACAGATTAACGAGAATACTGCCTTGTAAAGGACAAATATATTCTTCATCAGAATCTCCTGAACGGGTCAGTGTAAATCCAAACAGCCCGTATTAACTTCATACTGAAATAGATTGGCAGTGTCAACTAGTCCACCATACGGAACCTTCTGAAATATCTTGAAAATCGGGCAAATTAGGTTATTGTTATGCTTCAGTCCCAGCTAATACATTTATACCACAGCTACAGGATATCTCATGTCTAAAGAAACAGATCACTTGAAACAACAGCTTGAATACAGAAAAAAGTTCATGGAGCGAATCAACGATATTCACTCCGCCTCTAATCTGAACGAAATCCTTATTCAGCTCAAAGACGGCATCGCAGGACTGTTCGATGCTGACAGGATCACTATATATGTTGCTGATATAAAACATAACACCCTCATCTCCAGAGTGAAGTCCGGAGCAGAGGTTACCCAGATTGTCGTCCCCATAACATCCGGAAGCCTTTCTGGTTACTGTGCCCTGTCCGGTAGCGTTGTAAACATAAAGGACGCATACGACCAGCATGAGCTCTCTATGATCAATACGGATCTCAGGTTCGATGTGTCCTGGGATCAGAAAACCGGCTACCGGACAAAACAGGTGCTCTGCATCCCGATGAAATTCAACAATGTACTCATCGGGGTCATTCAACTGATCAACAAAAAAGGAGCGGACACGTTCGGAGAGGTTGATCTCGGTTATGTCACAGAACTCGCCGCGTCTCTTTCGATTGCAATATACAATATTCACCGCCTGAATGCCTCAACCAAGCTGATCCGCCAGAAATCTCGCTACAACTATCTCCTCGACAAGAATATCATAGACGAGCACGATATCCAGAAGTTCTCAGCTCACCCTGATGTAGTTTCTCTCGGTCTCGACCTCCTTCTTATGCGTGAGATGAAGATATCCAGAGAAGAGATGTCAAAGAATCTTAGCCTCTATTTCGGCACTGAATTCATATTTTTTGACCCTTCTCTCCCCCATCTCGAAGAGATACTCTCCAAGATCAAACCTGAGCGCCTGAAACAGGAGCGTTGGGTACCGGTAAAAATCGAAAACGGAATCCTGCATCTTGCAATGGAGGACCCGACAGATCTTGGCAAACAGGATCTCATCCGTTTTGTATATCCGGAATACAAGAGGATCAGTTTTATCGGTGCTTTCAGGGATGACGTCGAAAAGTTCATAACCCATTTCTACCACCTCTCCCCGACAGAGGCAGGAGGTTCAGGAAGCATAAACGATCTCCTCAGCAAACTTGAGGCAGGTGACGAACCGGATGTAGAATCAGAAGTGCAGAAAGTTTCCGAGCAGGACAGCGTAATTGTCCAGCTTGTCAACAAGATCATCTGTGAAGCATACAACGCAAAGGCTTCGGATATCCATATAGAGCCCTATCCGGGGAAGACAGACGTTCTGGTCAGGATCCGGATCGACGGTCGTTGCAAGATATATCAACGTATCCCCTATAAATACAAATATGCCCTGACATCCAGGATAAAGATCATGTCGGGTCTCGATATCGCCGAACGCCGAAAACCTCAGGACGGAAAGATCGACTTCAAGAAGTTCGGCCCCATAGATGTGGAACTCAGGGTGGCCACCCTTCCCACAGCAGGTCAGCTGGAAGATGTTGTCATGCGGATTCTCGCATCAGGCGAGCCTATACCTTTTGAAAAGCTGGGTCTGACTGAGAGGAATATGGTTTCTTTCGAGCATGCAATCGAGAAGCCTTACGGACTTATACTTGTTGTCGGCCCGACAGGTTCAGGAAAGACTACCACGCTTCATTCCGCAATCTCGCGCATCAATACCCCGGAAACAAAGATCTGGACTGCAGAAGACCCGGTTGAAATTACCCAGAAAGGGCTCAGGCAGGTTCAGGTAAACAACAAGATCAATTTCACCTTTGCAACAGCACTCAGGGCTTTTCTTCGTGCCGATCCCGACGTCATAATGGTCGGTGAGATGCGTGACGAAGAGACTACCTCTATGGGTATTGAGGCTTCACTTACCGGACACCTTGTATTCTCGACTCTGCACACCAATTCTGCACCGGAAACGGTAACTCGTCTTCTCGACATGGGAATGGACCCCTTCAGTTTTTCAGATGCTATTCTATGCATCCTTGCCCAGAGGCTTGCACGAAAAATATGTAGCGAGTGCAAAGACAGTTATAAACCCAAACCTCAGGAACTTGAGGAGATCATTGCAGAGTATGGCCGCGCAGATTTCGAAAAAACCGGACTGAACCCGGCAGAAATCACCCTGGTTAGAGCGGTCGGTTGCACAAAATGCAATGATTCAGGCTATAAGGGGAGGCTTGGCCTTCACGAGATACTTACCGGGACTGACGAGATGAGAAGCCTTATCAAGAAGAAGGGAGAGGTCGAATTCATACGCCGTCAGGCCATGGCTGACGGAATGACTACTCTCAAGCAGGATGGTATCCTGAAATGTTTTCAGGGTCTGACCGACATTAAGGAAGTCAGGAGAGTCTGCATAAAGTAACTGATGGCAAACATATTCAATCAAAAAAGTCTTTTATTATGGAAACTGTTTATCGGTGCAATTTGTACCGTAACTCTCTCCTTACTATCGATTCTATCCTTCCCCCCTCTGGAAATGGCCGAGATGAAGCTTTATGACGCCAATTTCTATCTGCGCGGGGTACTCACCCCTCCTAAAGATATAATTATCGCGGCAATCGATGACAAAAGTCTTGAACGATACGGACGTTGGCCCTGGAAAAGGGACCTGATCGCCAGGCTTGTCGATACCCTTTCAGCCTCGGAAGCGGCTGTTATAGCATTTGATATTATCTTTTCAGAAAAGGAAGAAAATGACCCGCTGCTTGCTGATTCGATCTCCAGGGCAAGCAATGTAATATTACCCTCCGTATTCGATTTTCATGAACTAAAAGGTAAACCTACAGACATCCTTTCCGGAGAGTATGCCTACCAGAAAATTCGCAATCCCGAACGGTTTAACGACTTCCCTCCCATTTCGGCCACCAAGGTACTTCTCCCGGTGCAAAAGCTCCGTAAAAGCGCAATGTCTGTTTCCCCTATTAATATTTTCCCGGACAGCGATGGAACAGTACGGTGGGACTCAATGGCAATTGCGTACGGTGATCATATCTACCCTTCCCTACCCCTTATGAGCGCTGCATCATATCTTGGAGTACCTGTAGAAAAAATAATCCTTGATGCAACACGCGGAGTAGAAATTGGTTCTGCAATTGTCCCCACTGACCGCTGGGGAAGAACCCTGATAAATTACTACGGTCCGGGAGAGACTTTCCCTCACATCTCTATTGCAGATATTCTTGATGGATCGGTATCCCCGGACAGGCTTGCCAACCGGATTGTCCTTGTCGGAGCGACTGCAGTCGGAATCTACGATCTTCGAGTCACTCCCTTTTCAGCGGCTATGCCGGGAGTGGAAAAACATGCAAACACTATCGCTTCTATTCTTGATAAACGATTCATCACAAAAGCATCATCTCTTATCAACCTCCTGGTTCTTATTACATCAGGCACACTTTTCACCCTTCTGTTGATCAGGTTCAAACTTACCGGTTCAGCCGTCTCGACTGTCCTGGTTCTTTTAGGACTTGTTGGCGTCTCAACGCTGCTTTTTTCAAGATACGGAATTTACATGAATCTTGCTGCCCCGATTTCAAATCTTCTGGGCATTTTTCTGGGAATCACGTCCATCAATTATATGATCGAAGAGAAGCGCGCCAGAAAGATCCGTTTCATGTTTTCAAGTTATGTGACCCAGACAGTCGTAAACGAACTCATCAACAACCCTGAAATGGCTAAACTCGGCGGTGAACGCCGTGAAGTGACAATCCTGTTCTCAGACGTCAAGGGCTTTACGACGTTTGCCGAAAAACATACTCCGGAAGAGGTGGTTTCCATTCTCAATGAGTATCTGGGAAAAATGACAGACGTTATCCTCAAGTGGGACGGAACCCTGGACAAATTCATCGGTGATGCGATAGTGGTGTTCTGGGGCGCTCCGATCGCATCCGATGCCCATGCTGAAAAGGCGGTCAAGTGCGCTCTTGAAATGTCCGAGGCGATGGGAGAGCTGAGGCAAGGTTGGGAAAAAGAAGGTAAGCCTCTTCTTGATGCCGGTATCGGTATAAATACCGGATTTGTGCTGGTAGGTAATATCGGTGCTGAAGGAAAGAAGATGGACTACACGATTATCGGCGACCAGGTCAACCTCTGCTCAAGGGTGGAATCTCTGACCAGAAGATACGATGTACCGATTCTCCTGACTGAGAACACCGTTCAGTCGCTGTTAAAAGCAGGAGCAGACAACAGGCTTTCCGGGATGACCATCAAGGGGGAAGAAAAGGTCATCGTCAAGGGAAAGAACGAACCGGTGACCATCTACAGCATAGCGAAGAGTCCTGCCCCTTCTTCACCTCTTGAACTTGTAGATTGCCCCGAAGGCGAGGCGGTCAAGCTGACTGAAAAATAATCAAGATGAGTAGGCATTAAAAAGGCCTCCGCACATGTCGGAGGCCTTTTTTTTGTATAGGGGGTTGAGCTGTATTAAGGTCCGATCGTGAACGGTGGCGAGAGTGCCCAGCTTCCGCTCAAGGAGGGCTCAACAACAAGGATTCTGCAGGCGCTGCCGGTAATACCGAGTATTTCGGGCTGACCCGAAAGAGTAAAAGATCCTGAACCAAGACTTCCCAAAGGATTTGCGTTCAATTTCTTCCAGATGACATTCGGGAAAGGATTGCCGCTTGTTGCCGGTGCAAGTATTTTTGCCGGGTCATCGGCAAGCAAGTATATATCAACGGAAGAAGTAATAAGCGGGAACCCGCTCCAGACAACTTTAGGAGGCGGATCACCGAACTTCCAGACTGTACTGGCAACGGGGTCGGTAACTCCACTGGCCAGCTTGATATTTGTCGTTTGGAAAAATGAAATGGGGCCTGCACCTTGCGGTCCGCTGAACTGCCAGAAAGTCCTGAACTCCCTTCTGTTGTCAAAGTCTTCAGCCATGACAGACGCTACAGCACCGATACTCAGGTTAGGAAGGAGCGTGGCTGGCAGAGTGGCAGATGTATCCGAGAGGAGCAACACCCTGTTCAACTCATTGAAAACTCCACCCAATGCACTGTAATGGAAATTGGCCTCAAGCCAACTTGGTATAAATGCCGTGGGTTTGCTCAGAGTCATGGACAATCCGGTTGCAGCTCCTATCTTTGCATCCGCAAGAAAATGACCATCAGTAGGCGCAGCAGGATATCCAGGCGGAATCGAGAGTGTCGGGAAGTAGGCTGCTGTCAACTCAGTGCTGTTAAGAGGTCTTGTCGGCAAGGTAATGGTACGGGTCTCTATGACCGCATTATTCACATCCTTGATGGTAAACGTATAGGTTGTATTTGCCGGTATTGAATTAATAACTGCATCAGTCAGACAATAAAGATCGCTGCCCCCGGGAAGTGCTGCCCCGCTGCAAGCAGGAGGGGGAGAGCCGAAAGAGAGGTTGATTGAGTTAGCCAGGCCGGTATTCTTGATCATATCGATAGTCAGAGCCGGGCTTGTTATAGAGGCAGAATTGATACCGGCATTGCCCGGGTCATTTATCGAGACTGCCAAACCGGTTAAAATCGGCGAAGGCACACCCGGAACAATAAAAGTAAAACCGGCGCTACGGAATTTTATATCCGATTTATAGCCGTTACCGGCAAATTTCCACTCCCCGTTCTCTTTTGTCATGACAAAACCATCGTCAGGAAACCCGAACGAGCCGTCAGAGAACGTCCCTTTTCCGGTCACGGTATATTTAATGTTCTGGGAATCGGGCTGTGGGGTATTAATCTGAATTGTACTCATTGTCTTGCGTAAAAAATCCGTCGAAAAATCCTTTACATCCTTTGCAATCACTACATCTCTTGTCACGCCGTTATTGATGCCGTAAGTGCCTGCAGCAACATAGAACGGGTCAACATCCGTAGCGGCAAGGGTCCCCGCCTGAATCCTGGGATCCAGAGTGTCCTTGAAATAGAGCAGTAAACGGGCAGTTATAGCAGCCTTTATATCCTCCAACATCTGAATCGGTACCGATGTGTCTGTCCCGTTAAGGTCAAGCGGTGCACTCGATCCCTTGAAAGAAACGTTCCCACGACCATCATCTCCAGTAACCGTAATAACCCGTGCCGAACCGTTAGGGACCGAGAAAGTGGTGACCAGGCTCAGTGTGCTCGATGTAACCGGGATCGATTGTGAAATTGTTGTGATATCAGATGCAGTTACCGTTATGGTGATATTTTTGACGATTGAAGGAATGTTTGATGCAGTTACAAGCGGAAGAACCCCCAGAAAGAGCTTTCTGGACGAGTCGGCTGTACCGATCTTAAGGGTCACCTTGGTTGAGCTCCCCTCTTTCCCGCTGCCGGAGCATGATGTCATGAAAATCGTGACAAGAAGGAATAAACAGATCTTTAAGAGTGCAGACTTCATAGATTCCTCCATCTGCTAGAATTTGACATCAACATTCACATTCGTGTGAGTACCGGGAGGGGTCACCGGTGGTGTCGTCGTAGTTGTCGTAGTTGTAGTTGTCGGTACTGCGGTTGTCGGTACTGCCGGTGGGGGTGGAGGCGGGGGCGGTGTGATCACCACGGGCTGCTGAACAGAAGTCGGATTGTATACCGGAGCTAAAGACTGGAGAGTTCGGGGAGCCGTCCCCCCAAGGAGAGCGGATACGCCTCCGGAAACAGTGATTGGAATATCAACAGGTATGACTTCACTCGATGTCTGTTGCTGGCCCTGCTTGGTTGCGCTTGAAGCCGGTGCAGAACCGGATGAAGAGTCACCTGCTTTCTTTTCAGGCTGAGGAGCAATATCTTTCTCTATCCTGTCGATCTCGCTCCTGGTTGCAGGCCTGGCCTTCAAAGGTGGAGACCCCGCTGTTATGGTCGTCAGGGTGGATTGTGTGACATTTACGACCCGGTCAGGAAGCAGAAGGTTGTATGTATAGACCGTACCTCTTTTAACAAGAACACCGGTCACGTTGCGTTGAAAGGTCACTACAAAATCCGTCCCCCTTACACCTGCCACGGCATTCGGAGTACGTATTTCAAAACGTTTTGCCTTGGAATCCTTCGGTGAAGGCGGATCAACAATTGCCTGGACCTTGCCGCGAACCAGTTTGGCATTGGAAAAGTCATTTCCGCCGGTCTGGTCGCCTATATCCACTCGACTGCGCTGTGCGATTTTCAGGAGCGTACCGTCTTTGTACAGTACCTCTGCATACCCGCCGCTTTTGGTCCTGACAAGATCTCCAGCTGACAATGAATCGCCGACTAAGGCCTTACTGGCTGGAAGTTTTCCGGACCGCAACAGTTCAACGACGCCATTTACAAGCTTGATTGAGGCGATGGATTCCGCCGCAGCCGAGACCGGTAATAAACCGACAATAAATACGAGGAGCAGGAAGCAAAAAAAATAATAAAATGCAGACTTTTGTTTTTTCATCTCATCACCTCAGAAACGGAGTTCCAGACCGGCTGAATAGACATTTCTGCGATATTCGTAGAGAGCAATATTTGAGTAAAACGTTGAATGAGCATACTGGGCATTCAGGTATAGCATTTCATAAAGCTGTCTGTTAATGCCGATTGATACGGCAAGTGACGTATCATTGCGTTTTACGCCAAAAAAACTGTTTACAGGATAATTTGACCGCGCTGCTTCCCCTGAAAGAATGACATCGGTCTTCCTGTCAACCGGTATCAACATCTCAATGCTCAACTTGTTGATGAGTGCTTCCCAGTTCTTGCCGAGAGTATCTTCGAAAGACGAATCATATTTGAAGTTGAAAAAGCCCCTGCCATTGTCAAAAAGGAATATGTACCCCAAATGACCGGAGTAGATCTCTGCATTGCGATTCTCTGCAGGCGCGGCAGGGGATACGAAAAACTCCCGTTTTGCATAACCTGCGGAGGCCTGAAGTATGTGCTTCGGAGTAAGTGAATAGGTTAGTGTGGGGCGTGCAGAGATCTCGTAAGAATAGATACTGTAATCAAGAAGTGAGTAATTATAGGTAAGGGGAAGTGTTACTGCAAATGTTGAAAAGCGGTATCCCGGGCTGAGTGAAAGGGTATGCGATTGGGTGCTGAACTCGCCAAGGCTGAAATAGGAGTTGTTGAAAAAGTTGCACTGACCGCTGAGAAGCCACTCGGATTGTGAAGGCAGGTCGTAGGAAATCCGCAGGGTCTGGCTGCTGCTTGAGTCGAACCTTTTCGGGAAAGTGACACCTGCAACCACACTATTGGGCTTTGAAACTGCGTTATCGTCATATTGATAGTTGGCGCCGATCGAAATCCGCCACGGACTGGGCACCTTTTGCTCCTGAATCCTCAACTCAAATTCGCGGGCAAAACCGGCAAGTTCATTGTCAGGATTATGAGCTATAACCGCTTTCAGACTCTCCCTTGCCCCCTCTCTATCATTGGCGGAAAGCCGCGTCTGCGCAATCTGCAGGTCAGCTTGCTGTGCAAGAGCCGGATCAAGGTTTTTCGCATCCTTGTAGGAGCTTTCAGCCCCTATCAGGTCTCCCTTCTTGAAAAGGAGTTCACCCTTTAAAAAAGATATCTCTGCAGGGCTGACTTTTTCCTTTTCCCCCCATTCGATCCATTTTGCTGCTTCCGTGTCTTCTCCATTCGCAAGGTTAATGGCGATGATCTCAACAACAGCAAGCTTTTCCTGCGGAGTTTTTGAGATAGCGGATTTGAACTGTTGCAGAGCTTCATCCGGGCTGCCTGTGTGTTTGAGAGAAAGACCAAGATAATAGGAGTTGAGAGAAGAAGGTTCGGTTTTATCCGCACGCTGAAAGAGTTCAAGGGCCTCCTCGTAACTCTCGTTACGATACTGACTAATGCCTTCATCAGTCAGTGTTGAGGAGAAAACAGCAGATGGTAATAGCAGAAGTGAAAGAATTAAGAGGAGTAGAAAAACCTTCAGGCTCATGACATCCCCCCGACAGTAATCTAACAATCTGAAAAGTTCTGCACCATATTAACATTTGCCCGAAACACACATTTATTTATAATAATAGCCGATTATTTCTTAAATTCTATTCCATAAGTTTTTATTTTACGTTGGAGGTTGCTTCTTTCAAGCTCGATTGACTCGGCTGTCAGGTTGACGTTCCAATCATACTCTTCGAGTTTCTTGATGATGAATTCGCGCTCGAACTCTTCACGGGCCGCTCTTAAGGAGCTGCTCTCACGGAGCTGGTCTTCACCGCTTCGGCTGGAGAGTATTTGGCTCCCCTCAAGTATCATATCCGGAAGTTGATCGACACCTATGATTTTGCCCGGAGTCATGATCACCAGTCGTTCCATGATGTTCTTAAGCTCTCTTATATTCCCGGGCCAATCATAAGACTGCATGATTTTAACAGCTTCCGGATGAATGTTCTTTCGCTCTCTGGTCTCTCTACGGCAGAAAATCTCTAGAAAATGCTCGATCAACGCCGGCACATCCTCCCTCCTGTCTTTGAGTGGAGGGATGTCGAACGGAACAATATTCAGAAGATAATAAAGTTTTTCCGTGAAAGTTCCGTTCTTTATGGCATCTTCAAGTGAACGGCTCGTGGATGTAATTATCCTGACATTGACTTCTATCGACTTCGAGCCACCCATGCGTACAAATTTGTGATCCTCTATAACCTTCTGAAGTTTAGACTGGATGTTAATCGGCATTTCACCTATCTCTTCAATAAACAGGGTACCGCAATCGGCAAGGTCGATTTTCCCTTTCCGCTGTGTTGTAGCCCCCGGGAAAGCCCCTTTTTCGTGACCGAACAATTCCGATTCAAGAAGCTCTTCGGGTATTGCTGCACAGTTTATTACTATAAAAGGCATATCACTTCTTGAGCTTAAACGATGGATACCAAGAGCAACAGATTCTTTCCCGGTTCCTGTTTCACCTGAAATCAGAATCGATGCACCTGTTGGTGCGACAATCCTTATCTGCTCCCGGATAAGGCGCGCAGCTTCAGAATCACCCACCAACTCGTAGCGTTCTTCGATCATCCCTCGCAGGGATTCGTTCTCAACCCTCAAGCGGGTCATCCCGATAGCGTTATGAACGGTGACAAGAACCTTTTCCAGAGACAGGGGCTTTTCGATAAAATCATACGCACCGAGTTTTGTAGATTTTACTGCCGTCTCGATAGTTCCATGGCCGGAAATCATTACCACGGCAATTTCAGGATACAGCTCCTTGATTCTTTCAAGAGTCTCAAGGCCGTCAAGACGCGGCATCCAGATATCCAGCAGTACCAGGTCAGGAAGCTCTTTCTGTAACATAGAGAGCGCATCCTCTCCATCCACAGCGAGACTAACCCGATAACCTTCGTCCTCAAGGATCCCCTGAAGGGAACTTCTGATGCTCTCTTCGTCGTCTACGACCAGTACTGTATCGCTCATTTATTAAGCTCCTGCCATTCCGATTTCAACTGCAAGAGCCTTCCAGGCCGGAAGGCTGCGTTCGATCATCTTTATATCCACACAGTATGCAATTCTGAAAAACCCCGGAGCGCCGAATCCGGCGCCTGGGACAAGCAGGAGGTTATGTTTCTGCGCAGCTCTGACAAAAGCGACGTCATCAGGAATTGGTGATCTGGGGAAAAGATAAAAAGCACCGTCAGGTTTTACCATCCGATACCCGAGAGAAGTCAGGTTTTCATAGAGGATATCACGTTTTTCCTGGTACGATGCAACGTCCACTGATTCATTCTGTAATTTTGATACAAGCCGCTGCATAAGGGCAGGCGCATTAACAAAACCAAGAGTCCTGTTACAGAAGATTGCCCCCTCCATAAAAAGGTCAACATGCGTCATCGAAGGGCTTGCGGCAATATATCCAATTCTCTCGCCAGGCAGAGCAAGGTCCTTCGAGTGCGACGTAACTATTATGGAGTTGGTCACGTATCGGAAAATATTCGGGACAGAGTGCCCGTCATACGCGATCCTGGCATAAGGCTCATCCGCGATCAGATAGATCTGTCTCCCAAGCTCCCGTTCTCTCCTCTCGATCATCTGGCCCAGAGCGGCCAGCGATTCAGCAGGATAAATAACCCCTGTCGGGTTGTTCGGAGTATTAATGATAATAGCACGGGTCTTGGCACCTATAGCCTTCTCGATTGCCGGGATATCGAGCTGGAATGTCTCCCTGTCGGTCCAGACTTCATGTGGGACTCCCCCGTGATTGTCGATATAGAACCGGTATTCGACAAAGTAAGGAGTCAGTATTATGACCTCCTCAGCCTGATTCAGGATCGTTTTCAGAACTACGTTGAGCGCTCCGCTTGCACCGCATGTCATGACTATGTGCGCCGAAGAGACCTGGAGACCTGATGAGTCCGAGAGCATTGCGGCAACCGAGGCTCTTGACTCCTCGTACCCGGCATTACTCATATACCGGTGCCTACCGCGTCCGGGCGAGTTAGCCAGAGCACGGAGCTCTTCATAAAATTTTTCCGGTGGTTCTACGTCAGGGTTACCCAGGGTAAAGTCATAGACATTATCATCCCCGAACTTCTCCCGGAGCCGTCCTCCTTCTTCGAACATCTTTCGGATCCAGGAAGAGCCCTCTATACTTGACTGAATTTTAGTCGCTATCGCCATAACATCCTCCAGATATGAATGAATAAACCGTACCTATAGAAATGTTGCCATGAGTGGAAATCCAAGAAAAAAAGCCCGCATCAGCGGGCAGATTGGATGAATATGAAACTATGCTAAAGTTCCGGTTGCTTTTCACCTCTTGCAACTGAAGCAATATAAGCGTCTATCTCATGACGATACGTACGGGAAAGGGTCGTAAAATAGACTCCGTACTGATGTGCTCCATCCATTGTCCTGTCGGAACGTACTACCTCACCTTCTGTTTCAACCTGCATCGATCCGGGAATGAGGAACTGGCAGATGATAGCGCTGCCGATCTCAAGGAAATACTCCGTCTCGATCAACATACCGGTCAAGCTTATATTGTGAGATATGCAGAAGAACTCGACTTGATCCTTCTTGCTGGTAACTTTCACTCTCAAGGCAACCCTGCGGCTTCTCACAAGCTGCACGGTAAGGAATTGACCGACCGTCTTGATCAATTGCAAAGGTTTCACCGGTCGGGCAAGCAAGGCATCTGCACCGCAACTCTTAAGCCTTTCCATGTCATGCTCATTATCATTGCATACCAGAATCAGCACAAACTTCGCAGAAGAAGGTCTGCTATACAGTTTTTGGCAAAAAGCTTCTCCAGGCATATCATCAAGAAGAATATCAACAAGGACAAGATCGATCGCTTCGCTATCGATGATATCAAATCCGGCAGAGGCATTACTGACGTTGAAGATCTGAAAATCCGACCTTCTCAGAAGTGCGCCGTTACGCTCTACAAAAGATGCTGCAGAACTTGTGATCAAAATCTTTTTCATGACCACAATCTATCAAAAAAAGCTCAAAAGTCAATTTAATGGATATGTGTGAAAAGTAATAGTATTGACATCTATTTCTGACAGGTGCTATTTATTGCAGGCTTTTGCTCATTTATCAGGAAGTTACAGGAGATCAGATGGAAATTCTTGCAATAGATATCGGTTTCGGATTTACCAAAGCTTCGAACGGGAACAAATCCTTGATTTTCAAATCAATACTTGGAGACGCAAACGATATCCAGTTCAAAGGGAGGATTCTTCAAGACGGCTCTCCTGATGATCATATCCAGATCGAAGTTGACAATCGTTCGTACTTTATCGGTGAACTTGCCGAAAGGCAGAGTGAAGTAAGATCATTTACCCTTGACCAGGCTCAGTTTTTCAACAGTCATCTGAAACCGCTTGCTTTGGCCGCTGCAGCAAGTATTGCAGGGTCATTCATGCCGATAGGTCTGGTAACCGGTCTACCGATCGGCTTCTATCGTGAATACAAGGATATAATCACAAATAATCTCCTCGGTGACCACAAGGTAGCACTTACCACTTCCTCAGGGAAGCGCGAGGAAAAAACCATCAAGATCAGCGAGGTAAGGGTGATTCCACAGCCTTTCGGGTCCCTCTTCAACCTCATGATGAACGATCTTGGCGAGCTTGGAGAAAAGCGCTTTATCCATGAAAAAGTCGGTATCATTGATGTTGGATTCAAGACCGCCGATTATACGGTAGCCGACAGGATGCGCTATTCCGAAAGAGGAAGCAGAACGACCGACACCGGCATATCAAAGGCATTTGGAATGATTGCCGGTAAACTGTTTGAAAAGAGCAACGTGAATGTAGAACTTTACCGGCTGTATAATGCAGTTGAAAAGGGAAGCATAAAGATCCGCGGAACAGAGTACGATCTGAAAGCTTCTACTGAAGCCGTGTACGGACAGCTTGCCGCATCGATAGCCAGCGAGGTGGACCAGCTCTGGTCGGAAGATTGGGATATCGACACGATTGTCCTTACCGGAGGCGGCGGAGCAGCCCTTGCTAAGCACCTGCAACCGCTGATAAAGGGACAGGTTGTCACCACCGGGCCGGCTACGGATGCAAGGCTCTGCAACGTGAAGGGGTACTGGAAATACGGAAAACATCTCTGGTCAAGAGGGATCGAAAACCCTCAAGCGGCGCCGGAGAAATGATCCTTGCGGTTTCGTGAAATCAAAAGAGCAGTTAGCCATAAGAATGCTAACTGCTCTTTTTGTTATAAAACTGCATAGACATCAGGAACTTGTTCGAACTGCAGCTCTAATTCTGAAGTACAACGTTGTTCATGTTCACCGAGCCGCTGTTGACTGTCATGGCACCTTTGAGATTGATATTCTGCAGTTCAAGGTCGTCTCCCTGTACCGTAACAGTTCCAGTGATGGTTGCAGAGGCGATCACGGAAGAAAATATATCATTGAAACCGCCACTCACAGTAAGAGCAATTCCCCGTCCAAAGGTAAGGCTCTCGGTAAAACTCGCTGTCGTTAGTCTTATCGTATTGCCGCTTGCAGCACTGTTGAAGGCTTGCTGGATTGTTGCATAGAGGGACCAGTCTCCCAAGCGTACGGGTAACCCGTACTGTATCGTCTGGCTGATGAATGCGGTGTTGCCGGCGCGGTCCCGGAGCCAGAGGGAGGAAGTGCCGTAGGGCAGTATGGGAAAAGGACTAAGCGGCTCCCAGACAGAACTGCCCGGAAGGAGCATCTCCATAAGGCCGCATGGCTCAAACCAAGATAGCGGGTCGCAGGTCCACCCGGGATCATTGGCGCTGACATTCAGCTTATAAACGTCATTATTATAATCATGCACGATAGTGCCGGTTGGTGCAGTTCGATCGAAAGCGACACCGACACCCCTGGTCGCGACCGGCTCGACCCTGCCGTTGTTGTCGGTGGCCCGGACCTTGATTGTGTAAAACCCTGCTGCCGGGCTCCAGAAATAGCTCCAGTTCGAAGTGCCGGAAACCAGCTGCCAGGTGGTGCCGCCATCCGTCGATATTTCAACCTTCTGTAGCCCATACCCTTGCCCTTCACTGGCAGTGCCGGTAATAGTGATGCTTGATGCGGAGAAGTAACTGAAGTCAGCCGGGTACGTGATAACCGAGGAGATAAAATTCGGTTTCGCCGAGAACGTGTATTTCCACACCTGTCCCCCACTTGCGAAAATAGTCAGGTCTGCAGCGTAATCGGGAGAAAAGGCCAATACATCGTGACCGAGCCCCAGAGGAAGCCAATGGGCGCCGCTGTCGGTGCTGCTGAAATCACCGGAAGTGGTGCCGACCAAAAGAGTGTGGTCAACCCCATAGTTGGGAGAAAGGGCGATCGATCTGATGGTGGTGTCGGTAAGGCCACTGTTGGCAGCACTCCAGGAGTTGCCATTGTCGACGCTACGATACAAAGTGAGGGTACTTGTAAAGAGCTCCCGGTCAATGGCGTAGTTCGGGGAGAAGGCAACCGAATCTACATGGGGGCTGTATTCCAAGCCGGAATTCTTGCTGAGCCAGTTATCACCGGCGTCAACCGAAATGGCGATGCCGCCGCCCCAGGTGCCGACCAGAAGTGTCCGGTCACTGGCAAAGGCTGGCGATATTGCCATGGTGAGCACGTTGAGATCTGTCAGGCCGCTCGAAGCTGGTGTCCAGTTGCCCCCTCCGTCGGTCGATTTGAAGACGCCGGCTTCGGTCCCCGCAAAAAGGGTCCGGTCAATCGCAAAGGCCGGTGAGATGACCAGTGCAGTGACCTTCATAGAGGTGAGCCCTGTGCTGCTTGCTCTCCAGCTGTTGCCGCCATCCAGGGAGATGAACACCCCGTCGGAGGTACCGGCCACCAGGGTATGGTCGGATGGGAAGAGCGGAGACAACTGAAGCGCTCTCACATCAAAATTGCCGAGGCCATTGTTTATCGGCTGCCAGTTCGTTCCGCCATCCACTGACCGCTGCACTCCCCCCCCGTAGGCCCCGGCAAAAAGAGTCTGGTCGGTTGCGAAGGCAGGAGAAAGGGCTATTGTAGAAGTACCAGTTCCACCCAATCCCGAGTTGGAGGTTGTCCAATTTCCAGTGGTATTGACAAGGGTAAAGAAGCCGGCTTCGGAACCGACGAACAGTGTATGATCGCCGGCAAAATCCGGAGAAAAGAGCAGTGCCTGGAGCATTCTTCCGAAAACGCCTGCCAGAGCGCTCCAGTTGGCGCCGCCGTCCGTGGAGATATAAAGGTTGCCGAAAGTACCTGCCACCACGGTTCTGTCGACGGCAAAGTTCGGAGAAACGGCCAGTGATATGACAGTTTCAGTCGATATCCCGCTGGCGGTAGACCAGGTATCTCCGCCATTGGTCGTAACGAAAATCCCGCTACCCGTCCCGGCAAACAGGGTGCGATCCGCGGCATAGTTCGGCGAGATGGCCAACGAATGCACATATTCACTGCTGTTCAAACCGGAATTTACCTGTTGCCAGCTGAAGCCGTTGTCCGTGGAACGGTAAACTCCGCCGGGGGTTGCCCCGGCAAACAGGGTGTGGTCATTGGCATAATCCGGTGAAAAGCGTATCGTGGACGCGGGAAGTGAGACGCTCTGCCAGGTATCTCCGCCATCTGTTGATTTAAATCCGGAATAGCCAAGAACGAGAAATACTGTCCGGTCAGTGGCAAACTGCGGAGAGATGGCAATGTCTCCCGGCGAGAAGAAAGTGTCATAGACCGTTTGCCAGGTAGCCCCCCCATCCCTGGAACGTTGCACTCTGCCCATGTCGGTGCCGAAGAAGATGGTCCGGTCCGCGGCATAGTCCGGCGAAACTGCAATGGCGGTAACCGTGCCGTTGGGTAAGCCGTTGTCACTTCGGGTCCAGCTGGCTCCCCGGTCGGTACTGATGAAGAGACCGCCACGAGTTCCGGCAAAAATGGTGTGGTCATTGCTGAACTGGGGCGATCTGCACAGCGAGTTGATACCTCCGCCAAAAGGTCCGTTGGTGGTCCACTGGTCGGTGCCGGCGAACACCGGCGATTGGCAGGACAAAACAAGAAAAGCAACAATAACAGTGAGCAAATTCATAATTCCTCCTTAAGGGATCGTGTCTGCCTGATAGTTGACCCCGTCAACGCAAAAAAACCGCTCCATCACCTATAGCTGACCCGAGCGGTCCTGAAACGCCACTAAAAATTGTCCACCAAACAAGCGCCATTTACCCCCTCCTGACCTTTAATACAATGCAATGAATATATTCTTAATACTCCTGTCTAAAAACGGTGTCAACAAAAACACCGGTTCACCGATAGAGACGCCTCCCGCGGCTCCTGACACTACGTCTTATCAAGTTCTAAACGCTTGGATGCTGGAGTATAATAATAGATACAGAAGAAGATAGATTGCCGACGATTGTGGCTCAATGACGGCAGCTTTGAATCGGGTCTGAAAGGAAGTGCCATATGAAACGTATATATTTGCTTGTCTTCGCAATGCTTTGCCTCATCAATTTCGGCTGCGGCAGTTCGAACGGTTCTAACAGTTCGACAAGCATTTCAAAGCAGTCGGATAATATGAAGCCGGTATTTGCCTATGTAACGAACGACGACGTGAGCAGCATCTCCGTCTTCGGCGTCGATACCAACACCGGGCAACTCACTCCGACGCAGACGCTCGCCACCCCCGGCGGAGGCGCAACTTACGCGGAGATTCATCCCTCGGGTAGTTTCCTGTTTGTAACCGCCAAGCTAGCCAACTCCATCTCCAGCTTCGCGATCGATCCAGTGACCGGTATGCTGAGCCTGGTACCGGGGGGAACGGTGTCTACCGGGGCCGATCCATTCAACATCACCCTTGATCCGGAAGGTCGTTTCCTCTATGTGGCCAACGTCGCCTCGAACAACGTGTCAGCGTACGTGGTTAACAATAACGGCACCCTGGCCGAGATAGCCGGCTCGCCATTTGCTTCGGGACTCGCGCCCTACAGCCTCGTCACCGACAAGTCAGGTCGGTTCCTTTATGTGACCAATCGAGACTCCAATAACGTTTCGGGGTATGCCATCGACAACGTGACCGGTGCCCTGGCTTCCATCGCCGGTTCCCCGTTCGCAGCGGGCCGGGGCGCACGTGCGATCGAGCTCTCCAAGAATGGCAAATTCGTTTTCGTGCCCAACAGGTTTGAGAATGATATCACTGTGTACCGTGTAGACTCGAACAGTGGCGCGTTGAGCCAGGTGGCCGGTTCTCCTTTCCCAACCGGAAGTGACCCCCGTTCGGTAACCGCGGACCCCACCGGGCGTTTTCTCTATGTGCCCAACATGGCGTCGAACGACGTCTGGGCGTTCTTAATCGACCACGAAACAGGGATGCTGACCCCGATTGCCGGTTCGCCGTATCCAACGGGTATAGCGCCGCATGCGGTAGAAGTGGATCCGACGGGAAGGTTCGTGTATGTCGCGAACAGCGGTTCGAACAGCGTGTCAGTATACTGTCTTGACGGTGTGAGTGGTGGTCTGTCGCCCCTTGCAACAGTACCCACCCCCGGATCCGCATTCTCCATAGCAATCAGTGGTGGAGGCTCTTGAGAGGCGTCCGGGAGGGCCGATCCGATCATTTTCCAGGCAGCTTGAAAAAGCTTACCCGCAAGGAATTTTCCAGCGGAGTGACAGTTTCGGTGGGCAGCGGTGAAACGGTCGAATCCAGCACTATTCTCAGGAAACCCTTGTGAGCTCCGATACGCGCACGCGACACATTGTGACTGCCGATCTGCACTGTTCTTTCGGAAATCGCTGAAACAGCACCCGGGATATCGATGATAAGCCGCCACGGCTCGCTGATCCTGATTATCTTGTAGTTTTCGATAGGAGCGTCGGCCTTTATCTCGATATACTCTTTCCTGACCTCGATCGATTGTACCTTGAAAGCACTCGTGTTCCTGCTTTTAGCCGCGGGCTTTGCTCCGGAATGCTCGTTTATCGAAAATTCAGGTTCGGCAGCCAGCAGCAGTTCGCGGTTTCTGTACTGATAGACGAACTGCTGCTCCCCCCCTGTCGGCTCTCCGTCGAGATCCTTTTCAAGATAGCGGGGAAAGGTCCTTATGATCCTCCCCCATCCGGTGACAAACCTGTCCCCTCCGCGATAGCCGCTCATTCCACCAGGTTCCGGAAGATGAATACGCTTCAGAGCGTTTCCTTCGAGATAAAACATTTCCAAAGACTTCCTGGAGGGTTCGGAAGCCTTGCGGCTGACGACAAAGAGTTCGTAATGCCCGTCATCATCGAGATCTTCGGCCCAGGCCCTTTCCAGAATAGTCCCTGTTTCGGACTCATACAGGGCAAACGGATTTGCATTCGTCTTGACGGCAATTTTGAACGATTGCTTTTCGCAGGAGTCCAGAGGCCTGGTCGATACGTCAAAATTGTATTCGTCGGTAATTACCTGGGTGCTGTAGGAACAGTCAGGAGTGACAGCGAAGGAGAGCACAGGGATTATGAGAGCGGACAACATAAGTAGTGATTGAATCAGGAAGCGGACAGGCACCATTTTCTCCTCCGGGCGAAAACTAAAAAAGGCTCACCGGTAAGTGCCGGTGAGCCTTTTGCTCTAGAAGAATTCTACTTGTATTCAGGCATCTCGTCAAACTGGAGATACTGATAAATCTTCTCCTTGTTCGGTTCGACTTTGCTCTTGTAGACAGTCATGAATTCTTCGACTGTCGGGAGCTTGCCCATGGTCGAAGCTACTGCGCCCAGCTCGGCAGAACCGAGGAAGACTTTTGCTCCGTCCCCGATACGGTCATCAAAATTACGGGTCGAGGTTGAGAACATGTTTACGCCATCAGGCACACGGGCCTGATTTCCCATGCAGAGAGAGCAGCCGGCAATCTCGATTCTTGCGCCGAAAGCGCTGTAAACGGCGAAGTAAGCCTCATCCTTCAGTTTTTGCTGATCCATCCGTGTCGGAGGGCAGATCCAGGTCCTGACATTCGGGTTGAATTTCAGGCCGCGCCAGATTTCGGCTGCAGCGCGGAAGTGACCGATATTGGTCATGCAGGAACCGAGGAAAACGTCCTGGATCGGCGTGCCGGCAACATCTGAGAGGAGTTTTACATCATCCGGATCGTTCGGGCAGGCCAGGATCGGCTCGGTGATTTCTGCAAGATCGATTTCTATTACTGCGGCATATTCGGCGTTCTTGTCAGCCTCAAGAAGCTCGGGCTTGGCAAGCCAGGCATTTACCGCATCGATCCTGTTCTGAAGGGTCTGGGCATCCTGATAACCTTCCTTGATCATCTGCTTCATCAGAGCCACATTGGAACGAAGATAGGTCGCAACAGACGACTTGGAGAGCTGAATGCATCCTGCGGCTGCGGAACGCTCGGCTGCAGCATCGGTAAGCTCGAATGCCTGCTCGACAGTAAGCTCGGGCAGACCCTCCATTTCGAGGATACGGCCGTTGAAAATATTGACCTTGTTCTTTTTGGGAACGGTCAGCAGTCCCTGCTTGATTGCCCAGTAAGGGATGGCATTGACTGCGTCGCGAAGGGTGATGCCCTGATTGAGCTTGCCTTTGAAACGAACGAGTACCGACTCGGGCATATCCAGAGGCATGAAACCCATGGCGCCGGCAAAGGCCACGAGACCCGAACCGGCCGGGAAGGATATCCCGATCGGGAAACGGGTATGGGAATCGCCGCCTGTCCCGACCGTATCAGGGAGCAGAAGCCTGTTGAGCCAGGAGTGAATTACGCCGTCACCCGGCTTGAGAGGTACGCCGCAGCGCTCGGTGATGAATTTCGGAAGATTCTTGTGCATCTTGACGTCTGCAGGTTTCGGATATGCTGCAGTGTGGCAGAATGACTGCATGAACATCGGGGAGAGGAATTTGAGGCAGGCAAGCTCCTTGAGCTCGTCTGCTGTCATCGGACCGGTCGTGTCCTGGCTCCCTACAGTCGTCATCTTCGGCTCACAGGCAGTCCCGGGGAGGACACCGGCGACCCCGCAGGCCTTTCCGACCATTTTCTGAGCAAGAGAGTAGCCCTGGCCGGATTTTGCAACAGGGTTTACGGGCAGTGTGAATACATCGGTAGCACCAAGACCGAGAGCAGCACGCGCCCTGTCAGTTACGGCACGGCCGATGATCAGAGGTATTCTGCCGCCTGCCCTGAACTCGTCAGAGAGGGTGTTCGGACTGATCTTGAAGGTAGAGATTACTTCCCCTTTTTCGTTGGCAATCTCCCCTTTTTTGCTATTGATAACAATAACGTCGCCGTCGTTTATCTTCGTAACGTCAGCCTTGAGCGGAAGAGCTCCTGAATCCTGGGCAGTGTTGAAGAAGATAGGAGCGATTACACCGCCGATGATAACACCGGCTGTCTTCTTGTTGGGAACGCACGGGATATCCTGTCCCATATGCCAGAGAACAGAGTTGCAGGCTGATTTACGGGAAGAGCCGGTACCGACGACGTCTCCCACAAAGGCAACCTGATGACCGGCTGCACGCCAGGCAGCAATATCCTTCAGACGATTCGGGAAGCGGGTCTTGCCCATTGCGAGCGCGTGAAGAGGGATATCAGGACGGCTCCAGGCATCGCCGGCAGGAGAGAAATCATCGGTATTGATCTCACCCTCGACCTTGAACACCTTGACCTTGATGGTTTCAGGCACACCAGGCCGATTGGTGAACCATTCTGCGTTCGCCCAGGAGGTCAGTACTCTTTTTGCTGCTGCATTGGTTTTTGACAGTGCAACCACCTGATCGAATCCATCGTACACGAGTGTCATTCTGGAAAGTGCCAATGCGGCTTCATCCGCCAGTTCGGCGTTCGAAAGGGCATCGACCAGTGGGGTCACGTTGTAGCCACCGATCATGGTGCCGAGCATCCGTACTGCGTCAACCTTGCTGATGAGCGGGGATTTTTTGGTTCCCTTGACGATTTCGGCAAGAAATCCTGCTTTCACTTCTGCGGCGGGATCGACTCCCGGAGATACACGTTCTTTAATGAGGTGGACAAGAAACTCTTCCTTGCCTGCCGGCGGATTTTCCAGTAATTTACAGAGGTCGACTGTCTGCTCGGGGCTTAGCGGAAGCGCCGGAATCCCTTGTGCGTTACGCTCTTCTTCGTGTTTCAGATAGGCTTCGATCATCTCTCTCCTCCTTGTTTATCTGCCTGTTTTGCAGTAGTTAGCCGGTAATGATAAGGGCGAAAATAGTGTATACTGTATACGAATAAATCTGCCTTTTGTCAACGCCAGAATCAGCATATATGGGAGCGGTTCTTATGAAAAAATTTCTTTTAGCGCTGATACTCCTCTTGACTGTTCCGCCAGCCTCACACTCCGCAATTTTTGACCCTTCTTTCGATTTCAGGACCATCGAGACCGGGCATTTCATAATCTATTACCATCATGGACTTGAACAGATCGGCAATAGAGCCGCCGCTACGGCCGAGGAGGTTCATCAGAAACTCTCCCCGCTACTTCAATGGGCACCGGAGGAAAAAACCAATATTGTCATTGCCGATAACTCGGATTTTGCCAACGGAATGACCACGGTAGTCCCTTATAATCTGATTTATATCCAGACCGCACCTCCTCCCTTAACCTCTCCTCTCGGCGAGTACGACAACTGGCTAAGGATGCTGATTGTCCACGAGTATGCTCACGTGCTTACTTCGGACCCGGCGAGGGGGTACAGAAAAGCTATGCGCATGATTTTCGGCAAAATAGTGCCAATGGGCGATCTGGTCGATTTCATGGCGTTTGCAATCTGGGGCCCATCGAATATGCTGATGCCCCGGTGGTGGCATGAAGGGATGGCAACCTGGGCCGAGACCGAGCTCAGCTCTTCCGGTCGAGGCAGAAACAGTTACTTCCAGATGATTTACAGAACTGCTGCAGCAGAAAACAACTTCCTCTCCATAGACAAGATCAATGGCGATATCCCCTACTACCCTGATGGGGACTCGCCGTATATTTTCGGCTCGAAGCTGATACAGTATATCGCTCAAACCTACGGTGCCGATCTTCCCGGGAGCATCTCAATGCAGCAGTCCGGAAGGCTCCCGTACCTTATTAACGGGCCCGTTGAAGAACAACTCGGCGGGAAAAGCTACAGCGACCTGTATAGTGAAATGCTCGCAAGTGTAAGCAGGTTCCAACAGGAGAAAATTGCAGCCCTCAAGAGCGAGCCGTTTACTATTACCAAAAGGTTGGGGAAACCGGCCGTAGCGGAAACAAACCCCAGATTTTCACCGGACGGGAAAATGCTGGCTTTCAACAGAAATGACAGACACTCTCATCCTTCCATCGTCATTCAGGACAGTAATGGTACCGAGATTGCAAACTTCTGGAGAAAAACCAGCGATGGCGTCATTTCATGGAGTCCGGATAACAGAAACATCTATTTCTGTCAGGCAGAGAACTCCTACGACACTAATTTCTATCAGGATATTTACAAGTACGACCTGAAAAAATCCAGTCTGAAACGGCTCACCAATGGCATGCGTGCGTTCGCACCCGACGTATCCCCGGACGGCAGGACACTGGTGGTCGTAATCAACAATAGAGGAGGGCAGAACCTGGCTCTCCTGGATCTCCAGGCACTTGTCAACAAAGACGATGTGAAACCGAAATTCATCACCGGCTACAAGGAGTACAGCGTCTCTGCTCCCCGCTGGTCACCGGATGGCAAGAGTATTGTTTATGCAATGAAGGACAGCGAAGGAAGCGCCTCACTCAACCTGTTAAAACTCGACACTTCCGAAGTCAAGGAGCTTTACAGCAGCGCACAGACAGTCGACTCTCCAGTCTGGAGCGCTGATGGAAGCACTGTCTTCTTTACTTCAGATGAAAACGGAGTGTTCAATATTCAGTCATACACCCTCTCTTCAGAAGAGGCCGTACAGGTAACCCACCTTCTGTCCGGAGCGTTCACGCCTGACATCAGATCAACCGACGGAACACTGGCAATAAGTGAGTATACGTCCGATGACTTCGTTGTCTCTCAGATTGCAAAGGGAAATCTTCGCACCTCGGCGGAACCTGCTCCTACCATCAGCAGTATTGTCTATCCTGTCAAGAGTTCCCTGCTCGAATCTTCAGATACATCATCCCCTGTCTTAATCGAAAAGGAAGCGCCCTATTCCCCGTTCAGTTCCCTGCTTCCAAAATTCTGGCTGCCCGCCATGATCGCCGAGACTTCGACCGACTCTGCAGTCGGAGCGGTGACAGCCGGACAGGATGTCCTGGGTTACCACACCATTTTCGGCAAGGTGCTTTACGGCAGCGCCTTCAATAAAGCTTATTACGAAGCGCTCTATGAGTACGGCAGGTTTATTCCCACTTTCTCTCTTCATGGATACGCTCTTCCTGCTACCTACACCGACCTGCTCCCGTCTCACGATTATAACGAGATTGAACGCGGAGCAGTTGCAACTATGAGGGTCCCGTTAGGAAGAAACATGGACAGCCCCCTGTACTTTAATGCCGGATATCATATCAGGGATCAGAAAGCCCTCGAAGACCCGCCTGTCAGAACCTTCAACGGCAAGCCGGTTTTTCAGGGAAGACGTGACAGTTATTTTGCCGGAATGGATTATTTCGACACATACAGGTATCCCTGGTCAGTAACCACTGAACAGGGCCGGACGCTCTCGTTCAACTTCGAGTATTTCGGCAAGGAGTCAGGGAGTGAGCTTGATACAAAAGAGTATAAAGCCTCATGGACTGAGTATTTTTCTCTGTTGAACAACCATAATATCCTGGCCCGGATCAGTGGAGGACTGGCAGAAGGCGAGCAGGCACCTCAGGGCTCTTTCCAGCTGGGAGGGATATCATCATTCCTGAACCCGTTCGGGCTGAGAGGTTATGAGTCGCGGTTTACGACCGGAAGCCGGATAGCGACCGGCACGCTGGAGTACCGGTTTCCGATCAATTATTTCCTGAGAGGTTTCGGCACCGCACCTTTTTTCATGGATCGGCTGCATGGCGCTGTCTTCATGGACGCAGGTGAGACATGGGACACAAAAAACTCGTTCAAGGGGAGGGATATCATGCTCGGGGCCGGGGCCGAGATACGGTTCGACATGACACTGGGCTACTGGCTGAAAGTTACACCTGCTATCGGCTATGCTCACGGATTTGACAAACAGTTCGGGATCGATCAGGTCTACTTCATGATGTATACAAACATCTGATGGATGGTATACTTAATAGAAAATACTGTTAGAGGATGAAAATGCGCGGGCTCATATTGGTAATTATCGCCTTATTCTTCACGGGTTGCTCCACCATAATCAGCGAACAGTCGCGAAAACTGGTTGATGCAAATGAATCGTTCAAGGTCATCAAACAAACACCGGATGCCTATATCGGAAAACATGTCATGCTCGGCGGCCGCATTGCGAATGTGAAGAACAGTGCTGAAGGAGCCCAGCTGGAGATCGTTCAGTTCGAGCTTTCCTCCAGAGGCTATCCCGAGGACACTTTCGTCTCGTACGGGCGGTTCCTCGCATTGAACAGCAGCTATATGGATCCGTTGGTCTATCGACGGGGAATGCTGATTACACTGGTAGGAGAGCTCAAGGGGAAAAAGACCTTGCGTCTTGATGATCTGGACTACACCTATCCTGTTCTGACAATGAGGGAGTGGCATATCTGGAGAGGTTCGGATCTTGACAGAGGATACGTCTACCCTGCCCGGCAACCTGTTTATGATCCGTATAGTTACGGGTTCGGCGTTGAACCTTCACTTCAAAGAACATACAGTCCGGCTCTTGCTCCCCGTTGAACTGAATTGACTCCCTAGAGTTCGTCAGCTTCGCCGGCAGTCACCCACTCCCCGATCAGGGTATAGGTGACCGCAAGCATCACCGGACCGATAATAATACCTAAAAACCCGAAAGAAATCAGTCCGCCGAGTACACCGGCAAGAATAAGTAAAAGGGGAAGATCCACCCCTTTTTTGATCAGCATGGAGCTGATAAAGTTGTCGACAGCCGCGACAACGACCGTCCATACAATCATGCCACTCCCCCACCCCGGCTGACCATTGTAGAAGAGCCAGATAATGACCGGAATCAGGACAATTGCCGGTCCGATCTGGGCTATGCACATGATGAAAGTGACGGCAGTAAGCAGGACCACCCCCGGAACACCGGCTAGAGACAGTACGCCATACGTCAGGAGAGACTGGATAACGGCAGTAACTACAACACCCAGTGCCACCCCCCTGACAGCCTTGGCAGCAAGTATTATCGCTTTCTCCCCCTGCCCTCCTGCGATTCTCCTGGCAAACCGGCAGACACCTTTAGCGGCATCCTCGCCATTCGCATACATAACAGCCGCTATCATAATTGTAACCAGGCTGTTGATAATTATCATCCCGAAGTTCTCGGCCTGATTAACAACCCAGCTCAATATATTGTCATAATAGGGGGACAGATGCTCTGCTATTCTGGATGTATCCAGCGCCCCGTACTCGTTCCACAATGATACGATCTTTGGTCCGGCCAGGGGAATTCCATGGACCCAATCAGGGGGTACAGGTATCTTGATACTGCCAAGATAGGCATTCCCGGCGATAAAGAATTCCTGAGCCTTGTCGATAAGTATCATCACTATCGCTGTCAGAGGGAGGAAAAGAATGCAAAAGAGGAGGAGGGTCATTGTCACTACGGCAGCCCAGCGCTTGCCACCGAGCAGTGACTGCAAGGAAATGAGTACCGGCCAGGTCGCAATTACTATCATGGCGGCCCAGATAATGGCATAAAGGAACGGCCGCATGATCCAGAAACATGCAGCAATCAGAACCCCGATAAGTATAACTGCCAGAGTTGTACGAGTGACTCCTGATAATACCCCTGCTGGCATTGCAGCCTCCTTGTATTCTGTAGCATCTACCCCCCACACAGCTTCCGTCGTCTGGGGGGATACCTTGAAGTATCCTCTGATAAGGGAAGATTTCAAGGGGGTTAATGCGAAAAAACAAGCTTACATGGCCTATCTGGTTAATATCATACCTTTTTCATTCCCTTGAGCCTTCTCTGTATCTGGTCAAAATAGTAATAGATTACCGGCGTGATGTAGAGTGTCAGCATTTGCGACACCAACAGGCCACCGACAACTGCCAGACCGAGTGGCCTTCTCGACTCGGCTCCGGCACCAAGCCCGAGAGCGATGGGAAGCGTCCCCATAAGCGCAGCCATGGTCGTCATCATGATGGGCCTGAAACGTACGACAGCCCCCTCGTATATGGCCATCATCGAACTCTTGCCACTGCTTCTTTCAGCTTCCAGTGCAAAATCTATCATCATGATCGCATTTTTCTTCACAATACCCACCAGCATGATGATGCCGACAAAAGAGTAGAGATTCAGATCCTTGCCGAAGATCAGGAGTGTCAACAGTGCGCCGAAACCGGCTGACGGGAGACCGGAAAGGATCGTCAGGGGATGGACGTAGCTTTCGTAGAGAATGCCGAGTACCAGGTAAATGACTACTATGGAAAGGATCAACAACACGGCGAGACCCTTGGTCGACGCCTGGTAAACCTGGGCAGTTCCCTGGAATCCGGTAGTGATAGAGGCTGGAAGAAGTTTGGCCTCTTTCTCGATGGCAGTTACGGCATCTCCCAGCGGGGTGCCGGGTTTGAGATTGAATGAGAGCGTGACAGCATTGATCTGACCGAGATGGTTGACGGAAAGCGGCCCCACTCCGGGCTTCAGAGAACCGAGAGAGGAAAGCGGAACCAGCTGGTTGCTTTTTGAGTTGACGTACAGAAGCCCGAGTGCTGCAGGGTCCATCTGGTACTGAGGCAGAAGTTCCATGATGACCTGATACTGGTTGGATGGCGAGTATATGGTAGAAACCTGCCGGGTACCATAGGCATAGTAAAGGGCATCTTCGATCTGTTGAGCCGATACCCCGTAGGATGCGGCTCGGTCCCTGTCAATATCCATATTTATCTGCGGATTCCTGATCTGGAGGTCACTGGTTACATCCTGCAGCATGGGAAGGTTTTTGAGCTTTCCCTCGAAAGCGGCTGCCCCTTTGTACAACTCTTCGGTATCCGGTGACTGCAGGACAAACTGATACTGTGCTTTTGAAAGAGTGGCTTCAAGCCTTATCGGCGGAGGATTCTGCATGAACATGACGATTCCGGGGATCCCCATCACTTTTGGCCGCAGCTTCTGGATAATCTGATCGGCATTCAGCTTTCTTTCATGCCTTGGCCTCAGTTTCATGAACATGAACCCGCTGTTTGAACCGACCCTTGAACCGCTCGCGCCGACAGAAGACATGAAAGCCTCGACATCAGGCTCCTGAAGCACTTTCTCGACCAGCTTCATCTGGTTGCTTTTCAGCTCATCAAACGAAATACCCTGTGCGCCTTCCGTAAATGCGAAGATGGCACCGATATCATCAGAAGGGAGAAGACCCATGGGCATCTTTGTATATAGCCAGACCGTAACAAAGGCCATGAGTAGTGTGACAATCACTGTTGTGCGCCGGAACTTCAGGACAGCTGACAGCGAATGTTTATAAAGATCAAGGAGCCTGTCAAAAAAACTCTCCATGATATTGTACAGCCTGCCGTGTTTTTCCTCTTCGGTGTGCGGCTTCAGGAAGCGGCTGCAGAGCATCGGAGTCAGGGTAAGGGATACGACACCGGAGATGAGGATCGCAACGGTAATGGTAACGGCAAATTCATGAAGCATTCTTCCAAGCATCCCTGCCATAAAGAGAACCGGAATGAATACCGCAATCAGGGAGATTGTCATGGAGAGAATCGTAAAGCCGATCTCTTTTGACCCGATATATGCAGCATTCTTCGGCGTTTCACCGTGCTCGATATGCCGGACAATGTTTTCCAGCATGACTATGGCATCGTCGACAACAAATCCGACGGAAAGGGTCAGTGCCATCAGGGTAATGTTGTTTACCGAAAAGCCGAGAGCGTACATCGCGGCAAATGTCCCGATGATCGAAAGCGGGAGGGCAAGACTCGGGATTATTGTTGCAGATACGTTCCTGAGAAAAAGGAATATGACCATGACAACCAGGGCTATGGTCAGAAGCAGGGTGAATTTGACATCGGCAACCGACTCGCGGATCGTCTCGGAACGGTCGAAAAGCACGTTCAGGTCAACCGATGCAGGGAGTGTGCTCCTGAAGGAAGGGATCTCCTTTTTGATCTTGTCCACGACTTCGATGGTATTTGTCCCTGGCTGGCGCTGCACTGCAAGGACGATTGCACGGGTTGAGACACCTTTTGTGTTGTACCAGGCCGCCACACGATCGTTTTCCACCCCGTCCGTGACAGTACCGATATCCTGCAGACGGACCGGGGAACCGTTTCGATAGGCAACTACCATCGGCCGGTAGGCGGCGGCATTGTAAAGCTGTCCGGTCGCCTGGATGGTGAACGACTGGCTCTTCCCGTCGAGTTGACCGGTCGGGATATTGACGTTCCACCTGGTGAGAGCGGCCCCGACTTCATCGATCCCTATCTTTCTCGAAGCAAGGGCGCTGGGATCGAGTTTGACCCTGACAGCGTACTTCTGGGAACCGAAGACCTGAACCTGGGCGACGCCGTTGATCATGGAGATTCTGGGGGAGATGACGGTATCGGCATATTCGTTGACATCGGAAAGCGGCAGGGTCGGAGAGCTGAGGGCAAGGTAGATCACCGGCTGATCAGCCGGGTTTACCTTCTGGTAAGACGGCGGTGTCGGCATGTTCTGCGGCAGCTGCCTGCCCGCCTTGGAGATTGCCGCCTGAACATCCTGCGCTGCGGAGTCGATACTCTTTTCCAGATTGAACTTCAGGGTGATTATCGAGACTCCCTGACCATTCGTAGAGGTCATCGAATCAAGACCGGAAATCGTGGAAAACTGTCTTTCGAGCGGAGTTGCTACCGCGGTCGCCATGGTGTCGGGATTGGCACCGGGGAGAGAGGAGTTGACCTGTATCGTAGGATAGTCGATAGTCGGAAGATCGTTGACCGGCAGGAGTCTGTAGGCGAAAAGGCCGAAGATCATGACAGCCATCATGACCAGACTGGTCATGATGGGGCGCTTGATGAATGGTTCCGATAAATTCATCCCTAGGCTCCGGACCTGGCCTTGGCTGATGAACTGTTATGCATGCCGGGCTTTCCTGGAGGCTCCTGCTGGCCCGGTTTTCTGATCTCCACTTTTGCCCCCGGACCAAGCCTGAGATGCCCGTCACTCACGACCTGTTCCCCAGGTCTCATTCCATCCAGAATGACTGTAAACCCGCCGGACTTGACTCCGCTTCTGACTACTCTCATTTCGACCGTCATATCATCTTTAACGACATAAACGTACTCACCCTTCTGTCCGATCTGAACAGATTGGGAAGGTACAGCAACAGCGTCTTTCATGGGCGGGAACACCAGGCGTACCGAAGCAAACTGACCCGGCCAGAGTTTGGAGCCTTTGTTCTGGAAAGTGGCTTTGAGCTTGATAGTACCTGTAGCACTGTCTACAGCGTTATCGATAAAAGTTACTCTCCCCTTTTCAGGGGCATCGGTACCACCGGAGGGAATGGCCTCGGCCAACAGCTCCCCTTTGGCCATAACGGCTTTGGCCCTGTTAAGTTCGAGCTCCGGAACACTGAACCCGACGGCTATGGGTCTGATCTGGTTGATAGTGACAAGTGAGGCCGTATCGTTGGCCTTGACGATGTTCCCCGCGTGAATCAAAAGATTTCCGGTACGGCCTGAAATCGGCGAACGGATCGTGCAGTAGGAAAGCTGTACTCTCAGAGATTCAATATTTGCTTTTTGAGCACCCACATCCGCTTCCAGTGAATCGGCCAGCGTACGAAAGGATTCATACTGCTCGGAAGTCACAATCCCGTCCTTGACCAGCTTCCCGTACCTCTCGGCATTACCCTTTGCGGTTGCAAGTTGTGCCCTGATTCTCGCGAGATCCGCCTCGGCCTTTTTGATCGCTGATTCGTATGGACGTGAATCAAGGGTAAAAAGAATGGCTCCCTTGGAGACATCCTCCCCTTCACGGAAAAGAACTTTTGTTATCTCACCATTGATCATGGATTTGATGCTGACCTGCGAAAGCGACTCGACTGTCCCGATAGCATCTATGAAAACAGGGACTGTTCTGGTAACGGCTGAAACCACTGAAACCGGTGCAGGAGGTCTCCCCTTCGGTTTTTCCTGCTCCTTCCCCTTACAGGAAAACAGCGTCAGGACAACAAACGAAAATAACAGGAACTCCGGTCTGAAACGCATCATCTGGCCTCTTTGTAGATTGCATCGGGTTTTGCAGAATCGACGGTGATTCCTTCCCGTTCCAGCAGCTCGCCCGTTGACTTCCAGAACTGGTTCAAGGCCGTCGCATAACCGGCATTGGCCTTGATCAGGTTGCTCTTGGCAGTGACCAGATCATTTTCGACATCGAGAATATCCTTTGTCGTGGCAAGACCTACCTCACCCTTCTTCATGTACGCCTTGACCCTTTCTTCCGCATACAGCCGGGCCGTTTCCGCGACGTCAAGCTGCTTGTAGTTTGACTTGACCGCACGAATGGCATTCTTGACCTCGATTTCAATGGAAGACTTGAGGCTCTCGATCTGGACTGTTGTCTGTTCGCTCTTTAACCGGTTTTTAATGTAATCATTGCGGGCAGATTCATTGCCGAGCGGATAGTCCAGCTGTAGACCGACACTCCAGACAGGATAGTTCGCTGAGGCCAGCCGTTCGGTATCGCGGCCGTAACCGTTGCCGAGGCCGGTCAGTGCGACTGAAGAGAGAAGATTGAGAGAAGGGAGCATCTGCTTTTTGGCAACGGAAGTCTGAATATCGGCAACGGCAAGCTGACCTTTCAACTCTTCGAGTTCAGGTCTGAAAGTTATCGCCTTTTTCAGAGCATCGGATTCATTTATTTTGATCGCGGAAGTCTCGGGTTTGTCTGTGGTCACGATATTATCGACTTTCTTGAGTTGCAGGAGCCCGGAAAGCAGGTCGACCTGATCCTGAAGCGCCCTTTCCGAGTCGATCAGCTCTTTCTCCCTTGAAGAGACACCGAATCTCGCATTCAGAATCTCCATGGCAGGAAGGACCCCGGCATTTACCCGTGCCTCTGTTTCGGAAAGGACTTTCTTTGCCAGCTCAAGAGAGCTTTTTCTGGATTCGAAATCCTCCCGGAAGCTTACCAGATTGAAATATTCGGTGCGTACCTGGGCGACAACTGCCAGGATCCGGCTCCTTAAGTGACTGATCGAAGTATCCTTGGAGAGCTGGGAAACCCTTATGTTCAGCTCCGTTGTCTCTCTCCCGAAGTTCTTCAACAGAGGCTGGTTGAGTGAGAGCCCGAGGGAGGAGGACCAGGAGGATTCGAAAGGAGGGACAATAATCGTGCCGTTCTGTCTCCTGTTTTCATACTTGAGGGCCAGAGTCCCGCCGCTGGGGAGCAGCTGATTAGCACCCGGAGTGAGAGCAAATGTACTCTGGTAGGTGCCTCCGCCAAGCGAGGGGGTAAACTGGGTGGCTTCCTCATAGCTGGTATCGAGGGTCAGATGGGGCTCGTATATCGAACGGCTTTTTCTGAGGTCGGATTCGGCCTCAGCCGGAGTGTACAGTTCGGCCTTGAGGTCGAGGTTCCCCTCCAGAGCCATCTTGACAGCCTGTTTCAGAGAAAGCTTCATCCCGGATTCCTCGGCTGAAGCAGTAGAAAATGGCAATAAAGTAATGAAGAGTAAAACAGCAAATTTCTTCATGAAACAACCTCCGGAAACAGTAGCTGTGGGGATATAGTCAGTCTGCTGATTATCTTGGGAAAAGCGGGTGCTGTCAAGCAATTATGAAGAGGTGACCCACCCGAAAAGCGCCCTCTTGTCCGGCCACCTCGCTGCCCCATCCGCTCTTTTTCTTCTTCAGACCCCTTGCGTCGTTCTTCCCGATCTGGTATGACAAGCACCCTATGAAATACCTTTCAAAACTCAACCGTGAACAGCTTCAGGCGGTAAAACATACCGAAGGTCCGCTCCTGGTTCTGGCCGGCGCCGGGTCCGGCAAGACGAGTGTCATCACCTGCCGGATTGCCTACCTGCTCCTGCAGCTGGGGATCTCGCCGGAAAACATCCTGGCGGTCACCTTTACCAACAAGGCCGCCCGGGAGATGGGCGAGCGGCCGGAAGAGCTGGTGGGCAAAACGCGACGGGAAGGTGTGATCGTCTCCACCTTTCACTCCCTCGGGGTGCGGATTCTGCGCCAGGAGTGCCGCCATCTCGGCTACCGGCCCAACTTCTCCATCTTCGACAGCTCCGACCAGCTCGGGCTGATCCGCCAGACCATGCGGGAGGTCGGCGCGGACGGCAAGAAGATCACCCCGGAGACGGTCCACTGGAAGATCTCCATGCTGAAAAACGGACTCATTATGCCGGAGGATTTCCGGCCCCACTTCAGCGACGAAACGGAGCTGCTCGTCTCCCGGGTCTATCCGCGCTACCAGGCGCAGCTGAAAGCCTGCAACGCCATCGATTTCGACGATATCATCCTGCTGACCGTGCGCCTGCTGCAGCAGCATCCGGAAGTGCTGGCATTCTGGCAGGAGCGCTTCCGCTACCTGATGGTGGACGAGTACCAGGACACCAATCCCGCCCAGTACCTGTTCATAAGCCTCCTGGCCGCAGGCTCACGAAACCTCTGCGTGGTCGGAGACGACGACCAGTCCATCTACGGCTGGCGCGGTGCTGACGTGCGCAAAATTCTCGCCTTCGAGCAAGAGTACCGGGGATGCCACATTATCAAGCTGGAGCAGAACTACCGCTGCAGCGGCAACATCCTAGAAGCGGCCAACCAGGTCATCCGCAACAATCCGGAGCGCAAGGATAAGACCCTCTGGACCGACAGCGGGCCGGGGAGCCCCATTCACCTACTGGTGACCGCCGACGAAGAGGAGGAGGCTGCCACCGTGGTGGAACGGATCCAGACCGAGCGGTTCCGGCGCGATGCCCCGTATGGAGAGTTCTGCATCCTCTACCGGACCAATGCCCAGAGCCGGGCTTTCGAGGAGCAGCTCCGCATCGAGAGCATCCCCTACATCCTGGTCGGCGGCATGAGGTTCTACGACCGCAGGGAGGTGAAGGACACCCTGGCCTGGCTGAAGGTGCTGGCCAACCCCGACGACGAGCAGTCGCTGCTCCGGATCATCAACTTCCCGCGGCGCGGCATCGGCGAATCATCAGTGAACAGGGTCAACGACTGGTCACTGGCAGAAAAGGTGCCGCTGTTCCGGGCGCTCGGCCGGGTGGAAGAGGTCCCGGGGCTGACCATGGCGGCGCGGCAGAAAATCTTCGCCTTCCACGAGCTGCTGAAGGGCGAGTGCGAGCTGTTTGCCAACGGCAGGAGGCTGGCGGACAAGGCGCGGGAGCTTTTTGGTAAGCTGAAGATCGAGGAGGAGCTGCTGGCAAGCGTCGATGACAAGGCCGCGGCCCGGCGCAAGGTGGAGAACGTGGAGCAGATCGTCAACTCCCTGGCCTCCTTTGCCGCCCGGACTCCGGGGGCCACCCTCTCCGCTTTTCTGGAGCGCCTCGCGCTGATGGATGAAGAGCAGGACAAAAAGGACAAGCAGGAGCAGGATGCGGTTACCCTGAT